>JAZSHD010000176.1:0-22263 GCA_045533055.1 Victivallaceae bacterium | reverse complement strand
GAAGCCTTCCGGCGTTTGAGGACGATTTTGAGCTTGCTCAAAATCGCTTAAGGGGGCGTCAGCCCCCGCCGTTAATTAAAAATCGTGAGGGATTACGCTGGATATGGCTGGGCAATGAGCAAAGGGGATCCAAGGGGAGAATGCTAATCTCCCCTTGGGATATGTCCCGACGAAGCATAATTCTTTATGTTTCATCGGGACAAGTTGTGTACCAGCTGGATAAATTAAGTTTATCAACCGGTATTGATTACAAAAGTTACATAAAAGATAGTTTGAATAAGGAGTTTTATGGAAAAATATACCGTTATAACCATGCTGTCTGCCGGGATCATATTTTTTGCGGCACTGACAGTCTTTCTTTTGCGAACCAATAAAGAACATCTCTCTGAAGCTGAAATGCTGCTGCGGAACAAAGGCTTCGGCACTGTGCTGGCAGCGGCGGCTCTGGTTTGGGTGGTGCCGCAAGTGCAGGCGGTGGCGTGGGCATGGTTGGCCAATTATGCGTGGATAATTGCGGCAGCGGCACTGCTGTTGAGTATAAAATATCTGGATAATCTCGCCAGCCGGGGCTTTGCCGGACTTTTGATAATGGGGGCATACAGCTTTCTGGATATGAGTTTTGACTGCAAGCTCAATATGAATATCTCCGGAGCACTCCCCGCATGGGTCTGGGGAGCCGTGGGGATTGTGATAGCCGCCAAACCCTGTTACTTCCGGGATTATCTGCGGCTGGGGGCGGAAAGGAAATTTTTCCGTTATCTGGCAGCAGCACTGGCAGCGATCACGGTGATTTTTCTTGCCGTAACTATATTGATCTATTTGAAAGTGCAGGGCTGATCTATGAGTGAGCAAAATTCCAATGTTTTCGACCCAAAAACCAAACTTGCAGCCTTGGCAAAGCGGGCAAAAGTCCATGATATTGATATGCTTATAGAAAAGTGTACCACGCTGTACCAAATTCTCTGCATAGCCAATGAACAGGTGAATCTGACCCGAATCGACTCCGAAGAAGGTTTCTGGATAAAGCATGTGGCAGACTCCCTGATGCTTGGTGTGGCATTTCCGGATCTGACAACCCAGCATTTGCGGGTGGGTGATATTGGCTGCGGGGCGGGATTCCCCTCGCTGGTGCTGGCAATGGCATACCCCAACTGGGAGATCTCCGCCATCGACTCGGTGGGCAAAAAGACCGCTTTTGTGGAAAGTGCCGCCGTGGGTTTGGAATTGAAAAATCTGGAAGTTATCAACGGCCGCACCCGGGAAATGGGTCACCGCCCCATCTATCAGAAGAAATTCGACCTTTTGACCGCCCGTGCCGTGGGGGTCATCCCCACCATATACGCCGATGCCAGAAGATTGATCGCCGACCGGGGGCGTTGGATATTCTACAAAACTCCGGAACAGGCGGCTCAAGAGCTGGAAACATTGAAAAACACTCCGCCGCCGGGAGCCCGGCTCAAGTGGCAGGCAACTAAAGTCGAAGAGCTGCCCGACGGAGCCGGCAGCCGCTTATTCGTACACGCCAGAAGCTGATTGGGCAGAATTTGTACTCAAAAAGGAGAAAAGTTGCGAGTGCTGTCAGTTCTGCGGCTCATACAACTTTTACAACTTTTCGGGTTGAAAATGATAAAAAAATATTGTATCTTTATTAACAGAAGTTTTTTTTGTTTAAATCAGCTGTTATAAAAGCGTTGTATAAATCCGGGAATCCAGTAAAGCATTTATGTATAAGGTCAGCAACAATATTGCTTATGATGGTTCACTCTGCGAGTTTGTGCTTAAAGAGCTGCGCAGTTTTATCCGGGAGTCATCGCCGGGCAAACTGCTGCCCAGCGAAAATGCCCTGATGCACAAATACAACATCTCCCGCAGTACAGCCAACAAGGTTTTGAATATCCTTGCCCATGAAGGTTTGGTCGAACGCCAGCGGGGCAGAGGCACACTTACCGCATCACCGCAAGTAATAACCTATCTGCTGCCCTGTCCGGACTTTATGAGCATCGACCGGGCAGAAGCTGAAACCTCCCGCTTGCGTTATCAGGGAATAATGAAAGCCGCCAGGGAGTGCAATATGCAAGTGGAAACTATTGCCGCATCACGCATCAATGACCGCAATGTGCTCAATTACAATCTGCTCAATCATATCAACGCCGGCAGCATGGTCATAACTGATATATGGTACAAGATGCTTTTCCAATATCTGTATGAGCGGAAAGCCTCGGTAGTTATGAGCAATAAAGAGTTTGTGCAGTACGGCTTCCGGCAATACACCCGCCGCTGGCACAGCTTTGAACTTTCTGACCGCAACAACATGATCCGCACGCTGGAGTGTTTGAGTTTTATGAAGTGCAAGCGTATCGGGACTGCGGGGATCTATCTGTTAAACGAACCGCATTTGACATTCAACGCTTACAAGTCGTGGGCGGAAAAGCATGATATGCCCGTTGCCGTGCTGGATCTGACCGGCAAAACACCCTTGCCCCGGGAGGAACTGAATAATTGGTGCAAAGTTAATAAACTGGATGCACTGATCTGGATCGGGCCTTATAACAATGGTTTTGAAACAATTCAAAAGATGCTGGGTATCAGCAGCGATATAACAGTTTTCGGCTGGACCTTTGTGCCGGAGTATTTTCCGGAGCTGGCACCCTTTCCCTGCTGCATGGTGCCTTACGAACAAATGGGTTATGATGCAGTAAAAATTCTGGCACATCGCCCGCGGCTGACGGCGGTAAAGCGTACATATCAGTACATTTTCCGGAATGTGCCAACTGAATTTGCAACTCAAGAGAATTTTAATATTCAACAATAAACAACAAATAAATAAAAAGAAAGGTGAAAAAATGAAAAAACATTTTACACTCATCGAGCTGTTGGTAGTAATTGCCATAATCGCAATTTTAGCTGCCATGCTCCTGCCGGCACTTTCGGCTGCCCGAACCCGTGCCAAAAACATCTCTTGCGTAAATCAGATGAAACAGCTTGGTACTTATCTGCACATTTACTGCAACGACAACAACAGCTATACCCCAGCTCCGGAAAATGGCTCTACTTACATTGCCGGTAATGATGCCACCTGGAGTGCCTGGCCCAGTGTTTTCTGGCGTAACACCATCGCCACCAGTGAAGAACTGACCAATGCGGGGCAGGCCAAAAGCAAAAGCTGGCGTTTGTTCCAGTGTCCCCATGATCCGGGCAAAGATAACGACAATGCTTATTCCGGTTTCAAAATCATGGGAAGTTCCGCCAAATATATCAGTTATCTTGTGTGGTGGTTCAGCAGTGCATACACCTCCAAACCTTATTTGCAAAACTATCGTCTGGGACCGGAAACCAGCAACCGGGTTATTATGACTGACTTCGGGTTCCTTAACAGCAATGCCTACGAACACGCTGACAAATCTGCTACTTTGCTGTGGCTCGATGGTCATGCTGAACTCAAACAGCAGCAGGAATACAGCAAATGGGGAGCTAATATCTGGGAACAGCTCAAACACGCCAATGGCGAAGATTGATATATAATATTTATTAAGGATATGAAGTTATGAAAAAATATGATTTTACTTTGTTGGAAGCCGCTTTTGTGCTGGCTTTGCTTATCGTTTGTGTTACAGTTGCCATGCCCGCACTGCATGCCACGGCTGCGGCGGCTAAAAACACCGGTTGTCTGGATAATCTTCGCCGCATCGGCGGTTATGTGCAAATTTATGCCGATCAGAACAAAGATTATCTGCCGGCAACTTCCGGCTGCCATCAGGCGGGGGGCGATGCTTCATTTTCGTCTGCACCCGGTACTCTTTTCCGTACCGTAGTGGCTCCCGGCAAACCTTACGACAGCAAACTGGCTCCGGCAGAGCTTAAAGCGATTTTCAAATGCCCCGAAGACAAAACCAAACTCAAAAGCAATCAGATCGGGTATGTATGGTGGAACTTCGGCAAAAAGTGCCGCCACCGCAAAGGTGAATTTCAGCGGGAAATGCGTTCCGGCGAACAGAGTAAGCGTGCTATTGTTACTGACTTCTGTCTGCTGCCGGGTCTGCTGAACAAACCCGCTTACAAACATGCCGACAACACCATAAGTGTACTCTATGCCGATGGTGCGGTAAAATCCTGCACTCAAGATGATATCGACGGGGTAAAAGGCTGGGATCACCTGATAAACTTTGATGATCTGCATCCCAAAGCCGGAGAATAAATCATGCGTAAAATCTGTGTTTTTACCGCATTGCTGATGCTTTGCGGCATGGCTTATTCTGCCGATAAAGTGCCGATGAGGGATGGGGATTACCTCAATAAACTTACTATGGAATACCGCACCCCCAGCGTGGAATTTTCCACCACGGGCAAAAAACTCAAGGTGCTTTTTATCCTGAACCGTACCGGTGCCCGTGATGCGGTGGAACTTATGCAGATGATGCCCTGCGATTACGATTATGTGCTGACATTTGACCGCAAAAACTTTGCCACCGGCGGTTACGAGCGTTTTATGAAAGGTACATCTTTCAGCGAAAAACGCCGGGAATTCACCCGCAAGCTCAATAAAGATTACGATGTGATCATCCTCGGCGGAATCACGCTGGATAAACTTCCCAAAGCCCAGCAGAACCGGTTGATCGCCAAAGTAAAGAAAGGTACTTCTTTGCTGCAAGTGGTGTTGACCAAAGAAGATTACAAACTGCATAAGAACTTGCAGGGCAAAAAGCTCGATATACCTTTCAAAAACTGGATCGAAGCAGAGATCTCTGCTTGTCAGGCAGGCAAAGGCAGAGTTGTCAATGTGGTATGGCAGCGGGCAACACCCTACAATGAACCCTTGTCGCTGGTGGCAGAACGGGAATACAGCAGCTATCACCGCAGTTATTATTTGAGCGATCTGGCCAATATCGCCATGCTGGCAAGATTTGCTGCCAGCTGTCCGACCAAACCGGAAGCTCCGCAAATCAGAGTGCGTGATCTGCACAACAATATTGTTAATGCTAAAAACCTTGCCGGAAGTAAATATTTCCGTGATATCATCGGCAAAAACGGTGCGTTTGCCATTGAACCATTTGAAGTAGCTTCCCCCGTGGGCAAAGTTCAGTTGATTTTGCCCCGCCAGAGCAAAAAGACGCTCTTTTCCGGCAGTGCCTTCTGGGAAAAAGCGGACAGCCGGGTGGAAAAAATCCAAGTGGAAATGGCTGACTCGCCTTACAAACAGATCTGGTCACGAAATATTTTCCCGGTAGCCAAGGCGGCAAAATCAGTAAATTTCAAAGTCGATGCTTCGCTGTTGCAGGGCATGGCGGGATATGTGCGTATAGCCTTGCTGGATAAAAACGATCAACCGCTGGTCAAGACCGAACAATGCGTGTTTTTCCCCGACCGCACCATCGAAGACTACTACCAGATCGCATGGGCGGCAGCACGCAACGAAATTTATGCCGCCCAATCCGTGGGCCGTTTGAACTGGCGTTATGTGATCACCGCCGGGTGGGACAGCTATGTAACCAGAACCGCCCAGCTTGACCAGAAATTGCTCTCTTACACCAGCGGCAATACCATTATGATCATGGGCGACAAAAACGGCGTCATCCAGAAACTCAACCGGAAAAGTGCCGATATCGCCGACGGCGATTACTGCTTCTACCGCCCGGAATCTTTGGAGATCTGGCGGAAAGAAGCTGCTGAATGTTACCGGGAATTGGAACCGGCAATGTATAATCTGGGCGATGAATTGCGTTTCAGCTACAATGCCGGTTACGGCAAACAGGATCAGAAGTATTTCCGGGAATTTCTGAAAAAACAGTATGGAACTCTTGCAAAACTCAATTCGGCGTGGCAGAAAGATTTCAAAAGTTTTGAGGAAATCGATGTAAATTTCTGCCGTTCGCCCAAAAACTTTACCGCATGGTTCGATCACCGCCGCTACATGGAAAAAATGTATGCCGATGTGCTGCATTTTCTCCGCTCTGAAATCAAAAAATTTGCTCCCGATACCCCGGTGGGCTGCGAAGGCAGTATGCCCGGCGATATCGAACAATCTATGAAGGATCTGGAATATTGGGGTCCTTACCAGAACAATGTTTACGATGAAGTCATCCGCAGCTTCGGCAAAGATAAATACCGTACTCTCTGGTGGGGCGGCTACATGAACTTTACCCACGGCAGCCGCCACGATTATCCCATGCTGCATGTGGAAACTCTGCTGAAAGGCAGTGCCAACGGCAACGCATTTTTTGCCAGTTTCCCCGGGCATAATCACGGCGGCATATCCTCGGATCACCGCATTGCCGAATATGTGCAGAAATGGCTGCCTGTAATGGATAAACTCAAAGCCGGTACAGCCCATTACATGATCAAAAACGATCTTGTAAATCAGGGCATATACATCTACTGGAGCCACGCTTCACGCACCGCTTTGATGCTGGACGACCGCTGCGGCGACCCGCTGGCACGCGCCAAACTTTTCGGCATGAAAGATGATACACTCAATATGCACGACTGGGCAGTAGCTTTCTGGGATGCAGAAGTTATTACGCCCATCATGCGTTGGGCATATCACCGGGGCGAAGGCTTTGACTTTGTATCAAGCCGCACCCTTGACCGGTTGAAAAACAACCATGCCAAAGTGCTGTTTATGGCGGGGTGTTCCGCTCTTTCCGATAAAGAAGCTGCTGCCATTGAAGAATTTGTCAAAAATGGCGGTACAGTTATAGCCGACTTTCTGCCCGGTATTCTTGACGAAAATCTGACTCCCCGCAAGACCGGAGCTTTGAGCAAAATTTTCGGCAGCATTGGTTTTGCCGAAGCCCCCAAAGCGGTCATGGGCAAAGTCGATCACAAACTTTTCAAAGCAGCTGAAACTCATGTGACCGGAACTCCGGTCATCGTAAAAAATTACGGCAAAGGCAAAGCAATATTGTTGAATTTTTCCTTGCAGGGAGCATTTGCTTCGGCAGATAAATCCACCCCCTTCGATGGTTTTATCGACCGGCTGGTGCCGCTGAAAAAGCCTTGCGAGATCACCCCGGCTCTGACCGACGGCATGGTGCGTATCCGCAAACACGCTGATTTCACCAGCTACGGCATACTAAATATTCTTGACCCGGTATGGCGGCCGGGGCTGCTGCAGAAAGACTCTCTGCCCGGCAAACTCGACCGCAAATACACGGTAACTCTGCCGGAAAAACAGTATATTTACAAAGTAAATTCCGGCTTTGTGGGCTTTGATAACAAATTCACCGTTGATTTTGATCAGGCGGATCACTTGAACCTCTATTCAACCTTTGCTTCCCAACAGAGTGCACCGGTGTTTGCGGTCAAATCCGCCGTCCGGGGCAAGGTCGTTCAGTGGCAGCATCCGGAGTTGAAAAAAGGGCGTATCTACCGGCTGGATGTGTTTGAGCCCAACGGCAAAAAAGTGCGGGAACTGGTCTTTGATACCCCGGCAAACCGTCCGAAGTGGGCGTTTCCGCTGAATGCAGTTTGCGGCAGCTATACCGCACGGCTTACCGATGTGGCAACCAACCTTGCCGCCACAGTCAAGTTTGAGCTTAAATAAGGAATTTATATGCTTGTAAATATAGAAAAACAAACCCCGCAACTCATTACCCGACCCGGCAGCGGTGTCTGGTTTGCCGACTTCGGCAAAGCTGCGTTCGGCAGACTTGAGCTGGTGGTGGATTGTAACGCCGACTGCACTGCCGAAATCAGCATTGGCGAAGTGGTCAGCTCCGATGGCAGGGTCGAACGGGAACCGGGCGGCTACCGCTGCATAAAAGTTATGTCAAAAGAGCTGACTGCCGGCGAAAACCGCTTTTTTATGGATATACCCAAACACCAGTCGCCTTATCAGAAAACTTATCAACGCAGCAAAGTGCTGACTCCGGAAAATATCGGCGGCGAGATTGCCCCTTTCCGATATGCGGAAGTGGCGGCTGAAAGTGTAAAAAATGTGGAGTTCATCCGCCACGCAGTATTTGGTGAGTTCGATGATAATGCCGCACGATTTGAGTGTTCCGATGATCGGCTCAACCAGGTTTGGGAGTTCTGCAAATACTCCATGAAAGCCACCAGCTGTTTCGGTATATATGTGGATGGCGAGCGGGAGCGGCAGGCGTTTGAAGGCGATTGCTACATCAACGCTCTGGGGGCATACTGCACCGGCGGCGGTTACGAAATCGCCCGGCGTACATTGGAATTTATGATCGAATTCTACCCCATACCGGCTTTGGAATACCGTTTGATAACTCCGCGATTGGTGCGGGATTACATGCTTTATTCCGGCGACGAATTAAGTTTGCATTTCTGGAAAAGAACTCTGCCGGAACGGCTTTGCCAACAATATCTCAACTGCGACGGCTTGATCGAAAACCCCGAATTCGTTGATATAAAGGACTACCGCAGCGAGATACCGTATCAATATTTCCCGCTGTATCAGGACCCTATGCAGCTTTTGGTGGATTGGCCGCCCAATGAGCGTGACGATTATGATTACGGGGCTGTAAACTTTGTCAGCAATGTATTTTATTATGACGCATTGAACAATATGGAGCAGCTGCTGCCCGGCAGCGGCTGCGGGAAAACAGCCGAAGCTGTCCGCAATAAGATGCTGAAACTTTTCCGCCGTCCGGATGGCTCCTGGCTCGACAATACAGCCAGCGGCCACATGGCACTGCACACCGCGGTTCTGGCTTTGGCTTTTGATCTGGCAGACCGGCATGATTCAGCCAAGCTGGCAGATTTTATTGTCAGCAAAGGCATGAAATGCAGTGTATATATGGCTCAATTTTTGCTGGATGCCTGTTTCAAAGCCAATAAAGCACAGCATGCTATTGATTTGATGCGTTCCGATAAAGAACGCTCATGGCTCAATATGATCGCTCAAGGCTCCACGATTTCCATGGAAGCCTGGAGCAACGAACTCAAGCCCAATCAGGACTGGAACCACGCATGGGGAGCGGCTCCCGCCAATATCATTCCCCGGCGTTTGGCAGGTATCCGCCCGCTGGAAAACGGATTCAAAAAGTTTATTATAGATCCGCAAGCGGGAGATGTGAAAGAGTTTGTAATGCGTCACCCGAGCCCCAAAGGCGAAATAACTTTGGAGTACAGTTCCGGTAATATGCAGTTCACTGTTCCGGAAGGCAGTGCGGCAGTTGTCGGAAATAAAGAGTATCAGGCAGGTAAACATAGTATAAAAAATAACTGAAGAAAGGTTTTTTTATGTTGTATGATTTTTTGACTAATCCGGTCTTTGTATCGGTAGTGCTGCTGCTGGTATTGTCAGCGTTGCGTTTGAACATCGTCTTTTCCATCATCATTGCCGCACTGGCGGGCGGTTTGTGGGCAGGTATGGGCGAAGCCAAAACTCTGGAGGCTTTTTCCAACGGCTTGAGTCATGGAGCCAAAATTGCTTTCAACTATGCTATGCTGGGGGCGTTTTCCATAGTTATATCCCGCTCGGGGTTGACGGAACTTCTGGCACAGAGCATCTTGAAAAAGCTCAATAAAGAGATCACCAGCAAGAGGATCCTTTATTTCAAGTACTTCCTGCTGCTGATATTGACTTTGATCTCCATGTCGTCGCAAAACCTTATTCCGGTACACATTGCCTTTATTCCCATTTTGATACCGTCGCTTCTGCAGATTTTTGCCAAATTCAAGATCGACCGGCGGATGATCGCCTGTATCCTTACTTTCGGATTGATCACGCCTTACATGTGTTTCCCTTTCGGATTCGGCCGCATTTATATAAATGATATACTTGTCGGTAACCTGAAAAGCAACGGTATGAATGTGGATCCCTCCATTTCTGTCGGTGCCATGGCGATTCCGGCTTTGGGGATGCTGGCGGGGCTTTTGATTGCAATTTTTGTATCCTACCGCAAGCCCAGAGAATACGACGAAAGCAAAATCGCCGGCGTTTCACCTGAACAAACCGAAATCAAGCCCCTGAAAGTCATTACCGGCGTGGTGGCGATCGTGGCGGGTTTTGCTGCTCAAATATTCCTTGACTCGCTTTTCCTTGCCTCGCTGGCAGCAGTGCTGGTTTTTGTGCTTGCCCGGGTGATAAGTTTGCGTGATACGCAGGATGTCTTTGTGCAGGGCGTTTACCTTATGGGCGGCATCGGTATAGTTATGATCGCCGCCATGGGATTTGCCGAAGTAATGAAAGCTACCGGCGGCGTAAAAGAAATGGTGGATATGATCTCTCAAGGCTTGGGCAGCAACCGGGGATTTGCGGTATTTATGATGCTCTTTATCGGCTTGCTGATAACTATGGGGATCGGTTCATCGTTCTCCACAGTGCCTTTGATTGCGGCGATCTATGTACCTTTGTGCATCAAGCTGGGTATGTCACCGGCTGCCACGCTGGCAGTTGTGGGGGTTGCCGGAGCTTTGGGCGACGCCGGTTCGCCCTGTTCGGAATCGGTGCTTGGCCCCACCGCCGGTTTGAATGCCGACGGTCAGCACGACCATATTTACGACTCCACCATCCCGACCTTCATCCACTTTAATATACCCTTGCTGATAGCCGGTTGGATAGCCGGTATGGTATTGTAAAACACTCATAAAACATCAAGGCTGCTGCAAGCAAAAAAAACTGTTTGCAGCAGTTTTTTTATCCTGCTGACACTCTGACGTTTTGCTGACGCTTGATAAAAATATTTGACCATTGATTTGAAAAAATCGTAATCGGTACTAAATTATAACTGTTTTGCAATATTCTCAATCGAAAGGGTTCTGTTATGCTGAAAAAACTTCAACTTTTAATTCTCTTTATGCTGGGTGCATTTGTACTGTGCGGCAGTAACAGCTCAAGCTACAATATTGCTTTTATCGGCGATATACATTACGACCGTATGGAGTTCCACGACACCAGCAAGATGAAGCATCTGGGCATACCCCATGGCAAACATGTATTGAATGAAGATGGATATTTTTCGTGGCGTAAACAGACCAAATGGGTGGAACTCAATAAAGGCGGCACCGTCGAAACTGCTACTCCCCTTAATGAAATGATGTGGAAACTGTATACTCCCACACTGCTGGATAAGGCTGCATTGCAAGCCAAAGCCGACAAAACATTGTACACTTTTCAGCTGGGCGATCTGATCCACGGCGATTGCTATAACTTTGAACTGCACAAGAAAAATCTGGAACAGGCTCTTGAGCAGCTGACCAGGCGTTTTGACAATGTGTTGGTAGTTTGCGGCAATCACGATACCCGGGGTATTGAAGGCGATAAGGCATGGGAGCTGGTGATCAATAAGCATCTGGATAAAACCATCAAAAATCTTAAACGCAAAAACTCCAACTACTATTTTACCATCGGCAAAGACCTTTACCTCTGTTACGATTTAATGAATGTGGATATACCGTTTTTTGAACAGGCGTTAAAGGAAAATCCCGATGTCCGTTATACCTTCTTTATTTCGCATGTGCCGCTGCTGCCTACCGGCAAACATGCGGTAACTGGAATCTTGAGTGATGATCTTAAACGACTTCTGACCTTGCTGGAAAAAGCTGACGCCATTGTATTGAGCGGCCACACCCATAAAGTTTCATTTGTGGAGTATTTCAATAAAGCAAACAATCACCGCATAAGCCAGTTTATCATCAACTCCACGATCCGCTACCCCAAAACCCAGCTCAAGTTTCAGAAAACCACACCTGCCAAAGATAAATTCCCCGCCAAACATAAGAAAAACCGGGAATTGTGGAACAAATTTTACGCCGGAAAAGTCACCACCAAACTGCACACCACCGGTACCGGTTACGGTATCTTGCAGGTCAGCGATAAAGGTGTATATATAAATTACCGCAACCTGGATCAGGATAAGGTTTACACCTATAAACTCCGGTAATTTGGTCACGGTATAAAAACGGGCACTGCAACCTGTCAAAAAGGTAAGCAGTGCCCTGTTTTTTATGCTGTAAACAGTTACTTCCGGATTTTTGAACCGGGCTTTTTCCGCACCGAAAAACCGAAGTGACCGATACATTTGCCTAAATTGAAATAGTGACCGTGGGCGTAGCCCAAAACTCCGCCGTTGCGTTCCAGATCAAGTCTGCCGCTTTCGGCGATAAAATCTTCGGAAACCTGAACTGCTGCGATCTCGGCAAGGAACATATCGTGGGAACCGAGGTGGATGATCTCTTTGACTTTACACTCCAAATTCAATGGGCACTCCGCAACCAGCGGGGATTGTATCTGCGAGCCGGGGAGGGCTGTGAGGCTTTGTTCGGCAAATTTATCCACATCTCTGCCGGACTTTACCCCGCACCAATCCACCACGGCGGCCTGACTTGCCAGCGGTATATTTACTGAAAACTCCCTGGTTTCAACTAAAGCCTTATAGCTGAACCGCTCCGGTCTTACCGAAATAGAAAGCATCGCCGGATCGCTGCAAACGATCCCCACCCATGCGATCGTAATAAGGTTGTTGGCAAAACCGTTGCCGCCGGTTCCGACCAGAACTGCCGGTACCGGGGCTAATTGAGTGCTGCCCGGCCAGATAAGTTTTTTCATGGTGTATACCTTAATGACAGCCGCACTTGCCGTGGCAGCCGCAACCGCCGGCAGCCGGGCAATCTTTAGCGGCGGCACAAGCCGGAGCGGCAGTCTGGCTGGTGGCAGTGGTGCCGAAGACCGAAAACTGCTTTTCCACATTGCCGCTGGAACACTTTTCGCACTCCACAGCACTATTCACTCTGGGGACAAGTTTTTCAAAGGCGTGTCCGCAATCTTTGCAGATATATTCATATATAGGCATAGCAAATTCCTTATTCGGCAAAGTCGCTGATGACTTTGCAATATTCATCATCGTAAGTATTGATTTTGTTAAAAAGCATAGCTCCGGGGAGTTTGGCATCTTTAAGTATCTGCAAGCGTTCCGCCACCGCATCGGGAGGATTTATTCCCATGGAACTCATAACGCCTACGCCGATGTGCAATGCGGTAAATGCCTTATCGCCCAACAATCGCAAATAGTCGCTGACCAGCGATTTGAACTTATCGATTTCAGTGTGATAGTTCATGGGGAAAGCTTCGTCGATATAATCGTTATCCAGCCACCGCACCCAATCCTGCCCTTCCAGCACGGCGGGCCCCAGCCCCCAGACCGGCGGAGCAGTTATATCGGCACTGTCAATATAATTGGCACGGGCGGCGATGGTGAGCTTTATATTATTTTCCCGGCTGATACGCCGCATCTCTTTAACGGTTTTTGTTACATTTTCATTCCGCAGAGCCAGGAGTTTGTAAGCTATTGCGGGCTTGGCAAGCATTTCGGAAGTCAAGACTTTTACTCCGAAAAAGCGTTCATAAAGCTTCTGGCACGCTTCGCATTGGCAAGGATAATCGAGCAAAAGCAAGGCATTGTCGTTGCGGATAAAATCCAGATGAAACGACGCCAGACGGTCTTTATAGGCTTTGACCAGATTTTCAGTGCCTGCAACAAACAGCTCCCGGTTGACGGGGTTATTGCCGCAAGGTCCGCTCAAGCGGATGCCGTATTGCTTTTCCATTTCTGCCCACAAATCTTCGGGCAGAGTGCGTTTGATAACGCCTTTGCCCGCCCATTCGGGGGTGATGCGGGCTTCTACGAGCATACCGCAGTTGGCGGCGGCCCGGCAGTAATCATCCAGCGAGGGGACTTCCGGCAGATAAATATCTGCTACACTGATTCCGGCTTTCCACATTCTTTCCAGATGGCGGGCGATCTCATCATAAGGTTTTTCCCGGTTGACCACATAGCGGCAATGATCCCAGATACCGATTCGGAAACTCATAATACAAAAATCCTTCCTTTATAAATTCTGAAATAGTTCCAGTAAAGATAGCACCATTGGTTCATTATGTCAACTGCAGCGGATAAAAAATCGACAATTTCTTACTGTGAAATAATGATTTGTTCAGCTTTTAACGGCAAAATAAGCTATAAAAGAATAGTGAATAATTGAAAAGCAGCAAGTTTGTGCTATCTTATCAGCAGTACTTATAATAACCGAATAACATTGGAGTTTTACTATGCTTGATAAATGTTCGATTGCCGCAAGTTTGCGGGAGCTGGGGTTGCGTAATGGCGATATCGTGCTTTTGCACAGTTCGCTTATCAGTCTGGGTAAAGTCAACGGCGGCCCGGCGGCAGTAATTGATGCTTTTCTGGATGTGCTGGGCGAAGAAGGTACTTTACTGGTGCCGGTCTTCGGAGCTTTGGGTATCCTGACCGATGAAGTAAAGAGCCGCCCCAATGTTGTTATCAGCCCCTGTCCGGTAGGCACCCTTGCTGCCATCGGCAAAGATGCCGAAGAGCTTTGCCGCGACCATTGGAAAGCCGAAACAGCTCACGGCAACGACACACCCTACACCCGTCTGGCGGAAAAAGGCGGCTTTATCTGCTTACTTGGCGTGGATCAGGATCGCAACACAACTCTGCACAGCATCGAAGCCTTGCTGGAACTGCCTTATATGAACACTGCCACCAGGACTTTCACCACTCCGGAAGGCGAAGAAATCACTAAATCGTGGAAGTTCTACCCCGGACCTCACCGGGACTTTATCGGGCTGGATTCTCTGCTGACTCCTGCCATGACCCGGGGCAGGATCGGCAACGCCGAAGTGCGTTTGATCGATGCCGGTAAAATGTACGATATTGCTCTGAACATCGGAAATGTGGATCCGGCATTTGTTCTTTGCGATAATCCGGCATGTGCCGACTGCGTAAAGCAGCGTGCCGCAATTTTTGCCGACCGCATTGCCCACGAAAGTTTCCGCCTTGCCGTCAGCAGCAAACTTGCCGGGCGGTATGTGGACGAAATGATCGAAAATTGTCAGAAAGCCGGGATCAAATATCTTGAATTGGACTACATTCAGGGCAAGGCGTGGTATAAATACTCTGCCGAAAAACTCAACCGCTGGATAAATGACCTTAATGATGCAAATATTGCCGTAAGTGCCGTCCGCTGTATGAGTGTGCCCGAAAACGCCCAGAGTTTGATCGACCTTGCCGTTGCCATCGGTGCCGGTCGATTGATCCTGCCTTTGAACGACAGTTACAGTGCTGCCAAAGCTGCCGCCGATGCCGGTTTGAGCGTAGCATATTACAACACCAATCAGTGTGCCAGCCGGGCGGCTGCCAAACTCAACCGCCACCGGACTGCTGCCAGCAACGATTACGGTTTTGTCTTTAATCCGGCAAACTTTGTGCAATCTGGCGAAATGCCATTTTTGCAGTCGTGGAAGCTGGGCAGATTTATCAAAACCGCTTTGCAGCTGGACTTGGTGGATATGACTTGGGAAGGGGATTACACCACCCTCGCCGGGGGCAATGCTGAAGTCAAGGAATTGGTTTCCATTATGCGTTGTCACAACTTTTCCGGCTTTATGACTCTCGGTGCCGGCGGCAGTTACCCCGGCAGTTTGAAAGAGGCGGTGGATAACTTTACCGAACTCTTGGATACCATGTAATATGCCCGCAGCCTGTGCAGAAAAAACTCCAGCCGGTGGACAGGAAAAAATCGCCGGCGAAATAGTGCGTGTACTTTTTGTCAACCCCGACAATCAGTACAGCGTTCTGCACATCCTGACGCCTGACCGCAAAACCGAAACGGTCTGCGGAACCAATTACGGCTGCGGCGAGGGCGAATATGTGGAAGCTGTGGGCCGCTGGGTGGAACACCCGGAATACGGCAGGCAGTTCAAGGCAGACTCCATTTGCACTGTGCTGCCCGAAAGTACGGTGGGGTTGAAACGCTTTCTTGCTTCAGGCATCATTCCCGGTATCGGCGGCAAGACCGCTGCTGCCATTGTGGATTACTTTGGCAAAGATACCTGCGACATATTGACCAATCACCCCAACCGCTTGCGGGAAATACCCAAAATGGGTATGAAAAAAGTTACCGCCATACGGGAAGCGTGGCAAAAGTACGGTCAGCGGCGGCAAAGTGCCATTTTTCTGCAAGGCTTGGGGATAACGCCCGCTTATTGTGCCCGATTGTTCAAACGCTATGGCGATGCCGCCGCCCAGATGGTCAAACAAAATCCCTACCAACTGGCACAGGAAGTGGACGGTATCGGGTTCTTGCGTGCCGACCAGATCGCCGCCAGTTTGGGGATAGCTCCCGATGCTCCTGAAAGACTCTGTGCCGGAGCAGTGCATGTGTTGGAAATGCAAACCCAGCACGGGCACACTTGCATACCCAAAGATATATTGATCCGGGAAGTCGCTGAACTTTTGAAAATCGACGAAGTCGCCGCCCTGCAGGCAGTGGCTTTTGCCATTGATAAAAAAAGGATCGTCATGGATGACGATATGGCGTACCCGGCTTATTTGTATAAATACGAGTGCGAACTGCCGCAGCATGTCAAGCGGCTTGGTTCTATGCAGAAGTTTTCCGGAGCGGTAATGAAGAAAGTTGCCGCCGCCAGGGATCTGAAACTCTCGGATGAGCAAACACATGCCGTGGAAGCTGTCAGCCAATCGCCGCTGGTCATCATTACCGGCGGCCCCGGGGTGGGCAAAACTACAGTTTTAGGCGAAATAGTCCGGCGGGCAAAGCGGGCAAACTTGCGTCTTGCACTGGCTGCCCCCACCGGCAGAGCCGCCAAGCGTATGAGCGAAGCCACCAGCGAAACAGCCAAAACTCTGCACCGGCTGCTGGGCTTTGACGCCGATACCAACAAATTTTCGTTTGATACAGAAAAACCGTTGGAAGCGGATATTATTTTAGTGGATGAGATTTCCATGCTGGATCTTCCGCTGGCAGTGGCACTTTTCCGGGCGGTCCGCACCGGGGCAAGTCTGGTGCTTATCGGCGACGCTGACCAGCTGCCGTCGGTGGGCCCCGGCAGAATATTGGCTGACTTTCTGGAATGCGGCAAATATTTTGCAGTCTGCCGCCTGACAAAAGTTTTCCGGCAGGCCAGCGAAAGTCTGATCATCACCAACGCCCACCGGGTAAACTCCGGCTTGCTGCCTTATACAGGCGAAAACAGCGACCCAAACGAGCTGAAAGATTTTTACTGGATAGAGCAGGATGACCCGGCTGCTGCGGTAAAAGTCATAGAAAAACTTCTGAAACGCATCCCGGAACGCTTCGGCTACGACCCGTTGGAAGCTGTGCAGATCCTGACCCCCATGAACCGGACTTTGTGCGGCACGGTTGCTTTGAATGCTGAACTGCAAAAGCTGTTGAATCCGGAAAAGAAAGATTTTCTGGAAGCCGGGGAACGCATATTCAAATTAGACGATAAAGTTATGCAGATAAGCAATAACTACGATAAAAATGTCTTTAATGGCGATATGGGCATGATCCGCTACATCAACGCCAAAGAGCGGGTAATGGCGGTAAAATTTGATAATGAACGGCTGATAAAGTATACTTCCGACGAATTTTCCGAACTGGTCCACGCCTACGCCGTGACCGTGCATAAGTCCCAGGGCTGCGAATTTCCGGTGGTCATATTGACCATGCAGAGCAGCCATTACATGATGCTGGGGCGGAATTTACTCTATACCGCCATGACCAGAGCCAAGAAACTTTTGATAATCGTCGGCAGCCGCAAAGCTCTGGAAATGGCAGTGGCAAACTATCGCAGCGAAGTAAGATACACGCTTTTGCAAAAGCGTTTGCTGGAAGTTTGATTTTTACCGGATAGTACGGGTTTTCAGGTACCAATCCCAATAGTTACGCAGATATTCCACCTGTTCTTTGTGGCTTTCAAAACAGAACCATCCGCTTTGCAGGGCACACCAGCCGTCAATGCTTTTTCTATCCAGAGCGTAAGCAATTTTGCTGCATTGATTTTTCATTTGATCCATGAATTGGGGTATGCCGCCTTCGCCGTAAGCGTGGATAAATTGACCTTGAATGATCTCTTTGCCCGGGAAAAGCTCCCGCAAACGGCGGATCTCTTCGTGATAAAGAGCGTTCCAGAAGTAATCAGTGGAGTTCCAGCACCAGACACTCAAGCCGTCAAAATCATCGGCACAAGTGGTCAATGTGGATTGATCCTGGGTGGTGAAATAACGCACTAAATAGAGCTTCAAATCAGGGTTTATGCTTTTAAGTGTGCCGCAAACCCGGTGCAGCTCTTCGTCGGTCATATTTTTGGAGGGGCCAACCGGCGAACGGAAATCGTCGATAATGGCACCTTTGATGTTGGGGTATTTAAGGGAAAGCTTTGCCAGTTTTTCAGCGGCTTCAGTATAGTGTATCTGCCAGTTGCCTTTGCCGGGGCCGTTGGCTTCGATGTGGGTAAGTCCGCCGATAACATTGGGTATATCCTGAAGTTTTTCGCACTGGAAATCGTTGAACGCATCCAGAGTATGCAATCCGTTGAGCCAGAACACATTGTCTGCCTGCAGATACTTTGCACCTGTTTCCAAGCTGCAGGAAGTGGCTTTGTCGACAAAAAATGCTTTACCGGGAACTGTATCAAGTACATAGCCCCACACCCAGAATTTGTTGTTCATAAATGATACCTTTTATGTTGTTTTTCTGAAAATCAAACCTTGATTTTTCTTGTTCAATACCTTATATTATAGCATAAAAGATAAAAAAATAAATGTTGTAATCCTGAAAAAAATATGTCCGAAACTTGCAAAAAACAACCTGTTGCATTTAATTTGCATATCCACCTTGCCCAATATTTGCCCAGAGTGCAGTGGAATTGTGTTGAAGCTGTTCACCCCAGCTGGTTTATTTTCTGGAACCCGGAGCCGGGGGCGGTCATTTGTTGTGCCGATGAGCGTTACGAGGCAACGCCCGACCGGGCTTTCCTGATTCCGCCATATACAGTTATAAGCGGATTTGCCGAGAAAAAGTTTCCACATTTTTACGCCCATTTCACAGCCGGGGAACCTTTTGAACACGCGGCTAATCAAATATATGTAATGCCTTCTGAACCGGCAAAACGGCTGTTTGAAAAGTTTTTTACACTGGATGCCATGCACCGGCAGCTGGGGTGGCACATAATGATACTGGAGTATCTGGCAATGCTGCCCGATGCTGCTTTGAATGGAGAAAACCAGCAGATCGACTCCCGGATAAAACGGGCGTTGAAAATGATAAATCAGAATCCCCACGGCAGTTTGAGCAATCACGCTCTGGCTAAAATGTGCAGCATGTCGGAAAACAACTTTTACCGCTGTTTCCGCAAACAAATGAATATATCGCCCCAGCGTTACATAAAAAGTTTACAGCTCAATGCTGCAAGAAATATGCTCATAAACAGCAATATTGCTATTGAAGAGATAGCCACTCAATGCGGCTTTGCCGACCGGTACAGTTTTTCCAAAGCATTCAAAAGTTTTTTTGCCGTTTCGCCGGGTAGTTTGCGGTTGAACAGCAAAAAAAATTTGCCGGAAAGTTGAAAAAATAAATTTTGTATGCTATAATATTTTTACAGAGGTAATTTCAAAAATCCTCAAAAGTCACTAATGGCATAACCTTCGCCATGCAAAAGGAGCTGTTTCAGCTGTTACCGCTACGGGTAGCAGCTGAAACCTACCTTTCACTTGGCTATGGTTCTGCTCATTACTTTTGTTTTGAATGATTTTTGAAATTACCTCTACAGAAAATCACAAAAGGAGTAAAAAATGAAGAATTTGTTGTGTGGAATTATTGCCGGAGTTTGTGCCGTATCTGCCTTCAGTGCCGCTGCGGAAAACGAAATCAAGCTGCCGACGCCGAATCTGAAAAACTCTGTTACGCTGAAAACTGCTCTGGAAAAACGCAAGACCAGCCGGACTTTCAGCAATAAAGCCTTGAGCGAGCTGGATCTCTCCAACCTGCTCTGGGCGGCTTACGGGCAGAACCGTCCCAACGGCAAGCGTACCGTACCGGTGGCACGGGGCATTTATGCTATAGAAATGTATGTGGCACTCTCCGATGGCGTTTACAAGCATGAATTGGGCGACAATGTTTTGAAAAAGGTAACTGCCCAAGATATGCGTGCCGAATCCGACAGCAGAAAAATGGGTGCCAAGGCCCCCGTGGTGCTGGTGATGGTAGCCGATAAAGATGCGTTTGACGGCAAAGGCTCCCATTATATAGCTATGGAAGCCGGGGCGATCATGCAGAATATTTATCTTTATTGTGCCGGATACAACCTCAATACCGTAGTTTGCGGCAGCTTCAAGCCCCAGGTATGGGCAAAAGCTCTGAAACTGCCCGCCAATAAATATGTGATCTTAACGCAAGTAGTAGGCTGTCAGCGCTGATAAGCTGCATAATTTTCAGGCAATAAAAAACTCCGGCAGACTTTTTCGGTTTGCCGGAGTTTTTGTTTTACAGAAAAATTACTTATCGTTTTTCATGTAATCGGGTCTGGGCTGTTTGAAAATATCGTATTTGATAAATTCACGCAATCTCTGACACGCCGCATAAAGTGCCGGGGTAAAGACGATCCCCACCACCGTTGCCAGCAGCATCCCCGAGAAGGTGGTTATCCCGATAGCCTGACGGCTTGCCGCACCCGCACCACTGGCGATAACCAGCGGGAACACCCCGAAGAGGAAGCTCCATGCGGTCATCAGCACTGCACGGTAACGCAAATCGCCGCCACGCATTGCCGCTTCGATGACCGGCACGCCGCTTTCACGCTCCTGTTTGGAGAATTCCACCATCAAGATAGCGTTCTTTGCCGTCAGCCCGATGAGCATGACCATACCCAGCTGGGCGTAGATACTCATGGTTTCGCCAGTGAGCCACAAGCCGAGCAAAGCACCCAGACTGGCGAATGCCACAGACATCATCACCGGCACCGGGATCGTCCACGATTCGTACTGTGCCACCAAAAAGAGGTAGGCAAAGATGATCGCCAGCATCATGAGTTTGCCCAGCTGACCTTCGTTTTCCTTTTCCTGATAGCTCATGCCAGTCCACTCCACATGGTAGTCGCGGGGCAGTTCGATCTTTTCGATGATCTGGATCAAGTCCCCGGTGGAGGCTCCGGGCTTACCCTGAACATTCATTTCTGCCGAGGTAAGTTTGTTGAAGCGTTGGATACGCCGCGGCCCCACCATAAAGGAGAGTTCGCCGATAGAACTCAAAGGCACCATTTCGCCATAGCTGTTCCGGAGCTGGATGTTCTTTATATCGTCGATGGTCGAGCGGTTTTCTTTGCTGCTCTGAATTTTAACATAAAAACTGTTGCCCAGAATGTTGAAGTCATTGACATAGAAACTTGCCAGCTGGCTCTGCAAACTTGCATATACATCTTTGGCAGTCAAGCCCAAAGTTTCGGCTTTTTCCCGGTCGATGTTCAAATACAACTGGGGCGTGTTGGCGTTGTAAGTGGTAATGGCGTACAGCGTTTTGGGGTCGGCTGAAATCTTGCCGGCGGTATCCATAGCCTGCTCAAAGAGTGCTGCCGGTTGTATATCCCCTTCGCCGGAGAGCATGAATGTTGCCCCGCCGGTAGCCCCCAGCCCCATGATCGCCGGAGGTGTAAAGCACAGGATCTGTGCCGAAGCAATGGTGCGGGCCACATTCTGGATTTTCAAGTTCAGGGGGCCCAGCTGTTTATCCGGAGTTTTCCGGTTATCCCAGTGGTCGAGCTGCACGATGGCAATACCGGCGTTTTCGGCACGGCCGGAGAGAATACTGAAGCCCGAACCGATAAGTACGCTGCGGACACCGTCGACCTGCTTTACTTTATCCCGGAATTCAAACAACGCCTTTTCGGTACGGGCAAGAGTTGCCCCCGGCGGCAGTTCGATGTTTACAAGAATAGCCCCCTTATCTTCGGTGGGCAAAAAGCTGCTCAAGATCTGTTTGTTCATAAACCAGATGCCCGCCAGCACGATGCCGAAGATTATAAGGGTAAGGAGTGCCCGGCGAACCAGCAGTTTGACACCAAAGAGATAGATCTTGCGGGAGCCATCCAGCAAAAAGTTGATAGGTGCGTAGAATTTAGCCGGTTTTTCTGCCGGAGGACGCAGGAGCAACGCACAAAGTGCCGGACTCAAGGTCATAGCAACAATAGTCGAGAAACAAAGCGATATACACATCGTTACCGCAAACTGCATGTAGATAGTACCTACCATACCGCCGTAGAACGCCAGCGGAGCGTAACACGCTACCGTAACCAGCGTGGTGGCGATGATCGCACCGGTGATCTGCTGCATACTCTTTAAGGCGGCATCTTTGGCGGAGAGTTTTTCACGCACCATAAGTGCCTGACAGTTTTCCACCACCACGATAGCGTCGTCGCACAAACTGCCCACCACCAGAATAAGCCCGAACATGGTCAGCACGTTGATACTGTATCCC
>JAZSHD010000274.1:0-17460 GCA_045533055.1 Victivallaceae bacterium | reverse complement strand
GCGGGCAATCTCGAGCCTTGCCGCAACCCTGCACCTCGGTCGAGTACAAAAGTACACTCCCTCGGGCAGGGCATTGCAAAACTCGACCTTGCCTCACGCTGTATCCACCGGCGGCTCGCTATAGTTTGGGCGTTTTTGACTAATCATAACTTGTGTGGTATATTTATGATCACTTGGGGACATTACCGTTTACTTAAGTTTTTCAGCCAAAATATCGCTGACCAGTTTGGGGTTGGCTTTGCCCTTGGAGAGCTTCATTACCTGACCCACCAGGAACTGCAATACTTTGGGGTTGCCCGCCTTGTACTGTTCGACCTGTGCCGGATTGGCGGCAATGGCCTGATCCACAAAGCCTTCCACGGCTCCGGCATCGCTGACCTGTGCCAGACCCTTTTCTTTGATAATATCGTTGGCTCCCTTGCCGGTGGTGAACATTTCAGCAAGCACATCTTTACCGATCTTGCCGGAAATGGTACCGCCATCTACGGCATTTACCAGTTCTGCCATATTTCCGGGCGTTACCGGACTTCCGGTTATATCCATACCGGCAGCAGAGAGCTCCCGCAAAAGTTCGGAGATGATCCAGTTGGCAAGGATCTTGGGATTTTTCACCGACTTAACTGCAATATCAAAATAACCTGCCAGATGACGGTCGGCAGTTATCACACTTGCGTCGTAATCAGTAAGACCGCTGGCGACCAGTCTGGCACGCATAGCTGCGGGCAGCTCCGGCAAATTGGCTTTGAATTCGTCGATCTCTGCTTCGGTAAAAGTTACCGGCAGCAAGTCCGGATCAGGAAAATACCGGTAGTCGTGAGCCTGCTCCTTGGTACGCATAAGGTAGCTTTCGCCGGCATCATCGTTCCAGCCTCTCGTTTCCTGCCGCAGGGTGTGTCCGGCATCCAGCTCTTGAGCCTGCCGCCACATTTCGTATTCGATGGCACGGTGGACGGCTCGGAAACTGTTGAGGTTTTTCAGCTCGATCTTGGTGCCGAAGGGGTCGCTGGAGCTTTTACGCAAAGAGATGTTCACATCGCAACGCATCTGACCCTTTTCCATATCGCAATCGCTGATGTTGCCGTACTGCATGATCTCTTTAAGACTGGTCAGATAAGCATACGCTTCGTCAGCAGTACGCATATCCGGCTCGGAAACGATTTCGATCAACGGTACGCCCGCACGGTTGTAGTCCGCACCGCTGGCACCGTGAGTGTGGCTCAACTTGGCGGGGTCTTCTTCCAGATGTATACGGGTTATGCCGATACGCTTGGCAGGGAGTTCATCGCCGGAAAAACCTTTGACCCCTTCGCCGCCCACATCAATAAAACCTTCGGTGCAGAAAGGCATATCGTACTGGCTGATCTGATAGTTTTTCGGCAGATCCGGGTAAAAATAGCTTTTGCGGTCAAATTTGCTGAACCGGGCGATCTCGCAGTTGGTCAGCAGTCCGGCGATGACCGCTTTGCGGATGGCTTCTTTGTTGGGCACCGGCAGCGTGCCGGGATAACCCAGACAGACCGGACAGGTATGGGTGTTGGGTTCAGCTCCGAAAGTGTTGGCACAGGAACAGAACATCTTGCTGGCAGTGCGTACCTGACAATGCACTTCCAAACCGATAACAGCTTCGTAATTCGACATGAATGGATCCTTTATGTTGCTTTAATATCTATATATACGCGAATAATATACACCCAAGAGCAATTTTTGCAACAAGACTTGACTTTTTTTGCCAAATATGTTATATTCTCATTGTCCGAAATTTTGTGAGAACTCAATGTACGGTGGCACATCGCGGGCAATCTCGAGCCTTGCCGCAACCCTGCACCTCGGTCGAGTACAAAGGTACACTCCCTCGGGCAGGGCATTGCAAAACTCGACATTGCCGCACGCTGTATCCACCGGAGGCTCGCGACAGTTTTGGCGTTTTTGACGAATCATAACTTATGTGGTTTTTTATGATTACAGATGATATAATCCAATACTTCAGTTTTACAAAATTGGAGATATAACCGATTGGTAATAAACTTTTAACAGGAGAAAAACATGTTCTGGATCCCGATCATTTCGTTTGTGCTCTTTACCGGGCTGGTGGCGTTGGGTACTTACCTTATCTGCCGTAAGCGGGAAAGTTCGTCGCAAGATGGATTTTTCCTTGCCGGCCGCAGTCTGACCTTTCCGGTCATTGCCGGGTCGCTCTTGCTGACCAATCTCTCCACCGAACAGATGGTGGGGTTGAACGGGTCGGCGTTCAAAGAAGGTATGGCAGTTATGGCGTGGGAAGTTGTGGCTGTGGTGGCACTGGTTTTGATGGCGTTGTGGTTTCTGCCCAAGTTCCTCAAAGGCGGCATTACCACCGTGCCGGAATTTCTGCGGCGAAGATTCAATGAAGTGACTGCCTCCATCTGCAACGGGGTTTTTCTGCTCTCTTACGCAGTGATTTTACTGCCTATTATTCTTTACACCGGTGCCCGGGGCATGATCGACATATTGGATCTTGGGCAGCTTATCGGAGTGCAGAACGAAGTAACCCAGCTCTATATCATTGTGGTTGCGGTGGCACTTATCGGGGCGGCTTATGCACTTTTCGGCGGCTTGAACTCTTGTGCTGTATCGGATACTTTGAACGGTATCGGGCTGTTTATCGGCGGATTTCTTATCAGTTATTACGCTTTTTCTGCCTTGGGCGACGGCGAATTTGCCCAAGGCGTGCAGACCTTTTTTGCCGAGGGCGGCGACCGGCTCAACAGCATTGGTGCCAACGACAGCGAAGCACCCTTTTTCGGACTTTTTACAGGTATATTGCTGATCCACACCTTTTACTGGTGCACCAATCAGCAGATCATCCAGCGGACGCTGGGTGCCAAAAGCCTTGCCGAAGGTCAGAAGGGTGTGCTGTTGACCGGTGCATTCAAACTTTTGGGCCCCATTTATCTGGTGATCCCGGGGATCATTGCGGCAATGCTTTTTATGAAAGGTTCGCTGAATATACCCTTGAATCCAGCCGGAGTTGCGGTTTCCGACAAGGCCTACGGGGCGTTGGTCAACATGGTTCTGCCCGCACCCTTGAAAGGTTTTTTTGCGGCAGTGCTGCTGGGGGCGATCCTCTCAAGTTACAACTCGGTACTCAACAGTACCTGTACCCTTTTCAGTTTGGATATTTACAAACGCTGGATCAATAAAACTGCCGACGACCGCCGGGTGGTCAAGATGGGGCAGCTCTTCGGCTTTATTGCCACGATTGCTTCGATCATCATAGCTCCGATGCTGATGAATGCCGGGAGCATTTTCGGCTATTTGCAGAGCATGAACGGTTTGACCTTTATTCCGCTGCTGGCGGTGGTGGTGGCGGCAATGACTACCCGCTATGTGCCTGCCAGGGCGGCTAATACGGTGCTGATCGGCGGGATCACTCTCAACGCTTTGGGGTACTTTGTCAAACCTTTCAGCACCTGGGCAAATGCCATCGGGCAGTTCCACTTTGTAGCGATAGTTTTTGCAATAATGCTTCTGGCAATGCTGGTGTGGGGCAAAATCGCCCCGCGGAAAACACCTTACGAAGAATTTGATGCCAAAGTTATTGATATGACCCCGTGGAAACATGCTAAAGCCGCCGCAGTTATATTGCTGGTGATCATTGGCTTGATCTATGCGGCATTTGCGGATTTCGGCGTATTCAAAAAGGGCAAAGTTGCTTATCCGGCACGGGAAGTCAAAACAACTCAAACGGCAAAGTAAACAGTCATGGCTTCTCCTGTACTCTGGCTTGAGAGTTTGCCCCGCAAGCTCAACATGCTGCCCCATTTGCGGACAATGGAATACCGGCAGGATTTTCAGCTGGTGGATGGCAAATGCGATTCGCTGCAATTCTGTTTCCGATTGGCGGGCAACAATTTGCAGACTTTGCAATTCGAGGTCAACGGCAAACTTTACGAAGTTGGGTTTCCGCATTTGATGGTCAAGTATCCGGGGGCGGAAGTGAAGTTCCTCAATGCTGACACGGCTGATGTGTTTTATTTTTCGTATCAGCCGGAGGCGGCGGCATTTTTTCTTTGCAGCGGTCTGACCGAAGATTTCTGTGTGGCAGAATTGCCGCTGCCGGAGAGTTTGGAAAAAGTCATGAAACTTCTGGAAAGCAGCCGTGAACACTTGAGCGAGCCGGGTTTTGCCGACAAGCTGGATCTGGGCTGTTATACATTGCTGCACGAAGCCATGCTCTTATGGGCGGAAAAAGATCTGTTGTTAAGCGAAACGGACAAAAAGATCCTGAATATAGCAAGCTATTTGCAAACCCATTATGCCGAAAAGTGCGATATGGATTTTCTGGCAGCCAAACACGGATTCAGCCGCCGGAATTTTCTGCGGCACTGGGCAAACAAGTTCCACATTACACCCGGTGAATATGTGAGCCGGTTAAAGATGCTGGAAGCCAGAAGACTGCTGAAAGAAACCAGTTTGCCATTGGAAAAAATCTCCAATCAGCTGGGCTTTTGCGATGTGGGGTATTTTTGCAGATTTTTCCGCCGCCACGCCGGAATGACTCCCCGGCAGTATCAGAATCATTAGCCCTGAAAGGGTGGCAGGACAGATGGCGGCTGTCAGACAAGTCGGACAAGTCGGACAAGTCGGACGGGCATTGCCGCCAACTGTTGCGATATTGTGCATGAGTGGCTGATGCCGCCTACCATTCCCTCCCATACCCTCCCAAAATTTCCCGGTTGTCATCTGTTCTTTTGTGGCAAAAACAATTTTGTCAAAAAAATCCAATTTATTTGACAAAATAATCCTTGACGCTTCTACAATAATGTTGTACCTTTACCCTAATGATATTTTTGTCCAATAAAGATAATTTGAAATTTGGGAGTTTATAGGGAGTTATGGATCGCCGTGATTTTATTAAAAACGGATTCGTTGCCGGTGCCGCCGCTGCTTTGGGCGGCAGTGCTTTATTTGCCGGGAACGGTTGCCGGAGCAGTGTTGGAACATGTCAAAAAAGGAACAGTAAGCAAATGAAAAATCCGGTCATGAACGGTATTGACAATATTCAGGCAGTTAAAAATGCTTTGAAAAACTATAAAATCGGTCTGGTGACCAACCCTTCTGCCATTGACCGGCAATGCCGCACCGTAGCCGATCTCTTGGCGGCGGAAAACCGCGTGGAGGTCTTTTTTGCTCCCGAACACGGCATCCGGGGCGATTTGCAGAATGGTGTGAAATTCGATGACACCATCGACCCGGTCTACAAGAAAAAAGTCTATTCCATATACCGGCCCACTCTTCATCTGACCGAAGAGCGGGTCAAAGATATCGACGCCATTGTTTACGATATTCAGGATGTGGGCAGCCGTGCTTTCAGCTATTTGCGGACATTGGCTTTTTTGATCGAAGATTGTGCCAAACTCAATAAAGAGTTGATCGTGCTTGACCGCATCAATCCTCTGGGGTTGGACGCTGTGGAAGGCGTTATGCCCGAAGGTGACTTTGATAAACGCTGGGGTTACGGCATACCCTGGCGGTTCGGCTTGACCCATGGAGAGTATGCCAAGATGGTCAACAAGCGTTATTACAACAATGCCTGCCGTTTGACGGTGGTACCTTGCTGCAACCTCAAGCGGGATATGATGTTTGACGATATGGATCTCTTTTGGAGCAATCCGTCGCCCAATCTGCCCAACTTTACCAGTGCTTTGCTGTATGCCGGCTGCACCCAGTTCGGGCAAACCAATATTTCCGAAGCCCGGGGCACCACCCGGCCTTACGAAATGTATGGAGCCCCTTTTGTTGACGCATATAAAGCAGCTGATGAGCTTAATAAACTCAAGCTCAAAGGGGTCTTTTTCCGGCCCTGTGCTTTTACTGCCGAATACAACGCTTTCAAAAAATATCTGGGCGAGTGCTGCCGGGGCGTACAAATTTTTGTTACCGACAGTCACGCACTCAACACCTTTGAAATGGGTATGTGGATGCTGGAAGTTTTCCGCAGCTGCTGCAAAGAGTTTGCCATACCTTTCCCCAACGGCCGCTGCGATGTAAGGATTTTTGACCCGGTGCTGGGGTCATCGGATTGGCGTCTGGGCAAACAGAGTACTGCTGATTTCATTATTCGCGGTTTCAAGGAAAGTGCAGAATTCAAAAAGAGCGTCAAAGAGTTTATGATTTATTGATCGGGATGGGAATATGATTTTTAAGCATAAATCGGTAAATCTGGAAGAAGTCGGCAAACTTAAAGTGCTTTCTTCACAGGAAATAAAAGATTCTCCGATCAGTATCGGCTTTGAATGTCTTGACCGCAAGATGTTCGATCCCGAACGCTGTTATGAGCCTTTGGGGAAAACCGGAGTAAAGTGGGCACGCTGTCAGACCGGGTGGAACCGCTGCGAACAGCAGAAAGGTGTTTACACTTTTGAGTGGCTCGACCGGATCGTGGACAAATTGCTGGAGCAGGGCGTTCAGCCGTGGTTCAATGTAGGCTACGGCAACAAGATTTACATGAAAGATGTTTACAGCGATGCGGCGGTGGGTTTTGTGCCGCTTTATTACGGCGAAGAAACGCTTCAGGCATGGAAGAACTATGTCCGGGCGTTGGCTGAACATTTCAAAGGCAGAGTCGAATATTTTGAAATCTGGAACGAATCGAATATTTCCAACTTCTGGCAGCCGCGGAAAGCCGATCCGGAAGAATATGCCCGATTTATCAAGATCACTGCTGATGAGATCCGTTCGGCTATCCCCAATGCTAAAATCGGCGGCTGCGTGGCGACTCATTCGACCTGGGTACGGAAAGGATTTGTATTTAAGTTGTTCCGTACCGGTATAGCCAAAGAGTTGAACTTCTTTTCTATCCACGCCTATTGCCAGCAGCCGGAACTGAACTATCCGAAGTTTGTAGCTTCGCTCCGGAGAATAATTGATGAAAACGGCGGAAAACACATGGAACTCTGGCAGGGTGAAGCCGGATTTCCCTCCTGGTTTCCGCCCGTGCATCCGCAGTTGGAACCCTATGTGTTTGAAAGCGAACACAATCAGGCGATCTGGATGCTCCGCAGATACTTTACCGATATAGCTCTGGGCATGAAAAAAAGTTCATTTTTCCAGATGGCAGATATGATGAGCGTTTATAAAATGGGTAATGCCACCAAGAAAAATCCGGCACGGCACGGTATTCTTGACGGCGTGAATTATCAGCCCAAACTCTCCTATAAAACCATGCAGCATCTGGCGGTATTTTTTGATGACAAAACCCAACCGGCAGAACTCTATTGTGCGGCAAATTTACGGGAGGCTCTGCCGCGTTACGAACGCCATTCGCGTTTGATAGATATTGCCATCCAGACTTACACTTATGAGCGTAACGGTTATCCGTTCTTTGCTTACAGTTTATCCGAAGATGTGCAGTATGGCTTTGAAGGCATTGCGCCATTGATGCTTGCCGGAGAGAAAAATCCGGCTTTGAAGCCTATCGAAAAACCGGTGCTGGTGGATATGCTGTCAGGAAAAGTATACCGGATCGGCAACTGGAATGTGGAGGAATTCGGTGAACTGTATTTCTTCAACGAGCTGCCGCTTACCGATTACCCGTTGGTTATTTGTGATGAAAAAGCATTGATTTCTTGTGAATTCAAATAAAAGAAAGGTTGAGTAATTATGGTTAGAAATGTATTTTCCGCCCATGGGCGGGTGAAGGAATATTCCTTCACCCTCATTGAACTGCTTGTAGTAATTGCCATTATCGCCATTTTGGCGGCAATGCTTTTGCCCGCACTTTCTGCCGCCCGGGAGCGGGCGAGAAGTGCCAACTGTTTAGCTATGGTAAAACAGCTCAATCTGGCGGCTACCCAGATGTATTCCGGAGATAACAACAACTATGTTCCGCCGGGGATCAGTACCGGTGCCCAAGGTATTTACGGCAGTGCTACGGCAAGTACCAATCCCCTCTATTACCCCAGCGTGATATTGACTTATTTCAACCTTGATCCGGCAAAAGAAGGCAAAGATAATAATGAATTGGGTAAACTGGAGATCCTCAAATGTCCGGCGGCCTACAATCCTACATATCATACTCTTGCCATGTATAATATGTATGCCGGTGGGGCGGGGGTGATTTACGCTTCTCAAACTTATCCGGCTAAAGTCTTTCAGATCGGGGACTTCCCGGAGCCTTCAATATCTATAATCAATGGCGATGCACCGCAGAACACCCGCAGCAGCAACGGTAAAATTTACGCCAAACCGCCGAGCAGCACCTATAAAGAATTGTTTGAACGCCACGGCGGCAGACAGAATTACGGTATGGCAGATGGTCACGCCGAAAGTTTTTCGCCGGAAGAAGCTTTCTGGAGCGACAGTTATAAACCGGCACTTAATGTGCAGCGTTGGAAATTGTATGAATGAGGTCTTTTATGAATAAAATATTGTTGTCTATGATGTTGTGCGGCATTGCCGGTTCGGTTTTTGCCGGCAATATTGAGCTGGCAAAGGGTGCCAGCCGTGCCGAAAATGCCGCAAAACAGGATCTTTCCAAATATTACAAAGCTGTTACCGGCAAAAGTATTTACGGCAAGGATGTCAAGTTAAAAGTTTATCTGGGCAAAGCTGCCGATAACGCCAAGTGGTACAAGCGTCCGGCAGATTTGAAGTTTGAAGAGTGGCACATTGCCTCCAAGGGCAATGAACTGGTGATCACCGGCGATCTCCGGGGGACGGTTTGGGGCACTTACGAATTTATCGAAAAGTATCTCGGCTGCCGCTTCCTTGCCAACGATACGGAGATCGTGCCCAAAAATCCGGCATGGGCTCTGCCCGAAATCAACGAGCGATATAAACCGGCATTTATCCGGCGGGAAATGAGTTCGGGGGTGCCCCGGCTCAACACCGTGGATTTCCGCCTGAAACGCAAAGAATCGGTACGCACCCGTTACAGCGAGATCCAGATGCTTTCCGGTTCGCCCCACGGCTGCCACACCTACGGCAAATACATTGCCGCAATCCCCAAGACTGTCAAATTCAAGCGGGCAATCGGCAATCCCAACGCTCCCTGTTACAGCGATCCGGCGGCCCGAAAAGCCTTTGCCGAACAGCTCAAACGCTTTATTGAAAAAGACCGCAAAGGTGTGGCAAAAGATAAATGGCGGATGATTTACAGCGTAGATCAGAACGACGGCTATGGCAACAACTGCAAATGTGCCGATTGTGCCAAATATCCCTCCATATCCGACGCCAATATCGACTTTACCAACGCTGTTGCCGAAGCCATCGAAAAAGATTATCCGGAAATATTGGTGCAGACCTTTGCTTATCAGCACACCCAGCAGCCTGCCAAACAGTACAAGGCTCGAAAGAATGTTATCGTCCGCACTTGCAGCAGCGAAATCACTGCACCCGCCTTGCCGGGCAACGCTCAAGGCAATATCCTTGAAGGTTGGAGAAAGATGGCACACAATCTGGCGATCTGGGCGTATTGGAAACCCTATGCCGGGGAAGAAACTCCCTACCTCAAGCCCCGCAAAGTCATGCAAAAAGAGATGCAGTTCTGCCGGGACAACGGCGTGTTGACCTATTATGCGGAAAACGAAAAACCTTATGTCCGCAACTTCTGGCCCCTGCAATACTATTTATTCAGCCACCTGTCGGTAAACCCCGATTGCGATATAGAAAAACTTTCCGACGAATTTTTTCAAGGTTACTACGGTGCGGCGGCTCCTGCCATGAAAGAGTATTGCGAATATCTGGAAAAGCGGATGCTGGAACTGCCTTTTGCCGTCCGGGGCAATCCCTTCGGCTTGCTGGATGCCGATTTCTTTGCCACGGCAGATAAACTCCTTGATGCCGCCGAAAAAGCCGCTCAAGGCGATGAACGCAGTTTGAAGCATGTCCGCTGGGAACGGATCCCCGTGGATCACGCCCGCTTGCTCCGGCAGGATAAGTTCCCGCTGGGCAAGGCTAAAGAGGCAGTCATCAAACGGTGGCTCGACAACTCCACAATGGTTTGGAAAACCTTTACCGTAGACCGCAAATGGCGTAAAGAGTCGCTGAAAGCAACTCTGGGGAATTTGCAGAACGAGGTCAAACTTTTCAAAGCGATGCCCTTTATCATTCCCGAACAGTTCAAAGGCAAAAAGATCCAGGATTTCCACTGGCCGGACTTCGACCCGTGGGGCGCACATTCCCGCTATGTGGTGGATGATCCCGAAGCCGCCAGCGGCAGAGCATTCGGTTTTGACCGGCGGAAGAAGAACCTCAAACACGATCTGCCCATCCATATCGGCTTGTACGACAGCACCGCCCCCAAAGACAAAAAACTGGTCGCCCAATATCAGTGGAATAAAGGCGATTACGCCACCGACGAAAAGTATCATTGGGTCAAGCTGGGCACAACCGTCATAACCCAGAATTTGCGGATATATTGGCACAAAAGCTGGGCAAGCCGTATTTATATGCGTAAAGGCATCATCGGCATTGACCAGAACTTCCCCAAAGAGATTTGGGCTTCCATAAAAGTAACCGGTCCGGCGTATGTGGATGGCTCCACCAAGCCCAACGGCATATTCATCGAACGGGTGATTTTAGTGGAAACAAAGTAACCCGCGATATGCGGACAATATTGTGTATGGGCGGCTGACTTGTCCTCCAAAGCCTCGCCTTGTACCGCATACGCGGGCAGTAGGATAGATGGCGGCGTTTTGTGGGAAGTATTGGGAAGTATTGGGAAGATTTGGGAGTTTTTGGGTGTATTGCCGCCAGTGTAGCGGCATTGTGTGTGGCGGCTGGGGCCGCTGCGCGGGAGCAATAGTGTGTGTGGGCGGCATCACCCAGCGTATAGCTCGCCGGAGCGGAGCGTCAACCGGCTGTAGCGGGCTTTGCCCGCTTCCCAATTCTTCCCAAACCCTCCCAATACATCCCAATTCTATCGCGCGTCACATCCGGCTTCGTTGCACTACGCCGCGGCAAGCAGGTGTTCGCCCTACGACGATATACCGTATGCCGCTTTGCTCCGCATACGCCCGGCGGCAGAAGCACTTTTTTAAAAGAAAAACCGCACAATAAATCGTTTGCCGCTTGCATTTTATTTGTATATATGCTATTATAAAAATGCTTCCTGAAAAAAATACACCAAGGAGAAAAAAATGTGCGACCTTTCCCCAAATGCTTCCATGCGTTGTAAATCGTTTATTTTCGGTAATTTAGCTTTAGTTGGCAGCTGGGTATTGTTTACTCTGGCACTGCTGGCGGCGGCGTGGCTCCCGGCAAGTGCGGTTGCTTCAGATACGCTGCTTGTGGGGTATTGTCTGCTGGCTACTGTTTTGTGGGCATTTTACTTTATAACCTATCTGGGCAGCTGGGTGCAGAGCCGCTATGCGGATAAACCACTGCGGCAGTGGATCTGTCTGATTGGAGCAGTGGCGATCATGGCGTTGTCGCTGGTCTGTTGTGTTTGGGTGCTGCCCGTTTTGCTGATAGCCATGCCGCTTTTGCTTTGCGGCAAACGCGATGGCAGAACCGCTCTGCTGGGCGTGGTTGCCGGTATTGGCGAATTTGCCGCACTTTGCAGCACGGTTCTGCTGGGACTTCTGCTGAAAGCGTTGCTGTTGGGCGAGTGGGAGTTTGAAGGTTCAAGTTTCCGCTGCGACATGGTCTTGCTGATTTGCGGCGTTTTGGCCATCGCCGGGTTGCTGGCACGGGGCAAGATGCTTGCCAACGGCGAGTGGACTCTGAAAAGCGTTTTACGCAAACCGGTAACAGTGGTCATCTGGAGCGTAACAGTTCTTTCGGTGATTGCCACTATTGCTGCTGATAAGATGCAAGGCAAAATTCTGGAAAACACTAAAGCCGAAGCTGAAAAAGTCTTTGGCGGCGAACTCTCCGCAAGCGGCATGAAAAAACTTTATGTTGATGGTCGAATGATCAATGCCGTATTCTACAACGAGCTTAACACTCTGGCAAACAAAGTCAACAAAGCCATGCGTTTCAAACGCTCCAAAGGCGAAGGCAAAAAGTTTGCCAAACCGACTGCCGAAGATATGAAAAAGCGGGCGGCGGCCTTTGCGGCAAACGCCAAAGATTATGCGGCGTTGAACAAACTTATCGCCGGCGACATTCCCGCATATCCCATAGCTTTTGTTGACGGCAATCTGCTGGAACTCAAACAGCCCCAGGCACGGATCATCCGCAGTGCCGCTTTTGCTTTGATGACCCAGATGCGTTATGACAGCAAAAATATTGTGGAATATTCCAAACTCTATTTCAAGCTCATCAACTCGCTCAACGGTACGGCAAGCGTAACATTGCTGCAAACCAAACAGATCAAATTCTGGTGCAAAACTGTTGAAATGCTCAAAGCCGGCAAAAAGATTTCCGACGAGCAGTTCAAAGCTCTGCAAGCTCTGGCAAAAGCCGAAGCAAAGAATTTCAACAGCGATAATCTGCTGAAAAAACTTGCTTACACCGAAGCGATTTTTGCCTACGACCTTTACCGGGCACACAGCTTGACCACCATTTCGGCAACCGGAGCGTATTTTAAATACGACCGCACCGAAGCCTTACGCTGCTTGATCGACTATGCTCAAACCGGCAAACTTACCGCCCCCCAGCGGGGCGTGGCAAAAATGCTGACTGTGCCCTTTGAAGTATACGCAAATCAATTCAGCGAAATACGCTCCATGCTCAACGAGCTTTGATATACTCTTTTTGCTGGACAACGCTCCTGCCGCAACTTATAAAAAGCTGCGGCAGTTTTTTGTGAAACTTTTCTGAAAAATAAGTAAAAAGTTAATAAATTTACTTAATTTTGCTTGAAATTCAGGAAAAACACATTAAATTAAGTTAATAATTAACCAATAACTTAATTTATTGTGTTTTTTTAAGAGGTTTCGTGTTTTGGGTGAACATAAGAAAGAGGCAGTTTCAGAAATTGTCGTACAGCAGCTTCAGCAGCAGCTTGAAGCATTACGCTCCGGCAGTAATGAAGCCTTTGATTTTATAGCAAAATTTTATATACCGCACCTTGAGGCAATGGCAAGCACGGTTCTTAAATCGAAGCAGGAGGCGGAGGATACAGTTCAGGAGGCGTTGATCCGGGCATACAGATCGCTGGAGAGTTTCCGGGGAGAGTCAAGAATTTCCACCTGGCTTTGCCGGATAGTTTTAAATCAGGCAAAAAACCGGCTGCATGATAAATATCACAAAAACGAAGTTTTGCTGGAAGATTTGCCGAATAAAAAGCTGCTGGAAGAACTTTTGCCGACGGTGCCCGGCGAATACGAAGCAGTAATCTTCCGGGAAAGCATATTTTACGAAATAAGCCAGCTGCCGGAATCCTGGCGGTCAATTGTTTTGCTGCGGCTGGAAGGGTTGAGTTATAAGGAGATCGCCGAACGCAGAAAGTGTTCTATCGGCACGGTAAAATCCTATCTCTCCCGAGCCAGACGCAGCTTGAAAAATAATCTTGAAAAGTATTTATAAATACCTTTATTTACCTGTAAAGGCATCCATGTTTATATTGCTGAAATCCGCCATGCGATGTTCATCTTCAGCTGCATAGAGTTCCCAGATGACTTCCAGACCGGCGAGGCTCTGTTCCGGGCTGGTTTCCGGGGTGGTGTTATTTTCAACACACTCGATAAAGTGCCGCATTTCGGCAGCGGTGTGTTTGGTGGGGGAATTTGTAAAATCCATAAGCACATACTCTTTGCAGTCTTCGGGAGTGCCGGGCACATGTTCAGCAATGTTGCCCCGCAGCAAAAGTTTGTTTTCCTGCAATTTGTAGTCGATCAAACCCTTTTCGCAGTGGGCGTGGAAACTGTAACCCATGCGAGTCCCCCGGGCCCCCCAGGTTCCGAAGTGATAACCCAATGCACCGTTTTCAAATTCCAGACAGACATTGCTGGTGCCTTCCCTATCCATCCACGGCGTACATAAGTTGGTGCCGCTGTGGGTGCCGCGAATAGGTTTGCCCATCATCCAGAGCATTAAATCAATGTAATGGCAGCCGTGGCTGAAAAGCTGTCCGCCGCCCAAAAGTTTGCGGTCGTGGATCCATGGAGCATCTTCTTTGATGGTCAGCTGCTCGGTCCAGATCGAAAGCTGGAAACACTCGCCGTAGACCTTTTCCTGAATCAACCGTTTCATTTCCAGCAGTGCCGGGTGGAAACGCATACAGTAGGCGGTCATCAGCACCCGGTTGTTGCGTTTGGCAGCTTCCATCATGGCAAGACATTGGGCTTTGGTGTTGGCAAGGGGTTTTTCGGCAAGCACATGTTTACCGGCATTCAAACAGTCGATGGTGACTTGAGCGTGAAGGTGATGGGGCAGCACTTGCAGCACCAGATCGCCATATTCCAGAGCGTCATGGTAATCGGTAAATGCCGGCGGGTGGTTGGGCAGCAGATCAGATACCGCTTGAGCTTTGGCAAGATCAATATCGACTACTGCCGCTACTTCCATGCAATCTTCCAGACTTTCAAAACGCGATGCATGATTTTTTGCCATACCGCCGCAGCCGATAAGAATAAGTTTGTGCTTCATAAATAAATCCTTTCCGGTGGTTGAAGTTTCTGCAGATAATATATTGCATAAAGATTTGAAAACAAATGTTTTTGGTGGTATATTTATAGTAATTTGTTGAATAAAATAACTGAAATAGTAAAAAAAACGGGGCAGAAGTGGAATTTTTTGACTGGAAGCTGGATATAGACCACCCGGTTTCGGTACTGAAGATCGCCGTTGAACAAGTTCGCAGCAATCTTCAGTTGGATATCCACAGTGCTTTGCATTTGCTGATACTCAACGGCGGCAGCCACCGGGGCAGATGCGGTAATGCAGAAATGACTATGCTGCCGGGAGAGATTTTTGTCAGTGCTCCCTGGGAACCCCATTGCAGTTTGCCTGGCGGAAAAAAAGAGATGCTGGTAATCAATATCGATCCTGACGCATTGAAAAATTTCTTCTTTGCCGGATATGACCGCATTGAACGGCTGCTGGTCATGCCGCCGCTTAAACGGTTTGCATATTTAAACAAATTGCCGGAAAAATCTGTTTATATTGCAAACTTGAACAAACTGGCAGTTATGCCGGAAGATGGAGCAAAAAATCTCTATATATGGCACACAGTGCTGGCTTTGCTGATGGCGTGCGATCCGCCTTGTGAAATCAACTCCGGCAGTATTGCTGACAGCCGCCGGTTTATAAATGCGTTACAGAGATTGGGTAAAGAGCCTTTGCCGGTAGAAGAAGCTGCACGGGTCTGTAATTTAAGTGCCAGCAGATTTGCCGCACTGTTCAAGGCGTCTTTCGGGGTGAGTTTCGGCCGCTACGAACGGATTTTCCGGCTGAACGGAGCTGCTGAAGCTCTGCGGCGGGGAGCAACCCTCAAAGAGGCCGCTGCCGAATGGGGCTTTTGCGATAAAAGCCACCTGGCAAGACTGCTGGGCAGAAAAATGATTGATAAGTAAAATTTCAGTAATAAGGTTTTTATATATGAACAGCCAAACAACTAAATACCGTTTGCTTTTTTTAACGGTCAACAGCTCCTTTTCCCACTCTTCTCTGGCGTTGCCGCTGTTGCACACGGCTTGCAAAAATCTGGCAAACTGGGAATGGGGCAGGTACGATATGACCATTGCCAGCGATGTAATGAGTGCTTTAAAGGAGATTTATTCTTACCGCTGCGACCTGCTGGCAACTGATTTGTATTTATTCAACCGGCAGACTGCGTTGGAAGTTCTGGAGCGTTATCACACCTTGGCTCCAAGTTGCCGGATCGTGGCGGGCGGCCCGGAGTGTCTGGGCAGCGGAGCCGATGAGCTATTGGAAAAATACCCTTTTCTGGATTGCGTGTTCCGGGGGGAGGGTGAAAATATTTTCCGGGAATATCTGGAAAATATTTTTAGTCGGGAGCGTGATTTTAAAGGCATATTGCCCGCCGACGGCAACGCCGTTTATGAAGCGTGGGCAAACTCTCCCTACCCGGTAACCGACCAGTTTTTTACCACTGACAAACCCTTTGTGCAGATCGAAACTTCCCGGGGCTGTCCCATGAAGTGTTTTTACTGCACCAGCGGCAACACCCAAACCCGTTACCGCACACTTGAAGCGGTGCATGAAGAATTGAAACTTCTGTCTGACAGGGGCGTTAAAGAGGTACGGGTGCTGGATCGGACTTTCAATTTGCCGCAGGAGCGGGGCGAAGCATTGCTGCGGATGTTCCGGGAGGATTTTCCGGAGATGAAATTTCATCTGGAACTGCACCCGCAGTTTTTGAATGACTCTTTGTGCCAGGAGATAAGTCGGGCGTTGCCCGGTCAGCTGCATATAGAAGTCGGCATTCAATCTCTCAACAGCGATGTGCAGCAGTTTTCCGGCCGCCGCAGCAATACCCAAGCCGCACTGGACGGTTTGAAATTTCTCTGTTCTTCAACAGCTTTTGAAACCCACGCCGATCTGCTGGCAGGTTTGCCCGGAGAAACATTAGACCATATAATCAGCGATACGGCAACACTTATGGCACTGGATACCGCCGAGATCCAGCTGGAAGTACTTAAAGCTCTGCCGGGAACCCCGCTGCGGGAGATCGCCGGTAAGTTCGGCATAAAATACAGCCCCAACCCGCCATACGATGTAATGCAAACCAACACCATGACTTTGAGTGATATGCAAAAAGCCAAAGACCTCTCCCGCTTGCTGGATATAACTTACAATCACCGGTTTCTGCACATTCCGGTCAAAGCTATGAGCGAAGAATGCAAAGATTTTGTGGTAAAACTGCTGGAATTTTTTCACCAGTCCGGCGGCAGCAGCTCCACGGTGTGGGATTTGAAAAAACGCTTCCTTTTTTTGTTGGACTTCTGCCAGGCCAACGGTTTGAAAACTGCCCGGCGTCACCTGGCGTATCAATGGCTGCTGGCAGGTTATCTGCCCAATCAGGGGCCGGATGAGTATTCGCAAAAAGTGGAAACTGTTCCGGAGGACGCCCAACTTGTTTCCGGCGATCCGGCTTGCCTGAATTTGCGGGAAAGCCGCTATTGGCAGTTTGCTCTGACGGATAAAATACACTATTTGGCCTATAACCGCCAATTCGCCTTGAACCGTCCGGCAGCGATCTGGCTCGGAGAAGTCCGGGAATAAATATCCACCAGACGCCTCGACAAAGCGGCTGCTGGCTGCCCCAAAAAAAAGCTCTGCATTCACCGGGAATACAGAGCTTGATTTTATTTTGGCTCTATTCCCAATATTGTTTGATGAACAGTAAAGATGTTGAATCATATTTTTTCAAAACTTAAAGGGCATTTATCTATTTTGCAACGCAAATAGATAAATGCCAATAAAAGGTTTGGAAAAGGGTGATGGGGTTCCGTCTTCGCCCTGCGGGCTACGCCGTGACAAGTTGGGGAAGAGGGAAAGAACCTTTCCTCAAAAAGGTTTTTCCCTCTTCCCCAAGGCTCCCATATCAACCTTTATCGGGAACAAAGC
>JAZSHD010000017.1:0-1594 GCA_045533055.1 Victivallaceae bacterium | reverse complement strand
GCGGTGCAGTCAAGACCGACCGTATTGGCAAGCAAAAGTGCGAGCATAGGTCGAGATTTTGGCAAGACGCACCTGAAGGAGTGTACCTTTGTACTCGATCCGGCTTCGTTTCACTACGCCGTGACAAGCCGAAGGGGCGGTGCAGTCAAGGCTGACCGTATTGGCAAGCAAAAGTGCGAGCATAGGTCGAGATTTTGGCAAGACGCACCTGAAGGAGTGTACCTTTGTACTCGACTGAAGGGGCGGTGCAGTCAAGGTCTCGAGATATGCCGCAATTTTGCTTGCCTGTCATACTGAAAAGCGGACGTGGATGACATCGCCGTCCTGGACTTCGTAGTCTTTGCCTTCGATGCGGAGTTTTCCGGCAGTTTGAGCAGCGTTCCAGCCGCCGCATTCTACCATATCGGCATAGGAAACAGTTTCCATACGGATAAAACCGCGGCACATATCAGTATGGATTTTGCCTGCGGCTTCGGGAGCCAGCGTACCTTTGGTCACAGTCCACGCCCGTGATTCCATGGGGCCGGCGGTGAAGAAAGTTATGTAGTTGAGCAAGCGGTAGCCGGTTTGGATAACTTGAGCCAAGCCGGTTTCTTTGATGCCCAATTCTTCCATAAACATCTGGGCTTCTTCGTCGGAGAGCTGACCGAGCTCTTCTTCGATCTTGGCACAAACAGGGATAACTTCCATATTCATTTCGGCGGCTTTGTCCAACAGTTTTTGAGCCATGGGCAAACTTTTGAAATCAGCTACGCCGGCTTCGTCAGTATTGGCACAGATAAAAGCGGGCATGGTGGAAAGCAGCCCGAAAGATTTGACCAGCTCCACGACTTTGGGGTTGGAGAGATCGTATTCCGGGCGGCGGCCTTCGCTTAACTGCATGGCAATATCTTTAAGGAGTTCAAACTCAAGTTTGGCATCGGGGTCGTTGGAACGGGCGAGTTTGGAGGCTTTGTCCCGGCGTTTTTCCACCATTTCCAAATCAGCAAGCATAAGTTCGGTGGAAATGACTTCCAAATCTTCTGCCGGATCGACTTTGCCGGCTACATGCACTACATCGCTGTTTTCAAAGACCCGCACCACATGGGCAATGGCATCCACACTGCGGATGTGGCCCAGAAACTGATTCCCCAGCCCCTGCCCCTGACTGGCACCACGCACCAGACCGGCAATGTCGATAAATTTCAAGCTGGAAGGCACGATCCTGCCGGATTTTTCCATATCCGACAAAACCTGCAATCTGGCATCCGGCACCGCCACGATACCGGTGTTGGGCTCAATGGTACAAAAGGGGAAGTTTGCCGCTTCGGCACCGCCCCGGCTCAAAGCATTGAAAAGGGTGGATTTACCCACATTGGGCAAACCGACCAAACCGCATGAAAAGCTCATAAAAATATTCCTTTACATTAAAAAAATTACAATAACACAGTTTTAATTTACACCAAAATTGTATTTTTGCCACATTTAGAAAAAGATTTCAGCTTTTTTTACAGCTGTAAACTTGTTATAAATGCAATCTGAAGGTATATTACTGGATGTGTGTATTTGTTTAAACAAAAGGCTCTGTTCCCAATACGGGTAGGTCAATAAAAAG
>JAZSHD010000207.1:0-4310 GCA_045533055.1 Victivallaceae bacterium | reverse complement strand
ATGAATACTCAAACCGTTATTTAACACATCTAATATAACTCGTAATTTAAAATTTGCACTGTACTCTTGGGGATTTGCTGTTTCTTTTTTCATAAAATATGCACTCCTTTAGTTGTGTCCAACTTTTTGGGTGCATATCATTTTACGGCTTGCCGTAAAATCGTCCTCAAACGCCGGATGGCTTCGCTCATCTCCGGTCGGCTTCGCGGAACATTTCCGCTCGGTTTGCAGGAATGTATCCTGCAAACTACCCTCCCATGCGTTCGCGGCCCTAACCGGGCTTCGCGGCTTTGCCGCGTATGCTGTTGGCTTACAATATTTTATTAATTTCTACCGAAAATAAAACGGAAGATAAATCCGTTCCTTACAGTTCAGCACCGTAGTAATAAATTTTACCAAACTTTAAGGGCATTTTTCATTTTGAAAAAATGAAAAATGCCAATAAAAGGTTTGGAAAAAAGAGAGGGGTTTGGGGAGAGGAAAAGAACCGATCCAGCAAAAGGTTTTTTCCTCTCCCCAAGTTCCCCTGCCTTTTACAAATCCTTACTTGTCAGCCAGTGCGGCGACGCCGGGAAGGGTTTTGCCTTCGAGGAATTCCAGGGAGGCACCGCCGCCGGTGGAGATGTGGGACATCTTGGCAGCCAGACCGCTCTGGTTGACGGCAGCGACGCTGTCGCCGCCGCCGATGATGCTGACGCAATCGCTGTCGGCAACAGCCTGGCAGACGGTCATGGTACCGGCGGCGAAGTTGGGCATTTCAAAGCAGCCCATGGGGCCGTTCCAGACGACAGTTTTGGCGTTGGCGATTTCAGCGGCGTAAGCCTTGGCGGTTTCGGGACCGATATCGAGAGCCATCATATCAGCAGGGATGTCGTTGCCGACGATCTTGGTGGCGGCATCGTTGCTGAATTCGGCAGCGACTTTGTTATCCACGGGCAGCATGAATTTGACGCCTTTGGCAGCGGCCTTGGCGAGAACTTCTTTAGCGGTGTCGATAAGTTCATCTTCGCAGAGAGACTTACCGATTTCGTGGCCCTGTGCCTTGAGGAAGGTGTAAGCCATACCGCCGCCAATAAGGATGCAGTCAACTTTTTCCATAAGGCTGTTAAGCACTTCCAGCTTGCCGGAAACTTTAGCGCCGCCGATGATGGCAACGAAGGGACGGGCAGGAGCGGCGACGGCTTTGCCGAGGTACTGGAGTTCTTTTTCCATCAAAAAGCCGGCAACGCTCTTGTCGTGACCGATGATGTCGGCGATGACTGCGGTGGAGGCGTGGGCACGGTGGGCGGTACCGAAAGCGTCGTTGACATAGATTTCGCCCAGCTTGGCAAGTTCGGCAGCCATTTCTTTGAGAGCGGCTTTTTCTTCGTCAGTCTTGCCCTTGAGGTCTTCGGACTTGTGGAAACGGGTGTTTTCGCACAGCATGACTTCGCCGGCTTTCAGCTCCTTGCTGGCGGCAACAGCGGCTTCGCCGATGCAGTCATCAGCAAAACGCACTTCTTTTCCCAGCAAATTCTGCAAGTATTCGGCAACGGGTTTCAAACTGAATTCGGGCTTGACTTCGCCTTTTGGGCGGCCCAGGTGGCTCAAAAGAGTCAAGCTGGCACCCTGATCGAGAATGTATTTGATGGTGGGCAGAGCCGCAGTGATACGGGTATCATCAGCAACCTTGCCATCCTTCAGCGGAACGTTGAAGTCAACACGCATAACAACTCTTTTGCCGGTAAGGCAAATATCTTTCACAGTCTTTTTGTCGATATTCATTTTATTAAATCCTTGAGTTTTTTCAAAAATAAAAAAGCGGGCGGGAGTGATCCCGTCCCGCTTTGGGTAAACGATAAGCAAACAGCTTACTTGGTGATGACTTTCGCCATTTCCAGAACTTTGTTGCTGTAGCCCCATTCGTTGTCATACCAGCTGCAGACCTTGACGAAGGTGCCGTCGAGCTGGATACCGGCCTTGGCATCGAAGATGCTGGTGCGGGGATCGTCAACGAAATCGGTGGAAACCACGGCTTCGTCGGTGTAACCGAGGATGCCCTTGAGTTCGCCTTCGGCAGCTTCCTTCATGGCAGCGCAGATGGCTTCGTAGGTGCATTCGGTGTTCAGTTCCACGGTCAGGTCAACGAAAGAAACGTCGCTGGTGGGAACGCGGACAGACATACCGGTCAGTTTGCCGTTCAATTCGGGCAGAACCTTACCGACAGCCTTGGCAGCACCGGTGCTGGAGGGGATCATGTTTTCGAGGATACCGCGGCCGCCTCTCCAGTCCTTCTTGGAAGGACCGTCAACGGTCTTCTGGGTGGCGGTGGCAGCGTGGATGGTGGTCATCAAACCGCGTTTGATACCGAATTTGTCGTTCAGAACTTTGCTGATGGGGGCCAGACAGTTGGTGGTGCAGCTGGCGTTGGAGATGATGTCCTGACCGGCATAGGTCTTGTCGTTCACACCATAGACGAACATGGGAGTGGCGTCTTTGCTGGGGGCGGACATGATGACTTTCTTGGCACCGGCTTCGATGTGCTTGCGGGCCTTGGCATCTTCCAGGAACAGACCGGTGGATTCGACGACGACATCGGCACCGACTTCGTCCCACTTGAGGTTGGCAGGATCCATTTCGGCGGTCAGGCGGATCTTGTTGCCATCGACCACGAGATAGTTGCCATCGACTTTGATGTCGTGCTTGAAGATACCATGAACTGAGTCATATTTCAGCATGTATGCAAGATACTCGGGTTCCAGCAAGTCGTTGATACCGACAATCTGGATGTCATTGCTGAAGTTTTCTACCGCTGCACGGAAAACCATGCGGCCGATACGACCGAAACCGTTGATACCGACTTTGATCATTTTTTTGCCTCTTTTTGTTGATTAAAGGTTAAAAATTAAGGGTTTGTTAAAAACACTTTTGATTGTATAATATAATCCAACTTTATGCTTTTTCAATCCGCAAAAGTCATTATTTACTGAAAAAATCAAAAATTTCCTCCAATGTGGGCATCCAATACGCCCAGGTGTGGATGGCATCGGGGGTTTCTTTGTAGTCCACGCTCCAATTTCCGGCAGCGGCGGCACGGCGGACAAATTCCCGGTTTTCTTCTATAAGTATATCAGCGGTGCCGCACCGCATCATAAGCTCGGGTCTGCCGCACTGGGGAACGGGTTTTTCCAACAGAGTAAAGAGGTCATCTTCGGTACCGATCATGGCGGTTTTTGAGCCGAAAATACTGATGATCTCCTGATCGCACATCATGCCCTCTTTTCTGCCTGCCCACGAGATATCCGCCACGGCAGACATGGCACCGATCTTTGCAAATTTTTCCGGGAAACGCATACCCAGTTTCAACGCACCGTAACCACCCATGGAAAGTCCTGCGGCAAAGGTATTTAAGCGATCTTGCCGTGCCGGGAACATCACGCTGACCAGCCGGGGTAATTCTTCGGTGAGAAAAGTCCAGTATTTTTCTCCGGCAAAGGTATCCATGTAAAAGGATCTGCCGCCGTCGGGCATCACCACGATAAACTGGTATTTTTCGCACAAAGCTCTGATACCGTGGTCGGCGTAAGAGTTTTCGTCATCGCTCCTGCCGTGCAACAGATAAACTACCGGAAAACCAGCTTTTCCGTCTTTGTGGGGCCACTCGGGCACATAAACATTCATAGCACAACGCCGTTTGAGCGTGTTGGAAAAAAAGAGTGTGTGCATTATTGCCATAATAAACCTCCTGAAGTTACAGAGAAATATACCACGCCAAACTGTAAATTGCAAATATGGGAAGGTATGGGAAGCGGCTGCGATATGCTATCGTAGGGCGAACGCCTGCTTGTCGCGGCGTAGTGCAACGAAGCCGGATTTGCCGCGCGGTGGAATTGGGAAGATTTGGGAGGGTTTGGGAAGTATTGGGAAGCGGGCAAAGCCCGCTGCAGTCGGTAGACGCTCTGCTCCGGCGAGCTATACGCTGGGTAATGCTCCGCTGCTTACGCACAATATCGCAACAGTAGGCGGCAATGCTCTCATACACTCTCATACTTTCCCATACTCTCCCATATTTTCTCATAAAAAGCCGCCATCAACCGTACTGCCCGCGTATGCGGCGGAATGCGGCATCAGCCGCTACGCACAATATCGCAACAGCAGGCGGCAATACACCCAAAAACTCCCAAACCTTCCCAAATCTTCCCAATACTTCCCACAAAAGCCGCCATCTATTAGTGCAGTCAGCGTTCCGCTGACTGCGTGAAGTCCGCCTGCGGCGGGTGAAGATGTGAAGAGCTTGCTTTTGACAAAGCAAGCGTGAAGTTGCTCGCTTA
>JAZSHD010000231.1:0-6105 GCA_045533055.1 Victivallaceae bacterium | reverse complement strand
CGGTCAGCCTTGACTCCACCGCCCCTTCGGCTTGTCACGGCGTAGTGAAACGAAGCCGGATCGAGTACAAAGGTACACCTTGTCACGCCGTAGTATCACGAAGGCGGATCCCTCGGCTCTCTCCTTGCAAAACCTCGACCTATGCTCGCACTTTTGCTTGCCAATACGGTGCAGTCAAGGTTCCTAGATATGCCGCAATTTGGTTTTGCTTAAAAAACGCTTAAGACCAAGCCGCCGAATATCAGAGTAAAGCCGGTCAGGCGGGGGATGGTTATTTTTTCTTTCAGTATCAGCACTCCTGCCAATGCACAAAATGGCAGGCTCAACTGGCGGAACGCCTGCACCAAACTTACATTGGTCACCATGGGCATTGCCAGGAGGATCATGCAATAAGCCAAAGTGCTGAATATCCCGGAAAATGAGGGGTAGATGGTGCGGCAGAAACGCTCTTTGAATTCTTTGCGTTCCTCCGGGAAAAACTGCATTACTATAAACATGCTTGAGCAGATGCACAACTCAAGCAAGCCCAGGTACATACAGCTGATTATAACTTTGTCGTCGGCACTGAAAGAGTTTTTCAGAAACTTGATCGCCTGACTGTCAAAGATCGTGTAGCCCGTAGTTCCGCATGCCGCCATTACAATAAATATAAAGTGGCTGTTGAGATAAGTTTTGAGCTTGAGATCCTTAAAACTGGGCAATGGCATGATGAAACACCCGAAAAAAATCAATATCATACCGATAATGCTGAATGTACTCAAAGGTTTGCCGATATGGAAAATCAATGTCAGGATCGCCGTAAACAGTACCGGCAACGCTCTTGCCATGGGGTATGCCATGCTTATATCTGCCCGGCGATATGTGTTTGCCAGACTTGTAAAGTAAAGTACTTCGCAAAGCACACTGCCAACGACCATGATGTAGAACACTCCCGGCACAGTGCTCCAGTTTACTTTTTGTATGCCCCAGATGGTAATGCTCAGCCACATGATCGCAGCGGTCATGGAGGCTTGCATGTAAAATGCCATGGAGGGCCGTTTGGATTTGCTCAACAAGTTCCAGCTGGCATGAAATCCGGCAGAGGCAAGAATCAAGAGAAATGCTGAAAAAGTCATATTTTTATACCTTTATTGTTTAGTTGATTTTGGATCAAAAGCCTTGCGTAAACCTTCACCGGCAAGGTTGAATCCGGCAACTGCCCAGAAGAGCATCAAGCCGGGAAAAACTGTCATGTGCCACGCACTCAACGGGTCGCCGAATGCAGTTCGCAGCATACCGCCCCAGCTGGCAGTCGGGGGCTGGACTCCAAAGCCCAGAAAACTCAAAGAGCTTTCCGAGAGGATCGCTCCGGCGGCACCGAAAGAAAATGTGATCATCACCACCCCCAGAATATTGGGTAGTATATGGTAAAAGATTATCCTGATTGCCGGAACGCCTGACGCTTGGGCGGCTTTGACGTATGTCATCTGCCGCTGTTTCAGTACTTCGCCCCGGGCAAGCTGTGCCATGCCGATCCAGCCGGTAGCACCGATCACTCCGATCACCGCAAGAATGGATTGTTCAAACTTTATATCCTGAAAAAACGCCATGATTATCAGCAGCAGCAAAAATACCGGAAAACACATCAATATTTCCACAATACGCATAACTGTTATATCGAACCAGCCGCCTTTGAATCCGGCGGCAACCCCGATGATTATGCCGATAAACATAGCTAATGTGGTAGCCAGCAGACCCACCGCCAGCGAAATACGGCTGCCGCAGATGATCCGGGTTGCCAGATCCCGCCCCAGATCATCACACCCCAGCGGGTGCTGCCGGTTGGGCGGAGTCAATGGGGCACTTATCTGTTCAAAAGGCCCGTATGGCAAAAGTGCCATGATCCGGAAACCGCCGTCAGGCAGGGGCGTATTGCGGTAATCGACCCGTTCCAGCTTGGACTTGGTAAAGATAAAAGGCAGTATCAAGAGTAAAAGCAATATGATATTCAATATTTTCCGGATACTCTTTTTACGGACGGTACACCAGGTCAAAACCATTGCAAGCAGTGCTGAAAGTGCATAATTGAAGATTTGTTCAATACAATATTCCGTACTTTCCGGAGCAAAAAAAGTCCGGAGAAAAGGCAAAGTAAGGCCTTCTGTCGGCGTATATTCCACCAAAGGCCGGGGATTTGCCAACAGAGGAGCAAGCAATGCGGTCAATACGAGTATTGAAAGCATTACCAACGCAAGCATGGCAAGTTTGTCTGAACAGAACCTCTGCCATGCAGCGTGCCACGGATTGTATGTATTGACTTTACCTTCCATAAAAATCAGGCAAGTTTTATTACAGCAACTTCTTCCAGAGCGTCGATTACAAATTCTCCGTCACCGGTTTTGACCAGTTCTTTGCCGCTCCAAAGGTCAACGGCGGTGGTGAACTTTGCCGGAACCGAGAGTTTGACATTGTATAAAGCCGCACTTTTTTCAATGGGCCGTACTGCACTGGTGTAGTTGGTCAGATGCACCAAAACACAATCTTTGCTCTGGCGTACACTCATTGCCACGCCGCAGGAAGCATTGCTCACTGTGTATTCATTATTGGAGCTTTCCGCAATCAGCTTGCCAAACAGATCCCGCCACGGCTTGTGAGTATAGCCAAAGTAAAACTCAAACGCCGCCCCGGCTATGTAAATAATGGAGCCTTTGCCGTATGCGGTTTTTACTGCATAGGGCAGGGTGGGATCCTGGGGTTTGGCTTCGTAGCAGCCTTTCATGGGTACATTGGCTTTGCCGAAAATATCAGCTGGATCCCTAACGGCAATTTCCGCACTCCAAGGCGGGGCTGGCAGCCAGCCGTGAGCGTTGTCGGCAGTGTAAATACCGGGGAAGGCACAGTAGTTGAACTTCTGATGCTGCAAATATTTGCCGGTAAAATCAAATCCGGCAGCGTCGGCAAAAACTCCCCGGTTCTGTTTGACGCCTTTTTCATCGTACATGCCGAATTCGCCGTCGGCGATCAAAGTGCCGCCATTTTTTACAAAATCCAGCAGGGCATTGGCAGTTTTTTCGCTGACCATGGCAAGATTGGGGGCAATTACTGTTTTATAACGCTTGAGCTCCGGCAAATTGAGTTCGCAAACCGCATCGTAAGGGCGATTCAAATGGTTCAAAACTCCGAAAGTGCCTTGAATAGCTTCGGTGTAATTCCCGGGGAAATCACCGGCACTGTCGGCACTGCCGTACAAGTCAGTTTCTTCATTAGTCTTGCGGTATTTGGCAGCGGTGTCGTAGCTGTAAAATACTGCTGTATCGGCAAGACTTCTGGTGTTCTGATAAAGCTCGTCATATTTTTTATCAAACTCGACCAATCTTTTTGCCATGCGTCCGGCTTCGCTATTGAGATTATCCGGATTGCAGTGTATACCATACCAGACGCTGGCTCCGTTGCCGATTGCCGACATGTAGCAGAGAGCTGTTTCCGCAGGAGTGTGCATGAACCAGCCCCATGGCTTGTGATCTCCGGCAAAGAAGATCACAGTGGGTTTATCTCCGGCAACAGCTTCTGCAACTATTGCTGAACTTGAACACCGCCAGAATGGTGCATTTTTGGGTTCGCCGTAGAAGAAAAATCCGCCTTCGGTACCCACTATATCGTCACTTGCAAGCTGCCGGGCAAAGTCTTTGCTGTCGGCTCTGCCTACAAACAGACCTTCGTTAAAATACATCTGCCAATTGGAATTGATAGATTTGACATGCTTGTAAAGATCGCTTTTGAATTTGAGTACTGACTCATAAGTAAACTTTGCCAGTTCCGCTTTGGTTGCTTCGGCATAAGTTTTGCCGGTGGTTTCTTTGAATAATTTCTGACAGCGGGGGCAATAGCAGGTTTTGTAATGGGGTCCATCAAAAAAGAGTCCGTAAATATCAAACTTTTTCAGCGACGCTATGCAGTCAAAAAAGTAATCTTTCCAGCCGGAATTCAAACAGCATGCCGGATAAGTGTTGTAGGAAAGCGGGAAGTTCCCTGCCGCATCGATCACGCCCCACTCATCTTTGCGATCGGCAATGGAGGTCCCCAGAATATGGCAGTTCATGTAAACGATGGTTTCGATATTGTTGGCTTGAGAATTTGCCATATATTTTTCCAGCAGTTTGCCGTGGCGTTTTTCGTCGTAAATGGCACTGTACATATCAGCGTGGGTATGCAGCAGCTGTTCGGTATTGAACCCGAATTTCTGCCAGAACTCCGGCATGGAGAGGGTTTGTTCTTCGGTTTGGAAATTGCACTGCAAAGCGGCTATCCGCAAATGTTTTTTCATGATCACACCAATTTTTTTATGTTTGATAAAATTACATAACATATTAAGATACACCCTCAAATATATTTTCCAAATATTTGTCCAGTGCAGTGAAGTTTTTTTCAAGATATTTTTATTGAACCAAACCATTTTTCTGTCTGTCAAAAAATGCAAGTTGCGGAGTTTTTCTTCCGCATTAACTATCCAACCAATTTATGAGGTGAAAGATGAACGAATTTTTCAAACAGATCTGGCAGATCATTGTGGAAAGTAATCTGCTCAATGTTACCGGGGCGATCCTGGTATTGCTTGTGGGCTATTTAGTTGCTCTGACTCTGGGGCGAAAGTCAAGGAACCTGATCCAGAAAATCGCTTCCAAAACCGTAACGCTCCCCGACGGCAGCGAAGTTTTGCCGGTTACCCGGACAGCCCGGATATTCGGTCGTGTGGTTTACGGTATAATCATGCTTTTAGCGGTGCTGGGCTGTTTTTCCATACTCAAACTCAATGCGGCGGCGGCTCCTTTGCAGGAATTTATCGGCAGAATAACGGCATTTTTGCCGAATATTGCCGGAGCATTGCTCTTATTGTTTACGGCGTGGGTGATATCTGAACTGGTAAAAATGTTCTGCTCGGCTTTTCTGCAAAATGCTTATGTATATGATAAACTCCCCAAAGACGCTGCCGAGAGAGTCAAAAGCGAAAAATTTATCAGCTATGTAACTAAAACTGCCGGTTGTGCAGTTTATCTCTTTTTTCTGCCGGCTATACTCAATGCTCTGAAAATCTATGGCGTTACCCAGCCTTTGCAGAGTATGTTTGAAGAATTCCTGACCTTTATACCCAATCTGGCGGCAGCAGCAGTCATACTGATCGTGGGGTTGTGGGCGGCAAACCTTGCCCGCAGAGCCGCTAAAGGTTTGGCGGTCATCAGCAAAGTCAATGAACTGGGCGATAAACTTGAGCTTACCGAAAAACTCCACAACGGTTCGCTCGCGGCGGCGGTCGGCTGGAGTGTTTATGTATTGATCGCTCTGCCGGTAGCGGTGGCGGCTTTGAGTGCCCTTGATATAGATGTGCTTTCCCGGGCGGTGGCTGGATTTTTCGGCGATGTGCTGGCGGTTTCCGGCGAAATCGCTGTATCTCTGGCATTGCTGATTGTGGTATTCTTTGCCGGTAAATTTATTGGCCGACTGGTGGAACGCTTTACTGCCGCCTGGGGAATTGACGGCATTTGCGAAAGTGTTTGCAGCAATAAAGAGTGCGAAAAAAGTGTGAAACTTTCGGTGATTGCCGGAGTGATCACCCGCTGGGCGTTGATGTTTCTGGCAGTGATCGCCGTGTGCGATATATTGGAGTTTGAAAAACTTGCCTCGCTTCTGAAACGCTTTGCCATCTTTGGCGGGAATCTTATTTTAAGTGCAGTCGTTTTGCTTGTCGGGCTCAAGCTGGCAAATGCCGCAGCTTTACTGCTCAAAGGCAAAAGTTCCCCGCATCTGGAATTGGCGGTAAAAGCGGCAGTGATCATCTTTACCGTTGCTCTGGCAATCAGCAATCTGAAACTGGGCGGCAGTATTGTTGAAACCGCTTTTGCCTTGCTGCTGGGGGCATTTGCAGTGGCAGCAGCCATTGCATTTGGTATCGGCGGCAAAGAGGTTGCTGCCAAACTGCTTGAGCAATGGTATGAAAAGTTGAAAAAGTAAATCTGATTGAAAATCGTTGAAAAAATATCGTCAGCAGCTGCCGCTGTTGGCGATTTTTTTGTTTTTGATTCATTATCAAAGCAAACATATCTCACAGAAATCCCATAATTTTGTAAAAAT
>JAZSHD010000033.1:0-34926 GCA_045533055.1 Victivallaceae bacterium | reverse complement strand
CCCCGCCAAGCCTTTGAGTGCGGCAATGTCGGCAAAGGTCGCTCCGCACCATTCCGGGTGGGCACAGTAGATGATGCCGCCGGCGGCATTTACTGCGTCAATGGCTTCTTGAGCAGTGGCAAATTCGCCGGGAAAATCGTAAGGTACATCCAACGCCAGCAAGTGCCAGACAAAATCCGCTGCCTTGGGGTGCAGTTCAATACCGGAAATAATGGTCATGCCGCAAGGATCATACCCGGCAACGGGATTGGTTTTACGGTGATCGGTAAAGGCAAAAACATCAAAGTTTTTTTCAGCATACATTTTAATAAGTTCGTTGGGCTCAAAAAGCCCGTCCGAAACCGTACAATGATTGTGCAATGCCGCTTTGAATACCGGAAGTTCTCTGCCGTAAAAATCCATTTTTTTACTCCTTAAAATTTAATGCTCAAAAGCAATACTGCTGCTACACCCAATATAAAAGCCATGGCTTTGCTGACCGTTAAACGCTCCTTAAACAGCCAAATGCCCAACGCTCCAGTAACCAGAAAACTCATTTGGGCTATGGGTAATACCACCGAAGCGTTGCCCAACTTGAGCATCAGAGCCATGGTTATAACAATGCCGGTAACTAAAGCTCCGGACAATCCGCCGAGGAAAAAGAGATTTTTCCAATCCTGCTTGTTATAGGGCATCAAATGCCGTTCCCGCCAGAAAGCGTACAATACGCCGCCAAAGATCCAGAACAAACTGTTGATCACCACCACATACTTTTCGCTGGCTCCGTGCAGAAATCCATAACGGTAGCTCAAGCCCATGCCCGCCCGCAGCAGCGAAGCTATGATCATAACAATAAATGCCCAGCCCAGCTTGCGTTTGACTTCGCTCTGATTGCGAGGTATAAAAGCAAGGATCGCCAGACAAGCCGCCGCGATCCCGGCATACTGTATGGGGGTGATATTTTCGTTTAAGATCAAAGCCGCCCCCACAGTTACCGGCACCAGATTGAGCCGGTAAATAGTGGAACACACTCCAACATCCAGCGAACGCATGGCATCAAGCATCATAATATTGCCTGCCAGCGAGAAAAATCCGGAGATGCATCCCCAAATAATGGTAGCACGCCAGTCCGCAGGAGCTTGCCCCAGCAAAGCGGGGATCAGTGCAACAACCAGCCAAACCACGCCCACGACCGAAACAAAAAAACCGTTTCCCCGATTTTTTCCCGCAAAAAACTTGAACAACAAATCGTTGCAAGCCGCAAAAAACATACAGGCAAAAGCCCAGAAAATCGCCATAAAATCACTCCATTGATAATAAAAAAATTCAGCAGAGCTATTAATATAGACTCTGCTGAATTTTTTACAAGGTAAAAGTGCTTATTTTTTACTTGAAAAGCTCAAAAATCGTTTTTTATACTCCATGATATTATCACTACATTAAATCAATCTCTCTTTACAGTTACTTTCATGCCGGAGAGCTCCAGCATGCCATTATTTGCCACCCGGAATCCTGGTCTTGCATACGTTGGCGGGCGTTTATTGATCTGGGCTTCAGGGACTTTGAATATTACTGTTTGGGGTGTTGCTTTTTCGCTCAAAGTCAGCTGCTTGCGGATAGAGGTCACATAACGGCCCGTACCGTTAGTCAGCACAATTACACAGTCCGCATTTTTACCGGCAGCCGTAAGTTGAAATTCAACAGTGTCGCCGGGGCGGAGCGGTGTGTATTTTTCAAAATAAGCAGAACCGGCTTTGTTTTTTCCTTTGAGAATAAAGCGACCGTTTTTTACTTCGGTAACTGGTTTGCTGCTCCAGCTGTTGATCCAGCCCACCGGCAGTTTTTTATTCTTTTTTTGGGGCAGAAAGTGTGATATATCCACCATTTTGCTCTCTTGGGGGATTGGCGGCGGCAGATAAAACACGCCCATGCGATCAATGCCTGATTGGTGACTGGGTGTAAAGATTGGACTGAAGTATAATGAAGTGTTTTTAGTTGGCTTGAACATCTTTGTCCGGATAAAATTGCCGCAGAAATATTTTTGTTTCTTCAACTGTTTGCCCAATATGGAAAGGGGTACAGCCATTTGCAGATGCCAGCCTTCCGGTGTCAAAGTGTTTTTTACCGGTAGGGTGATATTCTGTTTTTTAAAAAGTCTGACTCCTTCGGTGATGGCATGAGTGTATAATTCATATTTACCATTTACGGATGTGAAAATTTGTTTGAAGTTCTGGCTTTTGTCTGCACCCAGAAAAATTTCAAAACCATTAGACCAAAATTTCAATTTCCGCTTTTGGTATGGCTCGGCACCGGTTTCTTTGTAGTCTATATACAGATGGGTAGAATCGGTAAACAACTTCAATGTTGCCGGAACTTTCACCGGTTTGCCGTATGCTCTTTTCCAGTCATTGAAAGTATAGGCATGTTTGAAATCTGCCTTGTCAAGATCGCCATTGTATTCTTGAACCGGAGCAACGAATTCAAGGGTGGGAATGTTGGCGGCATTGAACTTTTGCCGCCGGTCAAATGCTGCTCTGCCGGATTTGACCGGTTCCCACAGATTGCTGATGAAACGCTTGATTCGAGCCTTTTCAATCGGTGTCCGAGCTGCTTTTTGTGCCTGAATGAGCAGTTTATCTATGGCGGCAATGCGTTGCGGGGTGCCAACCTGCCAGAGAGTTGCCTCGTCGTACATACCCATAACATAAGAGCTGTTTACTTTATCTTTGGCTTGAAAGGTTGCCGGATAGTTTTTTATATCGGTGGATACAGTTTCAATTTTTTCAAAAACCTCTTTCATAGCTTTACCGGCGTTACCATAGTAAAGGTTGTAATATTCATTCAACAACTCTTCATATCCAATAGAGTTGTCGTAGATCAGGCGGCTCATGATGTAGGACTCCACTTCATGCTGTTTGATATAAATCTCTGCAAAGAGTCCCTGCAAACCGTCATCAAGAAATTCTGTGATGATTTTTCCTGTACGTTTGGGGTAAATGACAGGAAAAAACCCGGGTCTGCCCGGTATTTCCCGGATAGCCGAACCCGGGTCAAGCATATAGAGCCAACAACTGAGCATCCTTTTTTTTCCTTCATGTCTTACCCAGTCTTTATAGATGCCATGTTGGCGTTTGTAGATCAAAGGGTGAAACCAGAGGGCGATATCCATACAGATTTGTACCGAAAGCTCCGGATAAAGTTCGATATCAGCGGGGCGAGTACTTGTTATATCATAAGCGAGGGTTGCAAAGTTGATATCAGGATTCAATTTATGTGCCTTGGCAGCCACTTTGTTTATCCAGCTGAAAAGGTAGGCACTGCGATCTTTTTCCATTTTTTCTTTGCATTGGCTGCATTGGCAGACAGATGTATCGTCATCCGGCTGGATAGGATAGTAAAATGGTGTGTCTGGCAGTTTTTTCAAGTCGGGGAACCGGACCCCCGGCACTTTTTTACCCTGATAGACCTTGTTGGCTTCATCAGCAAAATAGTCAACTGGCCCATCGACAGCATAGCAGAGCTGGGATGGCACATATTGCCCGGCATAATAGCGTTGGGCGATGCGGGAGGAACGCCGGTCTTCGGAGCGTTGGGCAAAATATTCCGGACGGTGTTCAATAAAAACACTTGCAAGTTGTTTATTTGTTGCCTTGCCCCAATATCGGTAGTAGATGCTGTATATGTTGTGATTTACCAGCCCGCAGACGATATTTTCCCGCCACCGGTGACGGAGCAGAAGCAGATCCCGCGGCGGTATGTGGCTTTGGGGGCCTTCAAAATAAGGCACACGGAATGCCTTCATCGCTGGTGCACGACGGCAGTCAAGGTTGGAAACACTCAAGGTTTTACGGGGAGTGAATACCGTTCCTGTATCGCCATAAGAATAATATCTTATGCCGCAAGCCTTTTCGAGAAAGTCATATACGGCAAAGCAACTTGCCCGGTAATAGTATTGCAATGGCGGAAAAGTATCGGTTTTTGTATAATTGACCTTTTTGAAGTCAGGTGTGTCGTTGCCCGCAAGGTATATCTTTTTTTCTCTGAACCGGATGGAATACTCTTCGTGCTTGAAAGTTTCCCCGTCAGCGGGAATCCCCACCATTATATGCACTGTATCTGAATTTTTTGGGGCGGCAACGATCGGGATTTCAGCTCCAGTAATGAGTTTTATGCCATACTGCAGTTCCAACGCAGCAAATTGGGCAGAACGCGTGGGGCTTGCTCCAATTACAATTTCGCTTTTAGGAATTTTATTTTCCACCAGTATCAAATCACAATATGCCTGCACTGGCAGCAGAAAAAACATCAATACCCATTTAAAAACAGAACTGCTGCAGGGAAACGGGATTGTTTTATAACTCTTCATTTTTTTTTATACTTCAGGTGTAATCTTATTTGAGCATTTCATCAATAACTGCATCGTTTATATCCATTGCTGAATTCTGAAAACCGGAAACGCCTTTGGCAATACATTTGGCGACGGCTTCTTTGGAACCAACTCCCCAACACCAGATCCTGATCCCTTTACCGGCAGCGTATTGACAAAGTTCCGGAGTAATGGCGTCGATTTGGTTTTTGTAGTACAGACAGATGATCTGGAAGCCATCGGCAGCTGATTGATCAATAAGTTTTTTGGTAAGCGGTACATTCCCTTTCAAGGTGTGGCAATAGACCAGCCCCGGCAGATATTTAGAGATCATATCTTTGGGCCGCTTGGCAGAAGACCAGAACAGATTGATGATCGTGCGATTTTGCATATTGTGTTTGACGATCAGTTCGGTCATGCGTTTGGCAACTCCTTCACGCCAGGGATCCGGGCGGAATGTCAAGTAGGCGACTTTACCATATTTTGCGCAGAGCGAAAGCATTGTATCCAAAGTGCATGTTTGGAGCGGTTTCTTCATAAATGTACCGCCGTACCGCAGTTTGAGGATTTTTTCCAGCGGCATATCGTGGATCGTTTCGTACTTGTTTTTATTAAATCGGGTGATCCGGCCTCTTGGTGAGTAGGTAAAACCCTCATCGTGACAAAGGATGACTTCTCCATCTTTGCTCAACCGCATATCTGCTTTGAAGGCGTTAAAACCGGATTCCATACCTTTGCGGAAATGCATCTCCGTATTGCCCCAAAGTCTGCCGTGTATCTTATATTTGGGGCTGGAAGATATTGAATAAAGTACATTCATAACCTTGCGTTCAAATGGCACGGTAAAGAAGCGTTTGAATGCTGCGTCAGCCTCCGCAGCCGGGATTATTTTGATTTCGTCTGATACATCTGCAACAGCCTTTGCCGGTTGTTTTGATGAGTTTGCTCCATAAACATTTTCTGTCAAAATAATACTTGCACAAATTGCAAATGCGGTAAATAAATTTTTATTCATGGTTAGCCTTTTTTTATTTTTGATTGTTCAAATTGATAGTTTGCTGTTTATTCCAGCAGTTTTGTCTTGGTGTATGTCGTGATATCGGTGCTGTCGGAGGAAAGTAAATAAGTAGGCCAGCGGTAAATCACCGCAGTTCCCGTGTCTTTGTCGATTTGTGCGTAGCCGAAGTCCTGATGGATCATTTTGGGTGTACCGTTGAACACATGCCCGTCAGCAAGGAGAATATTGGCTGTACCGGCATGTTCCGCATAGATGTAAGAGTAAGAGCTGGACTTTTTGTACAGCATATAAACCGAAGGCGTTCCGGTTGGTTTGGTTGTTTGCGTATCGGCAGAATTCAACATTCCGGAATCGGCAAGGAGCAGAAGTTTGTCATGCCCAAATGCGGAAATGACATTGTTGATCAAGTTGAACTGCCCTGTATTATACTGGGTGTATGGTGCACCGTATGCATAATCCCAAGGGCGGCTTGATTTATCAAATACGGTACATGGATTTGCCGGACAGCGGTAGATATTCCAATCATTTTCACTGAAGTAACCAGCTTTGATCAAACGTTGATTCCATCCCCGCCAATTAGTGGTATTGTTCGCATTCCAAAATGAATTCATGTAGGTATCGGCATACATTTGAAGAAAAATACCATTCTGCCTGAGGTTGTTAGAACATGCTGCCTGGTGGGCTCTTGCACGGGCGGCACTTAATGCCGGCAGAAGCATTGCTGCCAGTATGGCAATGATGGCGATAACTACGAGGAGTTCGATCAACGTAAAGCATGCTTTACTCTGTCCCCATGGACAGAGGTCCCTTCATCGTTGCCCAAATTTGACTTCTTGAAAAGAAGTCCTAATTGACTCAGATGCAGGTAGTTTGGGTTTGGGTTTGCCGTTTGCTTTTTCATGTCGTCACCCCTTGGTTTGTTAAAAATTGTTTTTTACCATGGAACTTGTATTGAATGCTCTCCGATTCTGCTAAATATTATAACTGATTTTTTTTTACTGTGCAATAGTAGAAAATAACAATATCTTGCAAATAATAACAAAATTTTGTCATTATTTCGATAAAACAAAATTTGAAACATTATTCAAAAGGCGATACTGAAATATTGTTTATGGGGTTGGTTTGCTGATACCCGGCTGGTGTTTTTTTCTGTATTGTGCCGGAGAGGCTCCGTATTGGGCTTTGAATTTGCTGTAAAACTCCGTAGCACTGCAAAAATTGGCTTGTTGGGCGATCTGTGCGGCTGGATAGGGTGTTTCCAAAAGCATTTTTTCAGCGGTTTGCAGCCGCATTAGTATTATGTATTGCAGCGGGGCAATTTCAATATGCCGCTGCCACGCCCGGTAAAAGGCGGAGCGGCTCATATTGCAGCGGCGGGCAAGAGTTTCTATACTCATATCTTCGCAGCAATGCTGTTCCATCCATAAAGCAATATTTTTTATGATTATTGCTTCGTCGTTGCCCGGCTGCGGTTTAGCGGCTTGGAACAGCACCTCTCTTATCAGCTGAAAACATATCCAATCCAGCTTTTCCGGACAGCCCGGCGAATACAAGTTATACAAATTCAACCGGTAGCTGCGAATCAGATTTTCAATATTATTTGTGAACTCAAACTCTTTGCAGCTATTTTCCGGCAGCATCCCCAATGCGTCCCAAAGCGGCATGGTACTGGCATGGTAGTGAAAAGAAATAGTATCCCGGGGGCTGGTTCCGGCATTTTGTATAATATCCCCGGGGCGTTTGATCAACAGGTGCGGAAACTTGGCTTTTAACGGCTTGCCATTGATTTCATCGCAGCAAATATCCGCCGTGGAACCCAGCCGGAAAGAAAACTCGATTTGATCCGGCGGTATGACAGACCGGGTCTGGGCAACCACCCAATTATTACAGTAATAGAGCAACTGTACCTGAAATGGAAAATCATTGCTCCGGGGCAAAATAGCTATCTCTTTATTGAACCAACTCATAAAAAAATCCTTCCTGACTTGTTTTTAATATAATGTGTTCCGGTGAAATTTCCAGTTTATGGGACGATTTGATATAGTATTTTGAGAAAATATAACATTGTTAATCCGGCAAATTTATGTATATTATCAGAAAGATGCAAGTTTTTTATTCAGGAGGAACAAATGAGCGAAAAAATAAAATATGATATAGTTGTTTGCGGTGCCGGTGTAGCCGGTATTGCTTCGGCTATTGCCGCCGCCCGGCTGGGCAAGCGGGTCGCATTGATCGAAAAACAATGTTTGATCGGCGGGCTTGCCACTTCCGGCTTGATCTATGTATATTTGCCGTTGTGCGACGGTCGCGGCAAACAGCTTATTGGCGGCATCGCCGACGAAATGATCCGCCGCTGTACTGAATACGGCCCCTTTGATATACCCGAAAAATTCGGCGGCCCGGCGGGCGGCAATCCGGGGATCAACGGCGACCGGTTCCGCTGCTGTTTTTCTCCGGCAGGATTCACGCTTACTTTGGATAAAATGCTCGTCGAAGCCGGAGTCGACCTTTGGCTGGACAGCGTAATAACCAATGTTACCATGGAGCGAAGGATCATAAAATCGGTAAATGTGTTCAATTCTTCGGGAAATCTGGAAGTTTTTGCTGATCAGTTTGTCGACGCTTCCGGCGGCGGGTATTTAGCGGCAATGGCGGGCTGCAAAACCATTGTGACCGCCAACCGGCTGACGCCGTGGGTTATGGAAATGGCGGAAGATCCTTCGTTTTACCACTTTACCGAATCGCTGCACATTCAGAGTGCGTGGAATTGCGGAGCCACTCCCGATGGTTTGGACGATGCCCGTTTCGGCACGGTCTACGAAGATTGCACTAATGGCAAAGCCGTGACCGATTTTGTGCGGGAAGGCTGGAGTCTGGTGCGTCAGAGTTATGTGGGGCGGGACCCCAAAAAGAATTACCCGGTGCATCTGCCGGCAATGCCCCAGCTGCGGAAAATCGCCTATATCGAAACTGAATTTGTTTTGCACGATGACGACCACAGCAAAGAATTCCCCGATTCAATAGGCGAAATCGTCTATTGGCGTTACGATGGCAACATCTGGCAGACTCCTTACCGGAGTTTGCTGCCCAAGGCGGTGGATAATCTGCTGGCGGCGGGCCGCTGTATGGGGGCAGAAAATGTGGCAATGGAAGTGTTCCGGGTGATTCCGGCAGCCGCCATGACCGGCGAAGCCGCCGGGACAGCCGCAGCCTTGAGTATCAACGAAAATTGCCAGCCCCGGGAACTTGATTATAACTTATTGAATAAAAATCTGCATACCAGAGCATAGAAAGGAGTGTAAAGAATGATTAGTTTAAGAGTAGCGGTATTGGTTTTATGCAGTATGTTGAGCATATTATCAGCTGCCGAAAAAACCGTTCCGGTATATGTTGTAAATTCTGCTGTAAAATTAGATGGCAAACTTTTGGAAGAGTGTTGGCAGAAACAGACTCCGGAAGCAAATTTCAGTGACGATACCGGGAAAAAATTGCCATTGGCAACTCAAGTTATGACAGCCCGCAGTGATTCGGCTGTTTATTTTGCTGCCAAGTGTGCGATCCCGGAAAACGAAAATTTCCGGGCGTGGGCAGTTCCTGCCAATCAGGGCCGTGGCATGGGTAAAGATGACTGTGTGATCTTCACTCTTTTCCCCGGCAGCGAGCGTGATGCCTATTATGCTTTTTATGTAAACGGCAATGGTGCGGTATGGACTCAATATCGTTCGCAAGGCGGCTGGGTCAGTACCGAAGTATATTTGAGTGATGTGCGTGCCAGAGCTTACCGTGACCCGAAGAAAAAAGTTTGGTGTTGCGAGCTTATAGTACCCTTTGCCAATCTTGCCTACACCCATATTCCCGGCAATGTCTGGGGGTGGAACGCTGCCCGGCTTCCCAGATTTATACCGGGGATTTTTTCTTTGCTGGCGGGCAAACTCTTTTTGCCGGATGCCCGGAAAGATATATCGGGTTTTGATTTGGATTTTGCCCGGCTCATGCTGGAAATCGGCAAACCGGAAGTGGTCAGCCAAGTCAATAAAAAGCACAAGATAAGAGTAAATGTTGCCAACCGTTCCGGTAAAAAATCCGCTTTCCGTTTGCAGACGGCTTTTTTGCCCTCGCAAAAAATTTCCATGGCAACGAATATAGTGCTTGCTCCCGGCGAAAGCAAAGTTGTTGAGCTGACCCCCAAAGTTGCGATCCCGGATGGAAACTATCAATTCCGGGTCGTAGCCAGAGAAAACAAGAGCCGGGATATATTGCGAACCAACACTTTCCCGCTTACCATAGCGTATACGCCGTGGAAATGCACACTTAAAAATCCAGCTTACCGGAATTCGATTTTCGCCTCCGATCCGGAGCCGCGTATTGAAGTGGTAGTTCAATCGCTGGTGAAAGGTAAAACTGTTGCTCAACTCCAAGACTGCCACGGAAAAGTTCTGGCAGAAAAGAGTGTGGTCAATAATGGTTTGATAGTATTTGATGCCGCCAAGCTGGCGGTTGGCGAATACAATATTGCAATCACCGGGCCGGTAATCGACGGTAAAAAATCTGAAACTGCCTTGAAAGTCAAAAAGCTTGCATATCAGAAAGGGGAAGTCTGGCGGGACAGCGAAGGATTTTTGCGGAAAGACGGCAAACGGATTTTTGTTATTTCCGAGTGGAACGATGTGCCGCTGCAAGATACCAATGCTACTCAAATGTGGGGTACCAGCATGGTAATGCCGTTAAATCGTATGAGTATAGCGTTCAGACTGGCTTCGAGCCGCTTCCGCAAAACATATCTTCAGAAACATGAGCGGCTGTCACCGGAAGCTGCAAAGCAGGCAAAGTTGATCATTGAAGAGCAGCGGCAGCTGGAACATTTGCTGCTCTGGCAGCTTTCGGATGAGCCGGAAAGCAACAGCAACGGCGTTAAACTGCAAGTGTTTGAAGATATGTATAAACTCTTATCAAAGCTTGATCCATATCACCCGGTGGCTATCGGTTCATTTACTGTGCGGGGCATGAAAGATTATATAAAGTGTTACGATATAAACTTTCTGCACCCTTATCCTGATCCGATTTTGAATACCCCCAGAAGCTGTTTTAATAAAGTTGTTGAGTTTATGGATGCCTGGGAAGTTTTGCAAAAATCCCGTGGCAGCCAAGCTCCGGTAATGCTCTATTTACTGCAAGGATTCAACTATGGTGATCTCATCAGCAATCAGCGGGTGCCCAGTTATGATGAACTGCGTACTCAAACGATCATGTCGCTTATTGCCGGCGGGCAGGGGATCATGTTTTACAACCGCCGTGCCAAATTTTACCCGGATTTGGCGTTGGGAACTCCGGCTATTGCCAGAGAGTTGCGTATTCTTGAACCGGTAATGATCGAAAGCAATATTCAAGATCCTGCAATGAAGTGTCCGGCGCGGCCTTTCCGCTGGATGGTCAAAAAACATAAGGGCGAATTATGGATCTTTGCCGGAAGTTTTGACGAAAAAACACTCAAAGCTCAAATGCTTATTCCGGAACTGGGCAGCCGGAAACTCCATGTTTTCGGCGAAAACCGCACTGTTGAAGTAAAAGATGGGAAATTTACAGATACATTCAAAAACTTTGATACACACATCTATACGACCGATGCCGCCCGAGCCAATGCTATAAGTTTTGCTGCCGTGGAAGCTGAAATCGAAAAATGTTACCGGAAACGGCAGAAAAAAGGCAATCTGGCATTTCAACGCAATGAAGATGAAAAACTGAAAGTTACCAGTTCCAGCAGTAAATTTTACCGGGCAAGACGCACCCGCAATTCAGCTTTGTGGCATGTGACCGACGGAGCTTTTGACTTGGGCGAACGCATGTACTTTGAAGCCGCCGCCCCGGGTACCGGCAGCGAATATCTGGAAATCAAATTTCACAAAGCTGTTACTGCCAACGAGATGGTTATTTATCCTTTGAATGATTCGCTGTGCGACTACACTGTGGAAGTATTGGAAAATGGCAAGTGGAAAGTTGCTGCCCGGGCAGTAAATGCTTCAGGTAAGATCCATACCCATAAATTTGCAACGGTCACAACCGATACATTCCGTATCAAAGCAAGCAAATCACGCAAAGCTATGTCGATCATAGAAGTTGAAATTTATAAAAAATAAAAAGGAGCCGATCTTATGAAAAAGCGTTTTACTCTTATTGAACTTTTGGTGGTTATTGCAATTATTGCAATTCTGGCCGCAATGCTTTTACCGGCTCTTTCCGCCGCACGCCGCCGGGCCCAGGGAGCGGGGTGTTTAAGCAATCTCAAGCAGCTTACTTTATCGTATATAAGCTATTCGGATATGTATAATGACTGGATATTGCCATCCAATACCACCGCGACGGGGGCTGAAGATTCCGAAAATAACTGGATGGCGATTTGTTTTGAGCTTGTCCATAACCGCCCGATACCTACAAGCACTCGCCAGAGCGATGGCAATGCAGATTTCAACATCTTCAGCTGCCCGGCTGAATCCATTCCTTTGGCTGGAAATCATAACAACGGAGAGTTTTTTACTTATTCACACTATACCGTAAATGCTCTGCTGGTGGGTTTGAGTTTTGCGGTAAATGAAGCCGGAAAACCCCCGACCCGCACTATGGCAAGTATTGCCAACCCCGGCGAGGCGGTGGTTTTGCTGGATAACGGTTCACTTGCCGGTTACCGCATAACATCTTACAACAATTTTATAAGCAAATCAGTTGTAGCTTATCGCCATGACAGCGGCGACAGCAGCCGCAGCGGAAATAGTGTAACTTATTCCGGATCGCTGACCCACGGCGGGTTTATTGATGGCCATGCCGAAGCGATCCATCATAATCGGATGACCAAGGAATTTTCCTACGCCGGGCTGGAAAAAAAGCCCACCAATTAAAATATCTGATTTAATAAGCTGCTGTATTTTCGGCTGATAAATGAATAAACCACCGGTTGTCCGGTGGTTTATTTTTTATATATCCTGTGGGGTTATTTTACTTCAAATATGCTTTGAATGTTTTTGTAGTCGCTTACTATTAAATTGGTGCCGAGCTTCCGATGGATCTCCTGCTGTTTTATTGCACTTTTATCCAACCGGCTCAAGGCTATGGCTCCGATTTCCACTGCGGCGGCGATCTCGCTTCTGCCATCGCCCACGATCAGCAGCTCTTCCGGGCGTATATTTTCCGTTTTGCACAGCTGACGCATTATCTCCACTTTCGGCAGTTTGGTGTGCCAGGTGGAGCCGCAGAACTTTTCGATAAGCTCATTTTTGCCGATTTTATAGCCCAACGCCGCAACCTCTTCTGCCATACTGCCGGTGGGAGCATTATTTTTATCGTACTCCACCACAGCCCCGGTAACAAAGTAATTCTTTACATTGTTATCGTAAAGCATTTGCAGAAAATCCATGCTGCCGGGCACCTGCCACGCCGCCGGATCAGCTTTTGCCGCTGCCAGATTTTTGTTGCGGCACATTTCCAGAAGCAGTATTTCGTAAACCTTGAAGAGTGCCGACGACTGATTTTTCAGCTCCGCAAGGGATTCTGCACTTTCGCCAAACGCTTCAAAGCGTTCTTCGCCCTGCCAGATAGCTTGAATGATTTTTTCATTAAGCTCGCTGCTTTCGCCGTTCAAACGGCGGCTCATCCGCAACGCCCACTCCATCTGGGTCAAAGCTGACAAGCCCGCTGACTCAATGGCAAATTGCTTTGCTTCCGGGAACTCACCCGGCGAGTGTTCTCCTATGGCTTTTGCCGCCTCCTCCGGAGTACCCGGAAACATGCCGTAAGCTGCAACTGCCCCCGTCACCAGCGTCATGACCGGCACCCAATCCCGGATCAGAGAGTGGGTACCGTCAATGTCATGAAAAGCATACTTTATTTCCCGTTTTGGGAAACTGTTGACGAGTTCCACAAACTCCGAGGTACTTGCCGGAGCTTTAATAAATATACTCATTCCCGAACCCACTCATCCAATATCCACGACACCACCGCTTCTTTGGCAATGCGTTTGCAGGGCGTCATCACGCTCCAGAGTTCTTCCAATGTGGTGAATGCCAGATTGGTGTTGTAATCTCCGGCACCGTAGTAGATACGCAAGGTGTTGTTGTCGTCTTCCAGCACAGCTCCGCAGGGGAACACAGTAAATTCGACCCACTGGTTTTCCCAATCGCCGGTTTCGTAGGGTGCTTCGGCAACCAGCAGCGGTTTTTTGGTTATAGCAATAAGTTCAGTGGGGTCTTCCAGACTGAAAAGTGCCGCTCCGGCAGTGTAACGCTTGATCCATTTTCTGCCTTGCGGATAAGCCGTATGGATGGGGTCTTCGTCCACTGCGTGGAAGATCAGCAGCCAGCCTTTGTCGGTTTTAAGGAACGGTGCCCCGCCGCCGATCTTTGCCGTTGCCCACGGTACATCTTCGCAGCCCAAAAGCAGCTCGGAATCGCCCCAGTAACGCAAGTCAGGCGATTTGCTGTACCAGATGTGGAACGGGTCACGCCACTGGTTGGAGGGACGCTCCAGACGCATATAAAGCCCGTCGGGAGTCTTTTCCGGGCAGAGGATCATGTTCCGCTGCTGGGGAACTCCTACGGTAATGGCATCAAAGTCCACGCCTTCACCCCGCCATTTGGCGATGCCGGGGCGTTCGCTGTGCTGATTTTCAAAACAGAAACTCAAATACAAGCCATCTTCCAGCACCGTCAACCGGGAATCCACCACCCACGGCAGAATTTTTCCGTGATAATGCACCCGGATGATCTCCGGAAACATGGTGAAGTTGATCCCGTCATCACTGACGCCCAAGCCGGTGCCTTCATAGAGCATATCGTGTTCGCCGGGCTGTTTATTGGGGCGGCGGCAGTCGATGCGGGGAGCTATATAGTATTTGCCCCGGTAGCGGGTGACCCCGGCGTTAAAGACCAGAGTTGCGGGGTAGGGTACATCTTTGGCGGTCAGAATGGGGTTGTTTTCGTAGCGGCGGATGATGGGACTGCTGTGCAGTTCCCCGGGCATTGGTTTGTCTTTGAAAGGATTGTTCATAGTTCTCCTCCTGTTTTGGGGTTATCTTGCTTTGATTATACAAGAACATTGCAAAGAGAGTTTTGCAAGTTTTTTTCTATACCTTTCCGGCTGCTTGCCGCAACAAAACAAAAATCAGCACAGTTTTATCAACACAGTTTGCAATGTTTTGACTTTAAGTATATATTATTTAATACGGAGAATAAAATGAATAAACCCGGCAATAAAATTTTTACTGAAGAATATATCCGTAACTTTATAAAAGAGTTGCTCTTTATAACACCGCCCGGCGGTCGTTTGCCCGGCTTGCGTCAGCTGATGTGTGATTCCGGTGTCGGCAGGATCCGGCTGGAAAAAGTTTTGCATGAGTTTGAGCTTGCCGGTTCGATCGAAGTCAGACCCCAAAGCGGCAGATACCGGACAAGTGAACTACCGGTGGCAGTGCCGCTGGCATTTGTGCATTTTTCCAGCAAACCTTTAGTGGAAAGTGACCACTCTTTTGCCGGTGGAACATTAAAGTTTCTTCGGGAAAAAGCTTTGGAAAATGGTCAAGCTCTGGAAGTAATCAACGCCTGCGGTATGACTTCCGGCAGAATTTGCACGCTTTTGCAGGAGCTGAAAGTCAAGCAGCTATTCATTTGGGGGGCGGATAATGCCCAACTGGTCAGCAATATAAAAAATGTTGTTCCGCATGTGGTATCTGTTCTGCCCCGCTATCCGGGAGTTGTATCAAGTGAATTACGGGATTCGCCGGATATGACTCCGGTGCAGCTGGAGTATCTTTTTAACTGCAACTACCGCCGCATAGCTTATATACATAATGCCGAAGATTGGCTGAGAACCCCCGTCCAGCTGCAACGGTTGATGGATTACTACCGCATCATGGCAGAAAACGGTATCAAAATCGAACCGGAATGGGTTTTTTATTGTGCTTATAACCGGGAAGTGTTTAATCGTTCCATGCACCGCTTGCTGCGTTCCAAACGACCTGTTCAGGCTCTTATCGTACCGGGCAGTTCTTTGAAAATGCTTTATGATTTCTGTGCTGATAACGGCATCAAAATCGGCGGCGAATTAGGGGTTATGTGCTGTGATGATACAGAACCGGAGCTGCTGCCGCGAGCCACGGCAGTAACCAATACTCCCCGGGAAGCCGGAATAGCTGCATGGAAGATCATGCAGGAAACTTTACAGAATCATCTTTGCTGCCAGACGACCCGGCTGCGGATCGTTACCGGCGAAACATTACCTTTTATTCACAGGTAATGTTCCCGATAAAGGTGGAATTCAGTGTGGGGGCTGGTACGATCCACCTGAAGGTCTTTTTACCACCCTCAAGTACTGACCCTTATTGGGAACAGAACAAAAAAAATACCCCGGAGACTTTACGCTCCGGGGCATTGCATAAGCTGAAGGCTGTTATTTTAAACCGGGTACCGAAAGAAATGTACCACCTTTGAGTTTGCCATCGGCAGGCAAATTGGGATTCAAACGGCGTACAGTGTCGACCGAAATCATGTTGCGTTTGCTGAATTCTTCCACGGTCATATCTTCAACCACTTCAATCGAATCAGTTTTTGCAGATGCTGACATATCAACACCGGTTTCAGTAACCGCCGGAGCAGCAGTAGTTTCAGTTGCAGGCACGGCAGCCGTGGTGCTGTCAGCCGCAACCGGAGCGGCGGCATTGTCCAAACCGGCATTGGGGTCAAGATTGTCCAGTACCTTATCATCGGCAGGAGTGCTGGGCGTTGCGGTCGGAGCATCACTTGCCGGAATCGCAGGTTCTGCCTTTGCCGCCGCTTTGCCGGGGATCCGCAGTTTGTCGCCGATCTGCAGCACTTTGGTCAAAGCAATGTTGTTTTCTTTAGCAATGGCTCTGGCACTGACGCCGTAACGGCGGCCGATGCGATCCAGCGAATCACCGGATTTGACAACATAAATGCCATCAGCGGGCAGGGCAGCTGCGGGTTTGGCACTTTTCTTGCCTTTTCTGGCAGCCTTTTTGCCCGGTTTGACAGCACTCTTTTTGGTGCTGGGCTTGGCTTTGCGGCTTTCGTTGTAGACTCCGCCTTCCGGGATGGTCAGCACCTGACCGATCCGGATCATGTTCATAGCATTGGCAGGGATATTATTGCAAGCTGCCAGATCGCGGGTACGCACACCGTGCAGGTAAGCGATCTTGGAAAGACTGTCACCCTTTTTGACCTTGTAGGTCTTGGTGCCGCCGGCGGCGGGGGGAGCGACCGGCGGGGTCGGTACCGGGTCATTGTATTTGACTTGGGGAGCCGGTTCCACCGGAGCCGGAGCAATAGGTGTATCGCCTCCCTGGATCTGGGGTACAGATTCAGGAGTTTCTCTGGTCGGAGGTATATCGGTCGATCCCGCCGGCACCTGGGCTACTTCAGGACCATTGTTGTAGGTGTGCGGAGCCAGGATCTTGGTTTGACGGCAGCCGCCGCCAGTCATCAAAGCTATTGCCAATACTGCATGAGCCGCTGCCACACTTGCGAGAATTCCAACCATTTTCTTTTGCACGCTGTACCTCCGGGAAAAATTATGTTGATTTTTATTTAAATTAAAATGCACTCTATATAAATTAGTACCGTTTCCGCAACTTGTAAAGTCTTAAAACTCTTTTTTATGCAAAAAATACGATTTTTTTTTCTCAATAACTGTTTTTATGCTCTTATTTGTTGCTCTTTTGCCTTTTTTCCGGCAGCCGCCAGACCAGAACAGAGAGCAGCAGAAACATTATCAAAGCAAAGGCAAAGTAGACTTTGAAACGGTTCATTGGCACCCAATCTGTCAAACTTGAATCAATGATTTTAAAAGCTGTGGACGACAGCAGCATGCCTGCCACTCCTGCCAGCACACTGGTAACTACTGATGTAAGCATGGATGCTGCCACCCGCAGCGGCTCCGGAGTTATCTGCAAATAATAGGCTGTGGTTGCATTTATGCTCGTAACATGGGCTCCACCGGCAAGGATAAAGATAACAGATACATAAAAATAGTTCATTTCAAGCGGTGCAACCAGCCACATCACTCCGACAAAAAGCATAGTGCCAAAACTTAAAAAAAGGGTGTTTCTGGCTCCGAACTTCTGCAAAACTTTGCTTGAACAAAACGATATTCCGCTGCAAGATAAAAACTGTATCAGCGAAAAATAGAGTGCAGACCGGTCGCTTACTCCCAGCCCACGCTTTACGCAGAGCATGGAAACCGCCCCCAGCATGATCAGCGAAAGCGTGACCGTAAACATGGCAGGGAGCAATATTCTTATTTCTCTGATTTGCCACACTTTTTTGAATTCATTCATCAGTGGGCGGCGGGCGGCTTTGACCATGGCTGGCGATTCATCCATCTGCCGGATAAAGTAGGTGCTTGTCCAGCCCAGCAATGCCCCCCAGATGATGATACAGGTGATCACCGGCAGACTTTCGTCCCAGCTCAAAATTCCCCAGATCATCAGCAGCGAGAATACACTTCCCACATAAAACAACGCTGTACTGTTGCCTAACAGTTGGGGCCGTTCCTGTTCGGTTGCCATGTCGCCGATAAAGGGTTGAGCCATAACTACTCCGGCAGCACGCAAGCCGTAAAAAAGACAAGCGCCCACAAAAATCTGCACCAATGCCAGTATGGGGTAGCCCAAGTAAGCTGTAAGAGCACTTGCCGCCACACCGACAGCTACAAAGTTACGGATAGTCCAGAACACTGCCTGCGACCGGGCGGCACCAACCTTGCCTGCCACATATCTGCCCACCGGCAGCATGATGAATGCAAAGTATATACAGGCACTCAATGCTGCCACCATACCGTTGGGGGCATTGAGTTTGATGGCAAACAACACAATGATCGTTTCGCCCAGACACATGTAGGAAGCACCGTTCACCAGATTGAAACGGCAGTAGTTCTTCTGGGTCTTGAGCCGTTGTTCCCGCTTGAGCGGTCCCTGATAAATCATCGCAAAAATCTCTTGGTCATAAAAACATCCGCAGATTTTACTCTGCGGATGCGTTGGATTTACTTATTTGCACTCCGGGCAATCGCCGTCGCCTAACGCACAGAAGCGATGGGGCAGTTTGCACTGTTCGCAGGGCTTGGTCTGGTGCCATGGCGAAGTGATTATATCTTTGTAAGTTTTGCCCGGCGGGATCATGGGCAGAACATGTTCGTCGTAGCCGGTGTGGATATCCAGCAGAAATGCTCCCGGTGCGGCAAGCATCTCTCTGATGGCATCAGCCACATCTTCCCGGCGGGTAACAGTTCTGCCGGGTATGCCGTAACCTTTGGCAATGGTCACAAAGTCCGGATAATAGGTTTTATCTTTGGGCGAACCCAGAATTGTGTTGCCCCGGCGGCTGTTGTAAAAACGGTCTTCCCACTGGGCAACCATGCCCAAATGCTGATTGTTGAGAATTATCATCTTTACGCCGATATCTTCCACATACAATGTCCCCAATTCCTGAATATTCATCTGGAAACTGCCGTCGCCGTCAATATTGATAACGGTTGCTTCCGGGCGGGCGACTTTCGCCCCCATGGCTGCGGGCAGACCAAAGCCCATGGAACCCAAACCGCCGGAACTCAAAAGCTGCCGGGGGTGGCGGTAGCCGTAGAACTGGGTGGCCCACATCTGGTGCTGGCCAACGCCGGGTACGATCACGGCTTCGCCGCCGGTGATCTCGCTTAAAGTTTCCACCACAAACTGCGGCTGGATGCGGTCTTCTTTGACTTCATAAGTCAAAGGATGATCCTTTTTCCACTGGGCGATTTGAGCAAACCACTCTTTGTATTCTTTGTAAATGGGGTCGCTGTTCAATTCAATTAGCACATCTTTGATGTTGGCAGTGATCCCCAGCGTGACCGGCTTGTTTTTGTTGATTTCAGAGCGGTCGATATCCACATGCACGATCCTTGCCCCGGCGGCAAAACTGCTGGGATTGCCGATGACCCGGTCATCGAAGCGGGCACCGAACGCCAGCAGGAGATCGCACTCGTTGATGGCATAGTTGGCGTACACCGTACCGTGCATACCCGGCCAGTGCAGGCTCAAGGGGTGGTGCAGCGGAAATGCCCCCAGTGCCATCATGGTACTGGTTACGGGCATATTGTAGCTTTCGGCAAACTTGATAAGTTCTCCGGCAGCTTCTGCCGCCACGATACCGCCGCCGATGTAAACGCAAGGCTTGCTGGAGGCAGAAATCAACGCCCGCAGTGCAGTGATCTCATCTTCCGATGCTTGGGGAGCCGGATCGTATGCGGGAATTGCCATGTCGCAATCAAAGTCCAGATCGGCAACAAACTGCTGCTGAACATTTTTAGGTATATCCACCACCACCGGGCCGGGGCGGCCGGAACCGGCAAGGTAAAAGGCTTCTTTCATTATCCGGGGCAGATCCCGGGCATCCAGCACCAGATAGCTGTGTTTGACAATGGGGCGGGTCATGCCGATAATATCAGTTTCCTGAAAAGCATTTTTGCCGATGTTTGCCAGCGGAACCTGACCGGTGATGAACACTGTGGGAACCGAATCCATGTACGCATCGGCAATACCGGTCAACAAATTGGTTGCTCCGGGGCCGCTGGTTGCCATTGCCACACCGACTTTGCCGGTGGCACGGGCGTAACCGTTGGCGGCAAAAGCTCCACCCTGTTCGTGACGGGGCAGGATCACCCGCAAAGTGGAGTCCTGCAATGCCTGATGCAGTTCAATAGCCTGACCGCCGGGGTAGGCAAAAACAACTTCAACGCCCAGTTTTTCCAGACATTTGATAGTGATCTGACTGCCTTTCAAAGCGGGGGTACTTTTATTTTCCATAAATAAACCTCAAATGATCTCTGTTTACAAATCAATATACATTTATACAATCGTTGAGTAATTTAGCATAAAGTAAGATATACTGCAAACTTTTTGCATATAAAAATAAGAGTTTTTCGACTTATAAAGTGGCAAACTCTTCCTGCGGGGGTATATTATCAGAAAATCAAACTCAAATCAGGAGGAAAAATTATGTCAAGTTGTATTTTCTGCAAAATTATCGCCGGCGAAATACCTTCGGTCAAGATTTACGAAGATGAACTCGTTTACGCTTTTATGGATATAGCCCCCATCAACCTCGGGCATATACTTGTGATACCCAAAGAACACCACGAAAGTGCCAGCAGTATCCCCGAAGCCACTGCCGGACGGATGATGAAAGTCGGCTCCAGACTGGGTATCGCCCTCAAACGGGCGTTGGATTACGATGCATATAATCTGCATCTGGCAGATGGTAAAGCTGCCGGTCAGGTGGTTATGCACGCTCATTTGCATGTGGTGCCCCGGGGAGTGGATGATGATTTCCGCTGGAACTGGCGTCAGCTTAAATATGCCGACGGCGAAGCTGGTGCTATGGCAGAAAAAGTCCTTGCCAAATTCAAGCTCAACGATCAGGAGTAAGTTATGGCAAGGTCATTGCTTATATTCGGTATTACCGGAGAACTCGGCAGCCGGGTCGCCCAGCTTGCCGTTGCCCGGGGGCATAAGGTCTACGGTGTAAGCCGGGGGGGCAACACCCGGGCCCGTGCCGATTTGGCTGGAGTAGAAATATTTACCGGCGACAAACTTGACCGGGATTTTCTTGAAAAAACTTTGAGCAAGCTCCCGGTGGATGCGATTTTGGATACCATTCCCAGCATCAACGGTATAAACAATATCCACGAATTTTTTCCGCAGGTGAAGAATGTTTTTCTGGTAAGTTCCACCGGTACATTTGTGCCGCTGCAAACATTGCCTGCCGATGAAACGCATCCGTGGCGGGAAGAAAACCATGTGAATTTTCACGGCAAGATCGCCAACGATAAACTGGCGTTGGAGCTTTTTGCAAAAGACAACTTTCCGGTAACGATCTTCCGCCCCACCAATATCATCGGCGACGGGCGTGTGCCGCTGGATCTTTTCGGAGCCAGAGATATTGAGTTTTTCCGGGCGTTGCGGGATAACAAGCCACTGACTCTGCCCGATTGCCGGGAGATACTTTTGCAGAGCGGCTGCAACTGGGATTTGGCAAAAGCCATGACCCTGGCTCTGGATGCCGGGGATAAAATCGCCGGAGAGATCATCGTTATTTCCACTGCCAAAGCCATCCGCCTGCAGGATTATTTGGCAACCGCTATGGAGTTTTTGCAGAGTTCTTCGGAAATAACCTGGGTGGATGCCGATGAGTTTTATAAAGCTCATCCGGAGCACACCGGGTTGCCATTTTTGCGTCAGCACATGTGTTTTGATATCAGCAAAGCACGCAAACTTCTGGGTTACGAACCGGAATACACCGGTAAAGAGGGCTTGCTGAAAGCGTTGGCGTGGTGCAAAGCAGCCGGTTTGCTTTGATCTGATAAAACTATTTGCTTTTTCCGGCAGTCAATATTTGCAGGAGTGCAGAATAAACTGCATTCCGGTAAATATCGAGAGGAGTTTTTCTATGAAAAACCATGTCCGGGAAATCTACAAATGCAGCAAATGCAATCTGGCAGTGGAAATCGCATCAGCCTGTGCCTGTACCGAAGCGTGTATGCGCTGCTGCGGCGAACTGCTGCAGCCGGTCAAAGCCAACACGGTGGATGCCGATAAAGAAAAGCATGTGCCGCAGGCAGTCCGCAAGGATGATACGATTTGCGTGCAGATCGGTTCAACAGAACACCCCATGATGGAAGCTCATCACATTGTCTGGATCGAGCTGGTGCATGGCGACTGGTCGTTACGCAAATATCTGCATCCGGGCGAAAAACCGGCAGCAGAATTCAAACTCTGCTGCTGCAAAACAGAAAAAGTAAAAGTAAGGGCTTACTGCAATATTCATGGATTGTGGGAAAGCGAAGTTTAATAATATTTTTAATTGGGAGAATCTCCAATGGCAAATTTTCAGGCAGTAAAAGTTACTGAAAAAGTTTGGTGGGTAGGTGCCATCGACTGGCATTTGCGGGAATTTCACGGTTACCGCACCAGCCGCGGCACTACCTACAACGCTTTTCTGGTGCTTGACGAAAAAGTTACCCTTATTGACACAGTAAAAGCTCCGTTTTTTGAAGAGATGCGTGAAAGGATCGCTTCGGTCATCGACCCGGAAAAGATCGACTATATCGTATCGAATCATGCGGAAATGGATCACTCCGGCAGTCTGCCCCGGGCGATGAAGGAATTCAAAGCCGAAAAGCTCTTCTGCTCCATGCAGGGCGAAAAAGCGTTGAAAGCTCATTTCCACGACTCGCTCCCCACGCTGGAGATCGTTAAAACCGGCGATGCTATTGCCTTGGGCAAAAACAGTCTGGCTTTTGTGGAAACTAAAATGCTCCACTGGCCCGACAGCATGATAAGTTATCTTACCGGCGAAAAGGTGCTTTTCTCCCAGGATGCCTTTGGTATGCACCTTGCCGGTTCGGAACGCTTTGCCGATGAGTACAGCGACAGCCTGCTTTACGAAGAAGCTAAAAAATACTTTGCCAATATCTTGCTTTTGCAGTCAGCAAAGATCATTGATCTTTTGAACAATCTGCCCGGATTGAATGTGGATATTGAGTTCGTAGCCCCCGATCACGGCCCCATCTGGCGGAACGGCGATCATGGCAAGATCATTGCTCTTTACCGGGAATTTGCCGAACAGAAGCCGGAAAAACGGGCGGTAGTGCTGTTTGACACCATGTGGCACAGTACTGAAGCTATGGCCAATGCCATTGCTGAAGGCTTGATCCAGTCTGGTATTCCTGCTGATGTAGTAAGTCTGCACAGCTGCGAACGCAGCGAAGCCATCACCAAGATCATGGGTGCGGGAGTGCTGGCAGTAGGTACACCTACGATCAACAACAACATGTACCCCTCGCTTGGCGATATACTTACTTACATGCGTGGGCTTAAACCCAAAATCGCAGTAGGTGGTGCATTCGGTTCATTCGGCTGGAGCGGCGAAGGTGCCAAACAGGTCGCTGAAGCCCTGACCCAGATGAATATTGAGCAGCCCGCAGCCCCGCTGGCGGTAAAATATGTGCCCGATAGTGAAGCATTGGCAAGCTGTGTTGAGTTTGGTAAAACTCTGGCAGAAACTTTGAAAAATAAACTTGAAGCGTAAGAGGTTGAATTATGAAAAAGTATGTATGTGATGTTTGCGGTTACATTTACGATCCGGCTAAAGGCGATCCGGATAACGGTGTAAAGCCCGGTACTGCCTGGGAAGATATTCCGGCAAGCTGGGTCTGCCCCGATTGCGGAGCCAGCATCAAGGATTTCTCCGAACTGCAATAAGTGCCGGATAAATCCAAACGAAAAAGCAGCCATTTGCGATTGCAGACGGCTGCTTTTTTTGCTGCTGAAAAAATTTTTCAGCAACTGTTATTCCGACTTGGCTCGGGCGATGGCGACTCTGCCGGAGCGTGCCATATCAATAATACCGATGTCGCTGACCATATTCATAAAGTTGTCGATCTGGGAGGCTCTGCCGGAGATCTCCACGCCCAATTCGGCGGGACCGACGGTTACGAATTTGCCGTTGAAAATTTCCACCAGCTGAATGACCTGGGCTTTCTTTTCCGGGGTGTCGGCGGCAATTTTGAAGAGTGCCAGCTCCCGTTCAATAAAGTCTTCGCCGCTCAAACGGTCGACTTTAATGACTTCAATAAGTTTGTTGAGCTGTTTTTCGATCTGCTCAATGACTGCATCGTCGCCTTTGGTGACAATGATCATGCGTGATACTTCCGGATCGCTGGTGGAGTTGACCGTCAGGGATGAAATGTTGTAGCCCCGGCCGCTGAAAAGTCCGGCAATGCGGGACAAGACACCGAATTTATTCTCAACTCTTACTGAAAAAGTGTAACTTTTGGCTTCGCTCATAGTAAAAACTCCTCGTTTATAGTAATTCAGATAAAATCTTTATGGCATTTTCAGCTGTTAATCCGCTGACTGCCAATGCTTTACGCCTGCCGGTCAAGCCGGAAACCACACTTACGGCACTTTTGGGCACTTGCAAAACTTCTGCCATAAATTTGACTAAAGTCTTGTTTGCCTCGCCATCCACCGGCGGTGCGGCGAGGGCGATTTTCAATCGGCCGTCGTGCCACGCAGTCAGGGCGTTGCGTGAGGCTCTGGGCGTTGCCAGACAATTTATCACGCAGCCGTTGCCGCTGCTGCTGATCGCTCCGGCAGGCGGGGTACTCATGCGATCCCGCCTGCAGTTGGAATATCACCGTTGTCAGCAGCTGCTTCGGTACTATCAGCAATTTCCACGCTATCGGCTTCTGATGTAACAACTTCTTCAACCGCTTCTCCGGCAGGTTTTGCTTCGTCAGTAACTGCTGCTTCTTCAACTCTGCCCAGCAGAACATCCACTTCGGCTGCGGAGATGGTTTCCTTTTCCAACAGTGTTTGAGCCAGTTTTTCCAACTCGTCACGGTGTTTGTTCAAAATCGTCAACGCTCGCTGATGTGCTTCGTCAATAAGTTTCTTGACTTCGATATCGATTTCCCGGGCGGTTTCTTCGCTGGATTCATGCACCGGCGGAGCGTCGAATCTTATATGCACATGGCTGCGGAAATCGCCGTATTTGATGGGGCCGATCTTCTCATTCATACCGTAAGCACAAACCATCATCCGGGCAAGGCGGCTGACTACTTCAATATCCTGTCCGGCACCGGTGGTTATGTCGCCGAAGATGATCTCTTCGGCAGCTCTGCCGCCCAGAGTCATTGCCATCTGGTCAAGGAGTTCCAGCTTGCTCTTGGTGTAAACATCTTCTTTGGGTATGGAGAAGGTTGCCCCCAGATAGCTCTGCCCGCGGGGGATAATGGTTATCTTGTGCAAGGGGTCGGTGTGTTCGCAATGCAGCCCCACCAGTGCGTGACCGGACTCGTGGTAGGCTGTAAGCTTACGCTCCCGCTCGCTGATCTTACGGCTGCGCCGTTCTCTGCCGAAACATACTTTGTCCCGGGCTTCTTCCATATCCGCTTCGGTAATGCTGTCGCGATTGTACCGGGCTGCCAGCAATGCCGCTTCATTGCACAAATTTGCCAAATCAGCCCCGCTGAAACCGGGAGTGCTCTGGGCAATGGTATCCAGATTTACATCGTCACCCAACCGGACATTCTTTGCATGAACCTCCAAAATCTGCCGACGGCCTTTGATATCAGGCAGATCCAGCACCACCTGCCGGTCGAAACGGCCGGGACGGAGCAATGCCGGGTCAAGTACATCAGGCCGGTTGGTGGCCGCCAGCACGATCACATCGGAGCGGTTTTCCAAACCATCCATTTCTACGAGCATGGCATTCAAAGTCTGTTCACGCTCATCGTGTCCGCCGCCCATGCCCGAGAAGCGGGAACGGCCCACGGCGTCGATTTCGTCAATAAAAATCAAGCAGGGGGTGTTTCTCCGGGCGTGATCGAACATATCCCGCACCCGGCTGGCCCCTACACCTACGAACATTTCCACAAAGTCAGAACCGCTGATGGAAAAGAACGGTACTCCCGCTTCGCTGGCAACTGCTTTGGCAAGCATGGTTTTACCGGTTCCGGGCGGCCCTACCAGAAGGCAGCCACGGGGTATCTTGCCGCCGAGGAGTTTGAATTTCAGCGGGTCTTTGAGGTATTCAACGATTTCCTGAATTTCTTCTGTGGCTTCGTCAGCACCGGCAACATCTTCAAACTTTACTTTAAGGTCGCCGGGCAATATCATCCGGGCACGGGATTTACCGAACTGGGTAGCCTGCCGGTTCGCCATTCTGATCTGGCGGGAAAAGAGTATGTAGATGATTATACCGATGATCAAAACCGGCAGCACCAGCGATATCAGGGATGTAAACCAGTTATCCCTCGGCTGGATAGCCACATTGATCTGCTGGAGTTTACTGTCGATATTATCGTTTTTAAGCACCCGGGTACGGAATTTACCGGTTTTGGCGGTGCTGCCCTTACTGGAATTGGCTTTCAATTCTGCTTCATTGAACTTATATTCGCCTTCAATGTAGAGGGTGTTATCTTCTTCCGGGACTACTTTTGCTTGCAGTACATCGCCGATCCGCTGCTCAAATTTAGTTTGATCCCACTGGGCAACTGCGGGGGCTCCGGAGCCTTTCCAGAAATACATCACTGCAAAAACAACCAACAGCAACACCCAGAAAATCAATGCTCCGGGTATACGGAAAACCTTTATATTGCTGTTGTTTTCCGGCATTTTCTTGCCGGAGTCTTTTTTCTCTTCACTCATAAAATAACATTTCTCCCAAAATTTTCTACCGGCAAATCACCGGAAAATACTCATTTTATATTAAGACAGCACCGACAAAAATCTGTGCCATATTTTCGGCAGCAACTTTTGTCGGTGTTATCTGCGGCACAACCGGGGTATTGATTATGCCGCTGTCTGCCGGAAATCTCCCGGCAAAGATTTTCAGCTTACATGATTGACTACTTTAACTACCAGCCAGCCCAGCAAACCCAGAATCAGCAAGCCTGCCGCTGCAATTACTGCAACCGTTACCAGCTTATTGCGGGATTTGCTTTTGTCGTCGTTGGTGGCAAACGGCGAAAGATTGCTGAAATCTTTTACCGTTGACATGCCGGTCTGGGTACTGGTAAGGTCAATACCGGTTTCGGTTCTGGATACTGTTGGAGATGACCCATCATTGAAATCAAACATCACTTCCACGCTGCCGAGCTGAAGCAAGTCGGAGTTTTTAAGCGGATACATCTCTTCGGGATTAAGCGGTACATTGTTGAGGCGAGTGCCGTTGGTACTGTCCCGATCGCAAATAAAGTAACCATCTTCGGTGTGAATAAAATCACAGTGATAAGAACTTAAACTGGGATCTTTTATGCAAATATCCCGCTGATCGTTCCGCCCTACGCTGACCGAGTCTTCTTTTAACTCATAGACCAAACCACGGAACTTTTCTGACAAAACCATCAGTTTTGGATAATCCGCCATTGCTGCTCAACCTCCATATCCGAACTAATTTTCCCATCGCCGCAATCTGATAAAAACTCTAATGCGACTTTTCTTTTCTGCAATATATATCCGGTTTTGCGTTAATGCAAATGCCTTTTTATATACTTTTCAGCAATTTTTGCAACTTTTCAGTCCAAACCGGGTCTGAATTGCTCATTTCCTGCCAAAGCGGCGATAGTTTCGGTCAAAATCTTCACAGCACCATCCACATCCCGCAAATCGCAAATCTCCACCGGACTGTGCATGTAGCGGTTGGGGATACTGATCAACGCTGATGCCGAACCACCCCGTATCAGCTGGATGACCGCAGCGTCGGTGCCGCCGGAGGCCCGGTGTGCCGCCACCGGCTGATAAGGTATCTTGTTTTTATCGGCAGCTTCCAGGATTTTACGCCGCAAAACCTGATTTACATCTGCACTGACGGCGACCATGGGCCCTTCGCCTAATTTTACATCGCCAAACTTCTTTTTAGGTACATCCGGCAAATCAGTGGCAAACCCCACATCAATAGCGATCGCCACATTGGGGTTGATATTGTAACTGCTGGCGACCGCTCCCCGGCAGCCCAGTTCTTCCTGCACCGACCCAACGCCGTACACGCCCACATTGATCTTGCGTTTGGCAAGTGCCCGCAGCGTTTCGGCTACCACAAAAGCACCGACCCGGTCATCCAGACCTTTGCTCATAATACGGTTTTTGCCCAGCATGGCAACATTGCGTTTAAGAGCAATGGGGTCGCCGATGGATACAAGTTTTTCGGTTTCCTTGCGGTTTTCCGTGCCGATATCTATCCACATATCTTCCAGCTTGACTGCCCGATCCCGTTCCGCTTCGCTCAACAGATGGATGGGCTTTTTGCCGATAACGCCGTGGACAACACCTTTGGCAGTTCTGATTTCCACTTCCGAAGCAGGTACATTGAGTTTATCTATTCCGCCATTGGGACGGAACCAGATATAGCCATCTTCAGTAATGTGCGTTACCTGAAAACCGATTTCGTCGTAATGCCCTACCAGCATGACCTTAAAGGGAGCGTCGGGGTTAAGTACACCAATGGTGTTGCCCAATACATCGGTATCGACTTTATCGCAAAACTTTTCCATATATTTACGGAAAACACCGGCGGGTTCTTCTTCGTAACCGGAAGGTCCGATGGTTTTGAGTAATTCTTCAAAAAATTTAAGGGCACTTTTGTCTGGCATAATAAAAACTCCTCAAAAAATTATATTCCGGCTCCCCTTTTGTAGAAAGCCAATACTTCTTCAACTTCAACAAAGCTCTTTTCTCTGGCAAATTCGCTTCGCATAAAGCCATCCACCAGCCAGAGCAGCGTGCGGGCGTTCAACGCCGCGGTTTGCTCACTCCATTGCGGAGCTGACTTATTGATCACTCCGGCGAGAGTATCTACTACCAATGAACTTTGTTTTTTTAACTTTTCCAGCTGATCTTCCGAGAGATTGGCTGTACTGTTCACTGCTCCGCTGACCGTGCCGAATCCAGCCCGGTGGCGGCGGATAAAGTTGGCAACCAGCTCGAACACCTTGTCAGGAAGTACCGTAATTGCACAATTCCGCAGTGCCGAGATCTCTTCGGCAAGACCATCGAGCTGATAACCGATAAGTTCAGCAAACAACGCATCTTTATCCTTAAAGTAAAGATAGATCGTGCCTTTGCCCACTCCGGCAGCTTTGGCAACTTCTTCCAGGGTTATTTCGTGGAAGCGTTTTCCGGGCAGAATATCCTCCAATGCCTTGAGTATAAGTATGCGTTTATCTGTTTTAGCCATTTTCTCTCCTGATTTTCACCTGCTTATAATCTAAACGCATATTAAATTTTTGCAACTTGAAAAACCTTGTAAAATCAAGTTTTTATTGTTTATTCAAGATATTTTACAACAATTTTCAGTGTAGAGCAACTATTGCCGGTCACCGGAGCGTGAAAACTGCGGCGTAAATTGCCCAGCAGATAGATGTTTTGCTCTTCATCGCTGACTACCAGCATATCGCTCTTATTGCTTACGCCGCTTAACAGATGTTTGACCTTTCTCGGTCGGTCACTGCCCCAAACCTGCATGTGTTCGCCTCCCTGCCGGAGCGAACAGCAAAGAACTTCCGGCATTTGGTCGGCATCAAAGTAAAATACTCCTTTTTCTCTGCCGCTGACAGCTCCGGGCAGGAGTTCGCACTCCAGAAGCCACTTGCCGTATTCCATGCAGCTTGCTTTACGCCAACGCCAAGCTTGAGGTTCTTGCAAAGTTGCCGGAGCATCGTGGGTGATAAACTTCAGAGTGCCGCCGGTCAGTTTGAAGGTGATTTGCTTGTTTACTTCAACAATACGGCTTTCGGAACTTTCCGGCAGCAGCAGTGCATGGCGGAAATTTTCCACATTCTGAAAAGTAAGCGGTATTTCATTATTACCGGTCAGGCGGACAGCGTAGCTGCGTAACACTCTGCCCAACAATGCTTCGTGCATATCAAGCCAATAACGGCAACTGGTCTTTTCCGGCAATTTTTCGCCCAGCTCCGCCAGTTTGGCAACAGCAGCTTCTTCGATAAAATCCGCATCCATTGCCAGAACTTTTGCCGATACATCCAAGGCGTTGCTCAAGGGGTGGTGGAACTCTGCCCAGCGGGGCAATATATCGTTGCGTAAAAAGTTCCGGTGGTAATCGCTTTGCTGATTGGTTGCATCCACTCGCCAGTGGTGGACCCCTTCATCATGCAGAAACTCTTCCAGATCGCTTTTGTGCCAGTTCAGCAATGGTCGCAAGATGGTCAAATTCCACAATTTACGCTTGCTTCGCAGCGAGGTCAAAGCCGAAACATTGCCGCCCCGGGCGAGCTTTAAAAGCAGATTTTCCTGAACATCTCCGGCATGATGAGCAAGCACGACTGGCGAATTGTCATCATTGGCTCTGTACCAGTCAAACCGGGCATTGCGGGCAGCTTCTTCCAGAGAACCGGCTTGAGCAGCTTTTTCCGCCAGCTCCAGCTTGAGTAATGTGCATTTTATTCCAAGCTTTGCACAAAAATCCTGACACCACAGCCCGTCGGCAGTGCTGGCAGAACCCCGCAAGCCGTGATCAAAATGCACAGCTTCCAGCAAATCAGCCGACCAGCCCCACTTGAGCAATAAAAGCAGCAAAGCGGTACTGTCGGCACCGCCGGAAAAGCCCACCCGGAGCTTTTGCTTGCAATATGCTTTAAGAAAATGCGGAATTATTAAAGTTTTCTTCATCTTCAAATTTGCCAAAACAGCCAAACGGCTTTATGTTATTGGATGTATATTAAATCAATAAAATAATACAGGAGATAATATATATGACAGTTATCGTTGCTGCAACCGCCAATCTTCACAAATTTGAAGAATATCGTGCACTTTTGGGTTCTCAAGATGTGGAATTGCACAGTTTACGGGATTATCCGGGCTTTACGCCGTCGGAAGAAACCGGCAAAACTTTTAAGGAAAACGCTTCACAGAAGGCTCTGGAAGCGTGCAATTACACCGATCGCCCCACCTTTGCCGATGATTCGGGTTTGGAGATCACGGCTCTGGACAACGCTCCGGGTATCTATTCAGCCCGCTACGGCAAAGACGATGCCGAACGCATCGGCAGAGTTTTGCGGGAGCTGGAAGGCAAAAGCGACCGCAGTGCCAGATTTGTCTGCGTAATAGCTATTGCCATCAATGGCGAAGTCATTGAAACTTTTGAAGGGGTCATGGAAGGTACTATCATTGACGCTCCCCGGGGCGAAAACGGTTTTGGCTACGACCCAATTTTTGTCCCCAAAGGCGAAACCCGCACCTTTGCTGAAATGAGTTCGGAAGAAAAGAACAAGATCAGCCACCGTGCCCGGGCGTTGCAGAAAGCTCTGGAATTCATCGAAGACGAAATGAGCGTACTGGACGATGAGTTTTAAGCAAAAATATTCTGCATTGCAGGAGTTTTTGGGCAAGGATATGAGCCCCAAGGCTCTGTTCTGCCATCTGGCAATATTGTTTTTTGCGGCAATCTTGCTGCGGACAGCCTTGGCGATCCCGGCTCTGGGCAATGCTGAAACTTTGCTTCGCCCCGACAGCATGGGCTATTGGCAGCCGGCTCTGGCTTTGGCTGCCGGGGATGGTTTTGTAAGTTCCCCCGGCTCCACTGTTCCGGAAGTTGTACGCCCCATAGGCTACCCTTTGGTTCTGGCGTTGAGTATACTCCTGTTCGGCAAAAGTCTGCTGACAGCGGCGTTGACCGGGATCGTGTTGTCGGCAAGTGCTGTTATACCAATAGTTCTGGCAGTACGCAAATTTTCCGGCAGCCGGGCAGGGGTGCTGGCAGGCTGGCTTTACGCTTTGAGCATGAGTTCCATAGCGGCAGCCCCGCTGATCCTTTCGGATACTTTGCTGGGAACCATTGCGGCGTGGCAACTTTGGGCGGCAGTTTATTTTATCGAAGAAAAAAAACTTGTTTACTTTGCGTTGCTGGTGTTGGCGGCGGTTGCCGGAACTCTGGTCAAGCCGGTGAATCTGCCGGTAGTTTTGATCGGTTTGCCGGTCATATTATTGGCAGGTTCCTATAAAGTGCAGGATTTTCTTACCGGAATGGTGATAACACTTATGCTTGCCGGAGCATTGCTGCTGCCCTATGCAGTGCGGAACTGGCAGCTTTGCGGCGACTTTGACGGCAATTCGGCAAACTTGTATTTCCATAACGGTTCAGCGGTCTTGGCACACGCCACCGGCGAAAGTTCCGAAGTGTGGAAAAACCGGCTGCTGGAAAAAGCCGATAAAGAATTTAAAAGCGACCCCGCAAAATACTCCACTCTGCGGGAACAGAATGTCTGGAAAAAAGCTCAATTTGCCAAACTTTTGAAACAATACCCAAAATCAGCGGTCATCACTCATTTGCCCAACATTTTCAATCTGCTGCCCGATCTGCCCAGTTTGCTGGAAAATAACCATGTTACATCCGGCGAGCGGGGCACTATGGCGGTTTTGCGGCAGAAAGGATTTTTTGCGGCAGTAGATCACTATCTGGGCGGCAAGTGGTATATGCTTGTATGGCTCTTCCCCTTACTTGCTCTGCATGGAACAGTTTTGCTTTTGGCATTTTGCCGGTTTATCAGATATATAAGGTATTGGCAGTGGCGGTGGCTTCTGCTGTTCGGCGTACTGGTATTTTATTATGTATGGGCACCGGGACCGGTCATCAGTCCCCGGTATCTTTTGCCTGCACTGCCCATGCTGATTTTTATGGCGGTTGATTTTATACGATATACTTTTTCAAATAGCTCTGTTCCCAATGCGGGTAGGTAGATAAAAATGACAGATATACCTGTGCATTGAGAATTTTTTCAAAATTTGAATGGCATTTATCTTTTTGCTCCGCAAAAAGATAAATGCCGGTAAAAGGTTTGGAAAAAAGGGGTGGAGTTTGAGGAGGGGAAAAAGGACCTTTCCTCAAAAGGTCTTTTTCCCCTCCTCTAGTACCGACCCTCATTGGAAACATAGCGTTTCAAATAACAATACGAAAGGATGATCATTATGAGCAAGAAACCCATTACTGTTTCGGTTGCCGGTTGTTCGCTGGTGGACTGCGTCTACGCCAATGTGGACTTTAATTCGGCAGCGTTCAAAAAGTACTCCAGCGTAAAACCCGGCGACGGCGGTCTGGTTCCCGGACAGCTGGTTTTTATGGAAAGTCTGGAAAAATTCACAAAAGTACCTGCATTGCAGATGCTTGCCGAATTGACCGATAACGCTCCGGTTTCCGGACGGAATGTGGGCGGCCCTGCTGTGGTTGCCGCCATCAATGCTTCCCAGCTTTGCAGCGAATACCCCGCCAAAGTCAAGTTTTACGGTGCCCGGGGCAACGACAGCGATGCGGACTTTATCGAAAGCATTCTCAAGCAGACTCCGCTGGATATAATCAACTACCCCAAAGGGGAAGGTTTGACCCCCTCCACTCAGGTTTTGAGCGATCCCCGTTACCACGACGGCAAAGGCGAAAGAACCTTTGTCAATGTTATCGGAGCCGCCAACAGCTGCCAGCCGGAAGCATTGGGCGATGATTTCTTTGAATCAGATGTATTGGTTTTCAGTGCAACAGCACTGGTGCCGCCGCTGCACGACAATCTTACCAGTTTGCTCAAGCGGGGCAAAGAAGCCGGTAAGATCAACATGGTCGCCACCGTGTTCGACTTCCGCAACGAAATGCGTGACCCCAACGGCCGCTGGCCCATGGGCGACAGCGACGAAGCCTATAAATATATTGATGTGCTTGCTGTTGACTGGGACGAAGCCCGCCGACTCTCCGGCGAAGAAACTCTGGAAAAGATCGTGGATTTCTTTGCCAGCCGGGGCGTCAGTGCCATGACTATCACCCACGGAGCAAAAAACTTCCATGTTTACAGCGATGGCAAACTCTTCAAGAAGTTTGAACTCGCTTCGCTGGGCGTAAACGAACTGGTCAACGAAGACCTTGCCAAATATCCGGAAAAGCGGGGCGATACCACCGGCTGCGGCGACAACTTTGCCGGAGGCTTGCTGGCTTCGATCATCATGCAGCTTTCGGATGGGGCAAAAGCGGGCGAACTTGATTTGCGTACCGCTGCGGCGTGGGCAGATGCCTCCGGCGGCTTTGCCTGCTTCTGTCTGGGTGGTACTTACCTTGAAAAATCCAAGGGCGACAAGTATGCACAAGTAAAACGCTACTGCGATTACTATCTTGCCAATCAGTAAGGTTTAAGACGATATAATATAAAGCTGTTATGAGCGACTTTTGGAGTTTCTCATAACAGCTTTTTTCTCAAAAAAATGTTGAAAAAAACTCAAGTTCCGGAGAACTTGAGTTTACAGTTAAATTATTATTCGTCGGCTTCAACAGAGGCTTCAAGAAGTTTTTTCTTGAGTTTTTTTCTGATAAAAATTTGATCATTCAAACTGTTGCGATGCTTTATCATCTGAAGTCTGCCGTTGAATTCGTGTATGTTTTCTTTAAGATATTCTGCATAAATTTCTTTAAGAATTTCACCTTGAGATTGGTTGAGTATTTCCCCGGAATGACCGCCATACCAGTTGAAATCACTGATTGCCGCTTTCAGTATATCGCTGGAGATCACAGGCAGCGTTTCGGGATTTATCATCAAATCAGCCAGATAAGTGCTGTAATATACCTTGCGGCCTGCACCGCTCCAATCTTCGCCGATAACGGGTTTGCCGGTTATCTTGCCGGCAGCCACGATACCATTGGTGCCGCAGCCGACTTTCAGCATGAAAAACAGATCGCCGCGGCGTACTTTTTTGTGATCCCATACGCTCCAATCCGAATCATTGTTTTTCCATGCAATATCTTCAAGAAAATTTTTGAATGTATAAGACGATATTGCAGGATTCCACTTGAATATAACGCAATTTTTCTCTCGTTTTTTCATATAAAATCACCTCTTTTTTTGTCCTCCTTTAGGACAAAAAAACTACCGGCTCTGCCGGTAAGTAGCTAAAAAGAGCTTTAGCTTCAAGCAAAAATAAACCTCTTGAATTATATTAAAGACGGGTTCCGCAACCGCATCTTGAATAAAAACAAGA
>JAZSHD010000222.1:0-9363 GCA_045533055.1 Victivallaceae bacterium | reverse complement strand
GTGTTTTTTAGTATGAAAAAATTGTTATTGTTGTGCGGCTGCTGTTTGGCTTTGAGTGCCTTCGGAGCATTTAAAAGTCCTTCCGGCAAAGAGTATAAATCTATTGTTATTGCGCCGGAGGCGCCCTCTGCGGTAAAATTTGCCGCCAAAGATTTTGCCGATTTGATGAAAAAAACCTGCAATGCCGACTTGAAGATTTACAATGATGGTAAAGGTCTGGCAAATACAGCACAAGTTTATATCGGCGACAGTGAAGCTGTGCAGAAATTAAATGTGCCCCAAGATGGCATAACCGGCGACAACTGCCGGATAAAGACAGTTGATGATGCACTCGTTATTTGGGGAAAAGATTATAAAGGGCCCGTAATGATCGGCTTCCGGGATCCCTGGACAAAAAGTATTGTCCATAATTCCCAGACCGGACTCTCCGTATTTGGTGAAAACGGGTCTATGAACGGGGTCTACTACTTTCTGCAAAAGTATTGCGGAGTCCGCTTTTACATGCCGGGCAAAATCGGTACTGTGGTTCAGCCGGTCAAAGATATTGTTCTTCCTCCAGTCGATTTGCTGATAAAACCGGATTTTACCTATCGGTTCCCGCGCTTTTTTGTGTTTCAGCAAAATCTTGATGCGGCAGTCTGGGCGAAACGCCTGCGGCTGGGCGGGGTTTACCCGGTACAGATAAACCACAGCTTCAAATATTTTCTGCGTAATACACCGCCGCATAAGGATACTTTTTTTGCCCTGGTTGACGGAGAGCGTGATACCAAAGGCGGCAAATGCTGTGTGGGGCATGGGCACTTTTGTCTGACCAATAAAGAGGTTATTCAAGCATGGATCGATTTTGTCTGTGAATATTTCCGCAAAAATCCGCAACAGTTTATTTTCCCGGTTTTCCCCGGGGATTCGCTTAACCGGGTCTGCGAATGTCCCACCTGTAAAGTGGAGATCGACTATGAGGCAGATCCCAATACCGGTATTTTTTCCAATCATATTTTTAAGTTTGTCAATGCTGTTGCTGAAGGTGTGAGTAAAAAGTATCCTGATAAATATATCGGATTTCCTGCCTATAAAAAACATAACGACCCGCCCAAGTTCAAAATGCACCCCAATACTGTGCTGGTCATTTGCAAACGCCGCAACAGTTTCCTTAATGCTGAATACAAAAAAGATGTCTACCGGCGGATCGATGCCTGGCATAAGGTTATCGGCGACCGGATCTATTTCTGGGAGTATTATCTTGATACTGATTTGCCCTGGACCAATCTGCCGGTGCATTTTCCCCATGCGATCGCCGACGATTTGCGGCATTTGAACAAACTGGGGCTTAAAGGCGAGTTTGTGGAATGTGCAAAGCGCAATGGTACCATGATCACTCCCGGTATGCAGCATTTAAGTCTTTACCTCACCAGTCAGCTTTACTGGGACTGCCACCAGGATGTTGATGCCATGCTCAATGAATATTACAGACTTTTTTACGGCCCTGCCGAAAAGGAAATGAAAGAGTTCTGGACTACCGCCGAAAAACAGCGTAATGAGGTCGGCAGTAAATATCTGGTTGCCGTATTGGGTACCATACGCAACTCGTTGGCTCCGGCGGATGTTTTCCCGGCTCCTGTGCTGGAGCGTATGTTGCTTTTGCTGGAAAACGCAGTAAAAAATACACCGGAAAAATCGGTTTACCGCCAACGGGTCATGCTCATCAAAAAAGAATTCGATCAGGGGGCTAAATCTTTGCGGGTGATGATGCGTACTTCGACGCCTGATTTTAAGATCAAAATGGCTCGCAAAGATAAACGCTACACTGCCAAGCCGCAGGAATTTTCTGCCAAAGATGGCTTGCCCGCATCGGTCAAAAGCTGGCTTTACACCTCTTACGACAAGGATAATCTTTATATCAAAGTCATTGCTTACGAGCCCAATATCAACCGGATAAAGCTCAAGGGCGAAAGAGGTAAAGAAAATACGGCATGGCGGGATGACGGCATTGAATTTTTCATTTGTACCGATCCAGACACCTTGAAAAACACCTATCAATTCTACGCTTCTCCGGCGGGAGTGATCTGGGATGCCAAGCGTAAAGTAAATGTCAACAGCCATGATACATCCTTCAATACCACGGCTTCTGTTGTCGGCAAAATGGAAAAGAACCGCTGGATAGTTGATGTTACCATCCCGTTCAAATCCATAGGTATCAAGGATGGCAGTCAACTTAAAGGCAAATATTTTAAGGCTAATTTCTACCGCTACCGCAGTCTGAAAACTGCAGAGCCTGATACACAGCGTTTGAGCTGCTGGTCGCCGACAGGGCAGTTTTTGCACTATTTTCCGTCAAAATTCGGAAAGATACACTTTGAAGGTGAATAAGATGAACAGAAGGATTGTAACCCTTGGCACCAGCCATGGCGACCCCACATATTCAAGATTTAACTCATCGACCCTGTTGCAGGTCAACGGTAAATCCTATTTGATCGATGCCGGGGCACCGGTGAATGCTTTGATGATACGGCAAAAATACCGTATACAGGAACTGCGGGCGGTATTCATTACCCACATGCACGATGACCATGTGGGGGGGCTTCCGGGATTGATAAAATCTCTTGCCAAATATCCTGCCGCCGACCAGCACACAGATTTTTTCCTGCCCAGTCAAAAAGCGATCGATGGGCTGCTGGCATGGGTCAGTGTGCAGCACAGATCATGGAAGGAGGGGCTTATGGATTTTAAAGTCATTGTTCCGGAAATGATATTTGCCGATGAAAATATCCGGGTAACAGCATTGCGCACCCATCACCTGACGGATGAGGAAAATCCAGAGCCGACTTACGGATATAAAGTTGATTTTGCCGATGGGTTCCGGCTTTTCTACACCGGGGATCTGCGTAATGACTTCAGCGATTTTCCGCAAATCATCACCGAGGAAGCAAGCGATATATGTATTTGCGAATCAACGCATATTGATTTGAATAGAGATATAAAAGTTTTGCAGAAGTGTCCGATAAAAAAAATCATTTTCAACCATGTTGCAAGTTTTTATCATGGCGAAAAAGAACAGAATTTGATAAATCTGGGAAATACATTATCTTATCCGGCATTTGTAGCCCACGATGGAGATGTTTTTGAGTTTTGAGGTGTTGTATGAAAGTCGCAGTTCTGGCAGATCTGCATTTGCCCGACCGGAGTGATACGGTCAAAGAAAATGTGTTTGACTGTGCATTGAAAAAGATTGCTGACAGCAGGCCGGAGGTCATACTTTGTGTCGGTGATATGATAACGAACAATGCTGTTGAAGCGGCAAAAAGAGTAAAAGAAAAAATTTCCAAGCTGAATATTCCTGTGATTTACGCTTGCGGCAATACCGAAAATGCAGCAGAAGAAACTATCGGAATGTTCAAACATGAAAATATTTTCAGTTCGGATGATTTGGTATGTGCGGCATTTCCGACAGAGAAAAATTTCAACGAAGAAGATTTTGCTTTTATCCTTGAAAATCTTGAAACGCATAAACCGGCCATCATCATATCGCACTACCTGATCCGTCATTTTTCCGAAATGGAAAAAAAACGTCTTGATTATTTGCTGGCAGCCAATAAAAATGTCCTTTTCGTTGCCGGTCATGAGCATTACGACCGAATCGACGGCATTTATCATACGGTGCGGGGAATAGATCCCGACAAAGCAACAGGCGGTATGCCGGCAGTCGTGTTTTTTGAATATGACGGAAAAGACTTCAAGCGGCAAGATGTCCCAATAGATCTGCGTACAAAAGACGCAGCTGAATTGCAGGAGTTTATCAGTTTGCTCGGCATATCCGGTATGCACGAAACATTGAAAAATCTTGCTTATGCCGCCAGAAACAAAATCGCATCCTTTGAAATGCGTTATACCGATGCAGTCGCACTACCCTTTGCTGAACTTGATCAAGCCGTCAAAAACTGGCGCAGTGCTGGCGGCAGGCATCTATCTATGCACATGCCGGACATCTGCTGGAACAGCGAAACATCGGAAGCTGATTTGAAAAATGCCGAAGCAGTTCTTGACCTTGCAATCAAACTCGGCTGCAGCCGTTTGACAATACATGTGCCAAAGTGTTCAACCGCCATGCTCAAACAGAATGATTGCCGGAAAAAGATGCTTGAGGCTTACGCATATATCATCAAAAAAGCCTTGCCGTACAATGTATCTGTCGGAATTGAAAATATGCACATGACCAGTAAAGACAGCTGTGATGAAAACCGCCGCTTCGGCTACATTCCCCAGGAGTGCAAGCAATGGATCAGCGAATTAAGGCATATTTGCTCCAGCGATAAAATAGGATTTCATTTTGATACAGGGCATGCCAGAAACAATGCTCCGTTTTCCTCAATATACGCCGTAAGCACATGGTTTGCCGAATTGGGCGAATATATCAACGGCTATCATCTGCATCAGGTAAAAGTTGATAAAAGCGGTAAATTTATCAATCACCAGCCGATAACTGAACCTTTTGGCACATTGATATCTTATGCATCATTTTTTCTGGCGTGGCAAATGAAGCAGATCGCCCATGCTCCGATTTTTATAGAAACATCACAGAACGCAGATATATCGTACGATATTTTGCAGAATAACTTTTTAAATGGAACTCATTATGAGCAAAACAGCTTTTCCTGCCGCTGACTGGCAGAACCCCGGAAAAAAATTCCGCTCCGCACCATTCTGGTCATGGAACGGCAAATTGGAAAAAGAGGAATTACTGCACCAGATACGCATTTTCAAAGAAATGGGCATGGGCGGATTTTTTATGCACTCCCGCATCGGGCTTGCTACTGAATATATGTCGCAGGAGTGGTTCGAGATGATCCACTGCTGTATCGGAGAAGCTGAAATCCAGGATATGGATGCCTGGCTTTACGATGAAGACCGCTGGCCGTCGGGCTATGCTGGCGGCTTGGTGACTAAAGAACCGGAAAACCGTTTGCACTTGATATTTCTTACGGAAGTACCTTACGAAGAATGTGCCACTTTTGAGGTCGACCGGGAGGCGATCGGACTTTTTGCCGCTGTGGTTGACGGAATCAATGCAGAAAAAGTCCGTAAAATATCAACTCCCGCTGAAGTAACCAAAGGCGAAACATTATTGCAGTTCGTTTTTTGTGCAGACTTTGATTACAGCTGGTACAATGATTGCAGTTACCTCAATCCGCTGAAGCCGGAGGCAGTGCAGAAATTCATTGATTTGACGCATGAAAAATATTTTCAGGAGTGCGGCAGCAAGTTCGGCGGGCGGGTTCCGGGGATTTTTACCGATGAACCGCAGTACGGTTATGCAGTTACTCAACGGGATTGGCTCAACGAAACCAAATACAGCACAACTTTTGATATGCAGATCAGAGATATTATTCTGGAACGCTACGGATATGATATTACTGAACGTATTTATGAGTTGTTTTTTGATGTAAAAGAGTGCGAATTTCCCGTATCCCGTATGCACTATATAAAAGTTATGACCGAATTGTTCCTGAAAAATTATGGTAAACCGATCGGCGACTGGTGCAAAAAACATAATTTGTGCTACACCGGTCATGTTATGGGCGAAGATTATCTTGCCCGGCAGGTATGGAACTGCGGCAGCCCCATGCGTTATTACCGCTATATGGATATGCCTGGGATCGATATGCTTTCGGAGTTCAGCTCAAATTATTTTATTGCCAGAGAGTTGAGTTCAGCGGGCAGACAGTTCGGTCTTAAGGATCGTCTTGCCGAATTGTACGGCTGTACGGGGTGGGAATTTCCTCCTGCGGGGCATAAAGCCATCGGGGACTGGCTGCTGGCACTCGGGGTGAATTTCAGATGTCAGCATCTGGCTCATTACACGATGGCAGGCGAAGGCAAACGCGACTATCCGGCAAGTATCCGCGAGCATTTGCCGTGGTACAAAGAGTATAAAAATGTCGAAGATTATTTTGCCCGTATTTGCACAATTCTTGCTCACGGCACGGAAAAATGCGATATTTTGCTGCTTTTGCCCAACGAGTCAGCATGGTGCCTTATCTGCAAAGATTTCCTGACCGACAAGCGGATGTATGCTCTGGATAAAGAGTTTGCCGATTTGAACATGCAGCTCCAGCGTGATACGCTTGACTTTGATATTGGCGATGAAGGTATTCTTGCCGAAGATGGCAAAGTCATTGACGGCAAACTGCAAGTGGGTTTGATGGCATACAGTGCCGTGGTTCTCCCCCGTATGCTGACCATGCGTGAAACTACTTGGGAACTGCTTGCAGAGTTCCGCAAGGCTGGTGGTATAGTTATATTTACTGATGATACACTTCCCAGGATCGATGGAGTCAAAGATGAGCGTATCGGAGCTTTACAGGAAAAATGCCGTGAGTTTTCTTTGGCAACTCTGGAAAAATTCAGGAAGGTAAAACTCAGCAAGAACCATGGCGAAATCATTATCCAAAGCCGTTACGGAGATGCTTTTGATATGTTATTTGCAGTCAATGCATCTTGCGTGCCGGTTTCAACAGAAAGAGTTCCGGGCTGGAGCGTGCCACGGGTCACGGAACGGAAAACTGAATTTGCTCAAATAGATATTCAATGGCAAACAATGCAGGAGGGTACAGTATATGAATTGAACCCGGAAAACGGAGAAATTTATTCAGCCGATGCGGAAAAAAACGATGGCAAGTACTTGATCCATACATCTTTTGCCGCCCTGCAAAGCCGTTTGTTTATTGTAACTGCTGAAGATTTGCCGGTAAGTAAAAGTATTGAGCACCCGGCAGCGGTCGAATATGCCGAACTGCCGCAGACTTTTGATTATCAGACAAACAATGTAAATCTGCTTATTCTTGACCATTTCAACTGCAGTTTAAGCGGCAAAGCGTTCAATGACCAGCCGGAGTATGTGCTGACGCTTGATGACAGGATCCGGACCGCTTTGAATATTCCTGTGCGAAAGGCGAGTATGGTTCAGCCATGGGTGGAAACGCCTTTTTGCGGTGAGTGTGGAAGTGTTGAACTCACTGCGGAATTTGAGTGTGAATACAAAGCCATGAATGAAGTTTTTCTTGCACTTGAAACTCCGGAGCAATTCAAAATAATTTTGAACGGTATTGAAATATCCAATCAAACAAATTCATACTTCTTTGATAATTCATTGAAAAAAGTCATGCTGCCGGAAAATATTTTGCAATATGGAACCAATAAACTTGTTTTGCAAGTTCAATACAACTGCCGTTTTTCCGGGCTGGAAGCAGTGTATATCGGAGGCAACTTCGGTGTCAGACAGCATGGTGCAAGCGGCATTATCACGGCCCTGCCGGAAAAATTGATACGCCGCAGCTGGACAGAACAGGGGTTTCCGTTTTATAACGGCAGCATTACTTATAAATGTTGGGTTAAACGCAATTCAAACCGGCAATTTATGCTTAAGCTGCCCGAGTTTGCAGGAGCATTGTGCAAAGTTAAATGCAATGGTGCAACAGTAAAAAACTGCATGTGGGAGCCGTATGAAGTTGATTTAAGTGAAAGTGCCACAGTTGGAGCAAATAATCTGTTGGAACTGGAAGTAACCGGCTCGCCCCGCAACATGATGGGGCCGTTTTTCTACAAAGCTGAAAAACTCCGTTCATGCCTGCCTTTTCACTTTAAAGAATACGGCTCAAGCCAGCGTAAACTCTTGCCAATTGGCTTGTTATGATCTCGATCAAGAGGATATATCAGTCTTGAAAGAACGGAAAGCATGATCTTTTCGTTGATTTGAAGTTTGGGAGTAATTGATCGCATCACTGGAGGAGCAGCAGGTAAATACCGGGGAGCTCAGCAAAAACGGCAAAGAAAAAATTTCTGAAGGCAAGGTATTGTAAAAACTCTTGAAAACATGATAAATCGCGTCTTCAGTAATAAACAAAGTTTAAAAAAGAGCACCCCGGCTGCACTCAAATCAAGCGTCGGGGCGTTATAATTAATTGCCAATCATTATCCGGAATCACTTTTCTAATTTTTCATCTGCCCAGCCGACAAGGTTGCCTCTTTCTGAATCGAAATTCACGCCAACGATGTAGATCTCACGCTTATCCAGCAGATACTTTTTGAAGTACTCTTTAGCTTTGATCTGTTCCAGAGCCGTGGGATCGTTGTCCAGCTTGAATTCAAAAATGAATATGGCATCAGATGTCTGCACAACCGCATCTATCCTGCCATCGTTGGTGGCGGATTCAGCTTCAATATACAGCCCCAGCAAGCGGAATATGGAGAAAAAGATGGTCTGGAAAGTCGATTCCTGTTTCTTGTGTGAAGTATAAGGAATTCCGGCAAAAAACACTTCCATAATCTTGCGGAGTTTCTTCAAATCCTTGTTCAATAAAGCTGTGGCGATTTCGGCAGTAAATTGCACCGAAGTTGTTTGTGTTTTACCGGCATAGCTGTTTAAAATATAGGCACTGAATGCTCCCGCCACCTCACGGTTGGGGAAATCCAGAAAATACCAGGTCTGTTCAAACCGTTCTTCAGTATCTTTGATGGTAATGTAGCCGGTTTGCAGTAATAATGTCAGAGGGTCGATATTGTCAATTTCAAAAGCACTGAATGCTACTTGCGGCACTGCATTTTTTAAAGCGGCTTCAAAATCAAAATTTTTCTGCTTGGTCAGCTCCATCAAAAACGATGGAGTACCGGTGGAAAACCAGTAATTATTGAATTTACCGCCGTTTTCAAAGAATTGTGCAAGAGACACCGGGTTATAAACCGTTTGGGCATTTTCCTCAAAACGGTAACCGTTATACCACTCTTTTACCTTGGCTTTATAAGCAATAATATCCGTACTCCCGGCAAGGGCTGCAATGCGGTCTCCGAAGTTTGCTTCCAACTCATCTTGAGTATACCCAAACATGGTTGCGAACCTTGCATCCATGGTAATGTCGGTCAGATTGTTCAGATCAGAAAAAAGCGATACATGACAGAATTTGCTGACGCCGGTAATGAAAGCAAAACGGAGCATTCCGTTTTTTTCTTTCAGAACCGAGTAAAATGTTCTTAATGCGTTAAGAAAATCAGAACGGTTTTCCCGGGTTATGTTATTGAGAATAGGTTTGTCATACTCATCCAGCAGTACGATAACATCACCATCTCTGTCATGCAATGCCTTTATCAAGGCATGAAACATCGTATCAGAAGCTGAAAGTTGCAGCTTTACATTATTGATACTTGCTTGTTCAAGAAGCATTTGCTGAAAACGCTCTTCCATTTTTTCAAGGGTACTGAAATCCCGCCCATTCATATCCAAATGAACCACCGGATACGGTTTCCAGTCATACGGCTTATCATAGATTGCCAGCCCTTTGAAAAGTTCTTTTTTACCTTCAAAGACAGCCTTCA
>JAZSHD010000125.1:0-29838 GCA_045533055.1 Victivallaceae bacterium | reverse complement strand
AAATTCAAAAAGGCCATTACCACCGAACCGGTCAGAAGATGCCGTTATCGGGGAAATTGCGGCAAATTGCCGGAAAAATCCTGCTGCTGCTGCCGGCAGAACTGATATTGAAAATATTCTGTTTGATGACCTATAAAAACGCTCAAAAGTAATATTCAGGAGCGTTTTTTAAGGTTGTAGCGTCGACCGAAAAGCAAACGACAGAGCTTTACAGTCAGCGGATAGCATATAAAACTGCTCAAGACCACACAGCGTTTTACGAAGTGCAGCCCCCGATAACGGACGATCGCGGAGTGTTCCTGCCGGAAAAGCTCTTTGATTTCGTTTTTGAGCCACAAGCCGCGGACAACGCCATGGAAAATAATATCGCCCTTCAAGCTCAAGGTGTTGATCCGGGGCAGATTGCCGTCGATCCAGCGGGCGATCACCGCCAGCTGGTCGAGGAACTCCCGCTTGAAAGTTTTGGTGTAAGAGTTGCGGTTGCCCTGATAATAGTGATACAAAAGCTGATCGCAGAAAACCACCTTATTGGCGGCACAAAGCATTTGAGCCGACCGCAGCAAATCTTCACCGAAACAAAGCTCATCTCCGGCATAAGTCACCGCCTCCAGAGCCACATTCCGCCTGACCAGCTTAAAGACCACTCCCCAGTAAAGATTGCAGTCAATAAGCTGCTGGACCGGATCAAGATTTCTGCAAGGCTTGGGCAAGTGGATACTTTTAGCAGGAGCGTCGTCATAATCCAGCGAATAAGCCATGCAGACTATATCAGCATCTTGCGTAAGAGCCATATCATAAAGGGTTTGATAGGTGGAAGGCTCCACCCAGTCGTCGGAATCGCAATGAATGATATATTCGCCGGCAGCCGCCTCCAGCGCAGTTTTGCGGGCACGCACCAACCCCTGATTTTTTTCGTGTCGGATAATGCGGGTTTGGGCTTTGCGTAAAGGATAACGCTCTAAAATATCTTCCAGGATTTTCACGCTGTTATCCGGCGACCGATCATCCACAAAAATAAATTCGATACCTTCCGTCATGGTTTGTTCAAAAAGCGAACAAACACAGCGTTCAATAAATTTTTCAACTCCATAAATGGGAACACAAACCGAAACCCTGACCATAACAAATACCTCAAAAAGCTTTAATTAACGATATAATTTATCACCAAAATAGCAATATTGCAACTCTATATTGCAAAAGTTGTAAATCAGTGCTATATTATGTTGGAGGAGAAGCAGTCAGTGCTGCTGTATTTGTTCCATAAAATGCTGAATTTCCGGAAAAAGCAATGATTGACTTGTTAAAAAAAATCTTTATAAATCAAGTTTTCTGGTATGTGGCAAGCCGCTACGGGATCATGGCTCTTCAGTTTATTGCCTCGTTGTTTACAGCAGTCCGGCTGGGCGTATACAACTATGGTTTGTGGAGCTTTATCACACTGCTGACCACTCTTGGCGGCTGCCTGAATCTGGGAATCGGCAATGCCGCCACCGTGTTTCTTGTTCAGAACAAAAAAAGCCGCAGGCTGACAAATGCATATACCTGCAATTCGTTTTTTCTGGCCTGCCTGACCGGAGCATTAAGTTTTTCAGTGCTGTTATATGACAGATTATTCGGTATAACATTGTTTGAAAAATATCATTTGGGATCTTATATTTATTTTGTCTGTTCTATTATTTTTTTTCAGCAGATTTGCACATATTTCATCAATATAATGCGAATCCAAAATAAGCTTTTTCCCATTATGTTTTTTCAAAGTTTATGGCCGCTGTGCATGCTGGCAGTACTCTTTATGGCAGAAGGCAAAGCTCTGCTGCATCTGCTGGTTTGGTCACTGCTGCTTACTTCAGTAATTTCAAGCGTTATTTTCTTTCAGCAGGCAAAGATTTTCTGGCAGGACTTTCTCAATTTAAGATTGATTGAAAGAATATTGAAAAAGGGGATTTTCATGTTCTTTTTCAACACTTGTTTTTTAATGATCACTTACAGCACCCAGCTGATCATAAGCAACCATTTTTCAGTTAAAGAGTTCGGCTACTTTTCTTTTGCCCTGATATTGGCTAATGGAATAATCCTGCTGGTTGACAGTATTATTTTTATTTTATATCCCAAGTTAATGGATGTTTTAAACAAAAAAGAGAATACTGCCATACTGCAGACAATAAAGTCTTTGCGTTCAAAATACCTGACATGTATTTATATTATTTTCCTTACAGCCATGACCGGGCAGTTTCTGTTTTTCCATATTTTCAGACAATATTATGAAAGTATGTTTTTATTCGGCATGATCTTGTGCTCACTGATTTCCTATTCCGGCTGTTTTGGCTACAATATCTATCTGATTGTAAAAAATCATGAAAAATTTATTGCTCTGGCAGCAGTTGCCGCCCTGCTGCTGAATATTGGCGGGTTATTGGTTTTGACCAAAGTAATGAATCTGAGTATAGGTTTTTCGCTCTTGAGCACACTGATATCCTACCAGATCTACTCACTTATTATCAACGCTTATGCTCTTAAAAGGCTGCAAGTCAACCGGACAAATTTTATCAGGGAAATGGTAAATTGGGATTTTTCTCTGGTATTCTGGATGACATTTTTCTGCTTTGTATTGGAACAAAGCGTAGCATATATGCTGTTGCCCTGGGCATTATTTCTCCTTCTCTTCGGGAAATCTGCTGTTGCAATATTCAAAGAAACCACGGCGGCGTTCACTGATGAAAGCATTTTGAAAATATAGGATAGAGTTATGAATAAAATTTTAAGAATTTGCATTTTTTTATATAAATCAACCTTAAAAGTCATAGGCGAAGCAGCTTATCCATTTTATTACCTCATCTCCCGGAAAACAGATTTTTTCAACTGGCAAAAGCTGTTGAAACTCCGGTTTTCAACCGGGTTGGCACTTTCGATGCAGACAAGATATTATGGGCACCACAAAATACTTAAAAAATTAAATTTATCAGCAATAAATACCATTGTTGAACACGGAGTCTATGTTTCTGATTCAGACATTGCCTTAGACTGCGATTTGTTCTTGCAGCAAAATATATTCCCGGTAAAAAACATTGTAACATTCGGCGAACGCCGCAAGGCGGTTGTTGAAGATTACTTAAAACGCAAAAATAAGAAAAACATCAATGTTACAGCCGTTGGAGCATATATCAATTACGCAGATAATTTTCTACCCGCCCATAAGCTGGCGAACTTAAAAAAAGAATTAGGCAGAGTTTTGCTTGCCTACCCGCTGCATTCCATAGAAACAGCTCATTTCATGTATGATACGCAAAAATTTATAAACGAGATCAACAAGGTCAAAAATGATTTTAATACCGTGATCGTATCCGTCTATTGGCACGATCTGCTGCTGGGAGCCGCAAAGCCATATATTGAAGCAGGTTATAAAATAGCCTGTGCCGGCCGCCGTGAGGATCCTTTTTTCCTCAACCGGCAAAAAGATCTGCTGACCTTGAGTGATATGATCATAAGCAATGGTACAGGCACTCATATCGGATATGCCACAGCGTTGAACAAGCCCTGTTGCATTATCCAGCAGGAAACAAAATTTATGAATGCAAAGCCGGAAACAGACCGTCCTCAACCAATCAGTAATCAGTTTGCAGCTATTGCTGATTATTTCAGTAAATATTCTTTTGAAATAACCCCTGAACAAAAGCATGTTGTAGCACTCTGGTGGGGAGAAAAAACCTTCAAATCCAACCAGGCAATCAGCGAAGCCTGCGATCAAGCAGATAACTGAAAACAGAGAAAAACAAAGAAAAAACCGGCTTTTGTCGTTTGTAAAACAGCAGCTAATATTGCATTTCGTAAAAAACATGCTATATTTCGCTTAATATTATTTAAGATACTTTAAGAACTCAAGGGAGAGAATAGATGGAAAAGATTCAATTAACCCCCCGTAAAGAGATCTGTAATTTCTGCGAACCATATATTATTGCTGAAATCGGCTCCAATCATAACGGCGATATGATGCTGGCCAAGGAGATGATCCTTTCTGCCAAAGCTTGCGGAGCCGATGCGGTCAAATTCCAGTCCTGGAGCCCTGCAACATTGATTGCCCGGGAAGAATATGAACGCAATACCAAATACAACGACAGTCCCAAAAAGCATTTCGGTTCTTTGCGTGAAATGTGCGAACGATATTATCTGCGGCCGGAACAGCACTACGAACTTAAAGAGTTTTGCGACGAAAACGACATTGATTTCTGCTCCAGTCCCTTTGCCAATCATGAAGTCGATCTTCTGGAAAAATTGGATGTACCATTCCATAAAGTAGCCTCTATGGATATAAACAACCTGCTGCTGTTGCAGCACATAGCCCGTACCGGCAAACCGGTTTTGCTTTCAACCGGCATGAGTACGCTTACTGAAATCGAAACGGCAGTCAAGACCATCGAAGCAGAGGGCAATAACAAGATCGTGCTGCTGCACTGCATAGCGATCTATCCGCCCAAATACGAAGATATAAATCTGCGAAATATAACCATGCTGCAGCAGACCTTCGGTTATCCGGTTGGTTTTTCGGATCACACCATGGGTTTCACGATCCCCATTTCGTCAGTGGCATTGGGTGCATGTGTTATTGAAAAGCACTTCACGATCGACAAAGATTTGCCGGGGTGGGACCACATGATCTCTGCCGATCCGCCGGAGCTGCGTTTGTTGGTAAAAGAATCAAAAATCATTGCTCAATCCATGGGCAGTTATGTCCGTCGGGTTTCGGCTGATGAAGAAGCTAAAAAGCTCAAGTTCCGTCGCAGCGTGGTTGCCACCCGTCCCATTGCCAAAGGCAGTGTGATCACTCCGGAAGACCTTACAGCCAAACGCCCGGGGCTGGGTATTCCGCCCAACGAAATACCCAATTTGTACGGCAGAACTGTTACCAGAGATATTCTTGAAGACGACGTATTGCGTTGGGAAGATATAAAGTAATGAATAAACAAATTGCAATTATACCTGCCCGCGGGGGTTCCAAGCGGGTCCCCAAAAAAAATATTCGTTTGTTCAATGGAAAACCGATGATAGCCCATACTGTTGAAGCGGCGATCAACAGTGGTTTATTTGCCAGAGTTATTGTGAGTACAGACTCTGAAGAAATTGCAGAAGTATCCGTTGCTGCCGGGGCAGAAGTGCCATTTTTACGAAGTCAGGCCGCAGATGATTTTACCCCGGTAAGCGAGGCGACGCTTTTCGCTCTTGAACAAGCAGAAGATTACTTCGGTGAAAAATATGAAAATGTAGTTCAACTGATGGCAAATTGCCCTTTGCGTGATGATCAATGCATAAAAAGAGTGTTTGAAGAACATTGCACTAAAAACCATGAGTTTTCAATTTCATGTTTTAAGTTCGGCTGGATGAATCCATGGTGGGCATTAAAAGTTGACCAAGAAGGTAATGGTAAGCGATTGATTGAGAATACCTACATAAGATCGCAAGACCTACCGGAACTGTATTGCCCTACTGGAGCTGTATGGATTGCTAAAACTGAATCGTTGAAACGGGATAAAAGTTTTTATGGCAGCCAGCATAAATTTGTAGAAATAACTTGGCAGCAAGCAGTTGATATTGATTCTGAAGATGATTTGATTTTTGCTGAATGTGTTTCAAGTTACATGAAAAAAGTGAAATAATTTGGTTCTGTTCCCCAAGGCTCCCAATAAACTTTTGTTGGGAACATAGCGAATAGTAAAAGGGCTGCGGCTTGACTTTTTGTCTGGCTGCAGCCCTTTGTTTTCTTTTGACTTTTGATTACTTGACGAAGTTTTTCATCAGGTAATCGAAGCTGTCTTTCAGCGAATCAAAGGGATCTTTCTGGCACTGATCCTGTTCGATGATGAACCACTCCACACCACCGGCTTCGGCGGCGGGCAGGATCTTGTTCCAGTTGAGGTTTCCGCTGCCCACCGGTACCATGATGGAGTTCCGGGGATAGACCACGCCAAAATCCTTGAGGTGGAAGATCTCCTGACGACCGGCATATTTTTCCACATATTCCACCGGATCGCAGCCGCCCATCTGCACCCAGTAGGTGTCGATTTCTGCCTTCATGGTAGGAGCATTTTCCAGAATGATATCGAAAATGCGTTTGCCGTCGATCTTGCGGAATTCAATATTGTGGTTGTGATAGCTCAAGCATTTGCCTGCGGCTTCCATCTTGACTGCAGCGGCTTCCAGAGCGTTGGCAAGGTCAAGAGTCATACCCATATCGATCACCTGCTTTTCAAAAGGACAGGGGAATGCGGTATGGCGGCAGTTATACAAATTGAGCTTTTCGATAACTGCATCAATATTGTTGAGAATAGCATCGCCGCCTTCGTGGGTGGCACAAATGGTCATGCCGTTCAAGTCGGCATACTTTTTGACTTCAGCAGGAGCCACCGGCACGCCGGAGATCTGCACAGCTTCAAAGCCGATCTCACGCAGTTTGGCAAAGGCACGGTCTACGCCGCCTGGAGTGTGCATAAAGTCACGCAGGGTATAGCACTGGGTTGCAATTTGAGATTTCCTCATTTGGCAAGTTCCTTATTGTAAAATGCACTCTGGCTTTTGACAATGTCGCAGATTTCCACTACGGCGAGGGCTTCGGCAAGCTTGATGGGGTATTCTTTGCCATCGCGGATGCTTTCGGCTACATAGCGGTAGCAGCTGTTCATATCCACCTTGAGTTTGGGTTCTACCATAATGGTAGTCCGACGCCAGGGTATATCGGCGTTGTCGGCAAACTTAAAGCCCGCCGGATGGCCGGTGTTCACCGGATAGGGCTTGAGTTCGTAATCCGGTTCGATATAACGCAGTTTGATGTCATCTTCGGTTTCAACGAGCAGGGCACCGCGGCTGCCGTATACTTCGTAGATATTGTCGGGCAGAGCGTTGCCGCCGAAAATTTCAATATCCACAGTCAAGCCGTCTTTGCCCTGCATGATGATTTTCACGCAGTCTTCGGCGTCGCCCTGGGCAGCGATGAGTTTCAGTTCGCTCCAGACGGATTTGACTTCGTATTTCAGGAACTGCAAAGCGTGGTCAATAAGGTGCGGACCCCAGTTGTTGAGCTGACCGCCGTTGTTGGCAAGCAAGGTCTGCCAGTCGTCGCGGCGGCTGAAAGCATTGCGGCAGAGTTTGATGGTGTGGACTTTGCCCAGAATACCCGAGTCGATGATTTCCCGCACATGCTGGAAACAGGTTTCAAAACGGCGGTTCTGACGGACAAAGAGTTTGCCGGGATATTTTTTATCCAGTTCCACAAGTTCTTCAGCTTCGGCACGGCTGGCGGCAATGGGTTTTTCGATGTAAGCACAGAACCCGGCTTCCAAAGCCTGACGGGTGTGGCGGATGTGATCCAGCGAGAAAGTGGCTACCGAAACCAGCTGGATGTTTTTGTCGGCAAGGAACTTTGCCGGATCGCTGTAATACGGCACATTGAGTTTTTTGCCGAAACTTTCGGCACGCTCGGCGTCAATATCGCAAACGGCGACGATTTCCAGAATGTCTTTGTTTGCTTCGATTTCCCGCATGTGCATACCGCCCCCGGCACGACCCAATCCCCAGATACCAACTTTTACTTTTTCGCTCATAATAAGAGCCTTTCATTTTAAGCAGCGTTTCTCTCCGAAACTTATCGGAATAAATCCGCCGCCGGTTAAAAAATGGATTTTTTGGTTTTTTAATTTGACTTGAAAATCAATCTGAACTATCTTAATATAGACCGCTTTTTCAATTTATCAAATAGATTTTTTATGCGAAAGCATGGATTTTATGAGCATAGACTATTTTTCGGATATAGAGTTTGTCTGTCATGGGGACTTGCGGAGATCGTCAACGGTGACTTGTCGCAGTGATTTTGATTACTGGGGATTGCAGTTCAGCCGCCGGGGGCATTTCATGCTCAAAGTCAACGATAATATTGAATATACCCACGATGCGTGCGTATTTGTGACCGCCCCCGGTATGAGTTTTGTTTATGGTGCCGCCGACCAGGAAGAGGGGATCGAAGACAAAATATATATATGTTTCAAGGGCGAGCGGGTCCAGCGTTATCTGGCAGGAGGGTTGCTGGTCGAACGCAGTAAGAACGCCCTTATACACCTTAACGAGCCGGATAAATTCATGCGGAAAATGCGTTCCATACGCACATTGCTCATGCTGCCTTATTCGCCGGAAAACCACGCCCATGCGGTGCTGGCTTTGGAAGAACTGCTGCTGATGATGCAATCTTCCGATACTTCGGGCGTACATCGGGCGGACGAGCGGTTTCAGGCGTTTTCGCATTTAACGGAAAAAATCAGCTCCCGGCCGGAACTGCATTGGGATTTTGAAAAAGAGGCACGGAAACTTTCAGTGAGCTATGCTCATTTCCGCAGATTGTTTGAACAGTTCTTTCAGGTGCCGCCGGGGGCATTTTTATTGGCGGCACGGCTGGAAAAAGCGGCGGCACTTTTAAGCGGCAGCAATCTAACTGTCCGGGAGATCGCCCATGAATGCGGCTTTGAAGATGAGTTTTATTTTTCCAGGATCTTCAAAAAATACCGCCACCACCCGCCAAAAAAATACCGGGAAAACTCCCGGTAGATCTTGTTGGGGCTGCATTATTACGGAGCATCGGCACCTTTGGTGTAGTCAAAGCCCACCACCAGATAATTCCACGCTTTGATCGAAGCATAGTTGCGGCTTTCCACATTGCCGCCGATGTAAAGGACATTGGTCATATCGCTGTCTTGGATGGCTGCACTCAAATCGGTACGGCTGTTGCCGCTGTGGCGATAGGATGCGTAACTGGAGTAGATGATGCCGTTTTCAGCAGTATTTTCGTTATCCAATAGATAGATCGCTTTGCTGGCATCTTCGATTTCGCCCAATGTGCGGACTTTTCCGGCATTTTTTTCGGCAAAAGATTTTTTCCCGCACAAATAGCAGTTTACAGTGTAGTGGCTCCACTTGTAGTCTACGCCAACTTTATGACCGCTGTAATTGATGGGTCTGGCTTCGCCGGGGCAGAGAAAAAGGTGACTGCGGCTGGCAAGCAGATCATCGGTGGCATTTTTGGTCTGAAAGCCCGACATGTAAGGAGCAATGAGATATTGCCAGCCGTAAGCGGCAAAGTTGGTGGAGCCGTTTGCCAGCGGTATCCACTCTTTGTTGTCGTCGCAATAAAGCAAGGTGGCAGTGCCCATTTGTTTAAGGGTGCTTTTGCAAGCCGAGTCTTTGGCACGCATCCGGGCGGCGGAAAGGGCGGGCAGAAGCATGGCAGCCAGAATGGCGATAATAGCAATGACTACTAACAGTTCGATCAAAGTAAAAGAGCTTTTTTTCATGATAGATCACCTCATTTATCTGGTGGGCAGTTCGTAAAGCCCGATTTCGTCAAAGTAGATGAAATCGTGGCGGTTGCGTTGTTCGCCGGTACTTAACGCCACGCCCACGGTGTTTATATATTCGGGCATGGTGAATATGCCGGTAACTTCCTCAAATTCCCCGGCTTTCATGGTGCGGGGAGCTATCTTGATCAGGGGCGTAAAGGTATTGTAATCCCACGCATTGCCCTGCTGGAACATTATGGAAAGAGCTCCGTAACCGGCTTCGGTACGCTTGATTTTACCGTAAAGCATATACTGGGTGTTGGGTTTGACTTTGATATTTTTTACAAAGAACGATCCACCGGATTTGCCCAGATTTTTGGCAACCATGCACCGGGATTTGTTTACGCCCATACCCGGAGCAATAAAGAAACCGCTCTCCTTGTGCTTATTTTTGGTACGCTGCCAGAAATACCATTTTTTGTAGGCATCGTTTTCAAAATCCCCGCCTTTGACGAGATTGAGGACTTTTTCGGATTTGACCCGTTCCAGCCAGTATTTTTCCAGCGTGGCAGGGGATTTTGCCGCCTTGATGTAGGGCAGGAGTTGGGGGAAGGCTTCCTGCATAAGTTGGTTGTCGATATACTTTTTATCCCGCCCGAAATAGCGGACTTTTTCCTGATAGAGCCACACATATTCGTCGCTGGAGCGTACCGCTTCGGCAAAGTTGCGGTAAAATGCCTCCATACGCTTGGGATCGTTCCACGCCAGTCCGGGAGTCATTATATCGTAGATAGTCCGGTGGAAGGCACTCATCTTTTTGGGTTCAGCAAAATAGGCATCCATGTAAATTGCCGGAGCATAAGCGATCTGTGCCTTGGCTTTGGTACGGTTTTCCGGCAGCACCTGACTGTTGAACAGCATCCGTTCCTGTGCCAGAGCGTAGTCAAGATGGCGGCGGCTCTTGGCACGGTAGGTGTAATACTCGTTGCCTTCGATCAATCTGGTTGCCGGGTCAAGACCGTCGAGCATACCGTTGAAAAAGGCCACAAACAGATTGCCTTGAGCGTAAGCGTTGTTGTCGGCAGTGCCCAGAAGTTCGTAGTTCAAAGAGTGCAGGAACAAGCAGAAAATCGTGATCCCGGGGTAGTTTTTCTGCACCTCCGTGATCCACTGTTTGCCCCGCTCCCGGGCTTTCATCCAGATCTGGTGGCGGCTCTTGCCGCAGTAGGGCTGGTAGTTGAACTGCTTGAAGGCATACATTTCTGCATCAAACGCAATACCTTTCATGCCCCCTTCTTTAGCGATTTTTGCCATTACGCCAAAATTGTTGCAGGCGATCTGCCAATGCTTGTCGTTGAACCAGTCCAGATCGCCATACCGCACGCAGGTACCGATGAAGCTCTCTTTGAGGCCGTTGGAGGTGAACTTCTTTATCTTGGGCACTTCTCCTGCGAACCACTCATATTTGAACTCAAAATCTTTCTGCAAAGCACGGCGGCTGCTGGCGGTTTCGCCTTTTGGGTCTTTATGTCCTCTGCCGTAGATTTCAACAAATACGCCGTCAAAGTATTGTTTCAGCAAATCAATATTTTTTACGACCACATCCGGCGTGCGGTCAGTCCATGCCTGACAGAGCAGCACTTTTTTGTTTTTGAGCTTCTCAAATTGCTGAAACATCTCTTCTTCGGTTGCTGTTGCCGGGGCGGCAACGAGCGAACCAACTGCCGCAAAGGCAGCTGCAACAGTCAAAAATCGTTTCCACTTAAACATTGTTTTTACCTCCCAAGTGAATTAGCAGTCGATCTTGCGGACGGAACCGCGCTGAATCAACTCCGGTTGTTTATATATGATTGTTTCTGAAATATCTCTGCTTTCGATCATTGCCAGTAAAGCACTTGCGGCATTCAACGCTATATTATCCAGATCCTGCCCGATAACGGTCAGCGGCGGCTCCAGCTGGGAAGAAAACAGCGGGTCGTCAAACGCTATAAGCGATAAGTCGCCGGGAATATTCAACTTATACTTTTTTGCCATGCAGTAAAGCGGTGCGGCATCCAGCACATTGGTCACCAGCAGTGCGGTGGGCAAATCGTTCTGTTGCCGCAACTCGCTGAATATCTGCCAGAACCGTTCGGCGGACTTTTCTATATCGCGGTTCTTTTCCCACGCTGAATCTATACTCCACGCCGGGTGTGCCGGCAGTTGAAAATTCCACATTGCCTGACGGTAATTACGCTCAAAAACTTCGCCGGAGGCTTGCTCTTTACTGTAAATGACCGCAATTTTCCGGTGGCCGAGCGTGTAAAGGTGTTCCACGGCTTTTCTGATGGTTGCTCCATGATCCGTACCAAAGGATACACCTGGAAGTTCCGGCATGGCGTAACCTATGGAAACTGCCGGAACAGCTTCCTGCCGCAGCTTGACAAGCTCATCTTTGAAATCCCCTTTGGGTACAAAGATCATCACCCCGGCAAGGTCATACTCCCTGATCAACCGCCGCCAATCCTCCGGCTCGCCTTTGAAAGAGATAGATTCGCAGTTGCATTTGTCAAAAAATTCGCTGAATTTACGCAGTACCGGCGTTACATAGCACTCGTCAGGTGAGATTATTTCGTGGCAGATTATACCGATACGCAAACGGCTGTTGCGATCCGGCACCCGCTTGCCGATGTAAGTGCCGGAACCCCGGCGGCGGCAAAGCAGACCCTTGCTTACCAGATGGTTCAAACTGTGTGCCACCGTTACCGAAGTAGTGGAAAAACGCTGTGCCAGCATACGATCCGAAAAGAACCGTTCGCCTTCAGCAAGGTTGGCTCGCTGCAAATACTCTTCCAGCACTGCGGCTATTTGCAGATATTTGGGCTGATTTGCATTAGCCGGATTGATTATCGGCAAATCACTCAAACGCATACAATAGAAATCCTCCGGTTTTGAGTGATTACTATATAGCAACTATGGTTTTTTTCAAGTGCAGTAAATCAACTTTTTTGTAAATAACCGACATATATCACTTTGATAAGTTGCTTTTAATTAAGGATATACAAATTACGGAATCGTTTGAAAACCTCTTTTTATCAGCAAGATAGCAAGCTTGTTGCATCAATAGAAACTTTCCCGGAAAAACCGGTATTTTTTAATATACCCTGACTTAATCAAGTTATACAGTTTGCATTGTGTATTTTTTATGTTATATTTCACTATGATTATTTCCAAAGGGGGATTTGTATGATATTTTTCAGGAGCATGATAACTGTATTATCGGCAGTTTTAACTTTTGCCGTATCTGCACACAGCCTTGCAGCAGCAGATCACAATTATTTCCGGCAACACACTCCCGGCCGGAAACATCTCCACCGGCACAATCACCGGCAAATCGTTTACTATAAAAGTTTGCAGGAGTGCCTGCAAAACTCCAGACTTTCGCCGGAAGAACGGCAGTTTTTGAGTAAAGTGCTGGATAATGTGGAAAATTCTTCTATCGGCAAAAAGGTCATAGCCCAGTTGGAAGAACGGTTTGATTTTGCGTTTCAGTTTGTCAAGTTCCCCAAAGATTCCACCTGGGGCACCTACTCGCCCGGGGTTATAAAACTCAATTCCAATTTCCTCAAAGGCAGGTGCAAACATGTGAGAATGCACAACCTGATACTCTGTTCCAGCGTAGTGGTTCACGAAATGACCCATTCAGTTCACCGCAAAAACAATATCCGGCTGCTCTCCAAAGATCCTTCGTGGGAAAGCAGGCTCAAAGATTTGATGCTCCGGGAGCTTCACTGCCGGGTCAATCAGTTTGAACTTTCTGCGGAGCTGGTAAATTTGCTGTGGACAGATGAATACCGCCAAAGCGGGCACAATCACCGGTTTATGGCATTGCGTGAAGCGGCAGCGTGGAACAGCATTGTGGAAGCCAAAGTAGCTGAAGGTATGGATAGTTTTCAAGCTGAAGCCTTTGCCCGCAAAGCACTTATCGAACATTTGTGGCGTAATCCCCAACAGGAAGAATATGTATCTGGCCAGAAAGTAAAGTTCCAGGTTGCCAAAATTTGGCATAAGTCATACGGCCCGGCTGCCGGAAAACTCCCGGCAAGAAACGGCAGCGGCGGCTTTAATTATAAAGATGGTAAACGCCTGGTGGAACTGCTGGATGGCGGCGTAAGTTACAGTTACCTTATGCAGAACTTTCCCTATGTGATCAGTCGAGACCGCATAGATACTGCTCCATGGTGCTTCCGGGAATACTGGTATCCGGCAAAAATGCAGCCGGCAGCCAGCGGCAGCTGATGTTTTCAAAACTGCTTTTCAATGCGTATATTGAAATAAAATGAGAGAATATTTGCCTTTTTGGGCAAATGGGTCTATATTATAGAGTATATTGCATTAATTTGAACATAAAAAACATCAACATTCAGGATTGTTATGGGAAAGATCTTACTTACGGGTGTAACCGGATTAGTCGGCAGTGCCTTCGTTGTTGCCTTGCTTAAAGAGAAACCCGCAGAACGGTTTGTCTGCATTGCCCGTTCCAACGGCGGCGGTTCAGCTGCTGACCGTGTGGCTAAAGTGTTGCGTGAACAGTGCGTTTTTGACCACTGTCCGGAACTGACCGATAAAGTTCTTGCCGCTGTCGAAGTTATTGACGGCGATGTAGTCGATATTGTTCCAGAAGAACTTGCCAAGATGGATATACTCAAGGATGTCGACCGTGTGTTCCACTGTGCCGCCGATGTCAATCTGGGTAAAGACCCCACCGGCAAAACTTTCCGGATCAATTACGGCGGCACTGTAAACATGGTCAAACTTTCTCAGTTGTTGAATGTCAAAGAGCTGCACTATGTCAGCACCGCTTATGTTGCAGGCAAGATCTCCGGCAGAGCAGCCGAGGAACAGGCACTCAACAGCGGATTCAACAATCCCTATGAAGAAAGCAAATTCAAGGCAGAAATGCTGGTTCGCAACAGCGGTATACCTTTCAGCGTTTACCGCCCGGCAATCATCACCGGCCGTTTGAGTGACGGCAGAGTCCGCCGCCCGCTGGCATTCTACCGTATTGTGGAATTCCTTGCCAAACTTAAGCAGAACCGCTGCATGAAAGCCGGTTTGAACCCCGCCGACTGGGTCGATATGGGGCTGCATTTCCGTACAGCTGCCTCCGAACGGGTCTACTTTGTCCCCATCGACTATGTACAGCAGGCAATCACCGCTTTGTTCCAGAAGCCCGTTTGCAACCGCACCTATCACTGTACCGGCAACAGCCCCGTGCAGACCTATCAGATCCAGCGTGCAATTTGCAACACCCTTAAAATCAGCAATGTGGAAATCAGTGTTGACAACGCTTCCGGCGAAGAAAGCAACGAAAGCAATCTTATGAGCAAGTTCCTCGGCGATCTGCTTCCGTACTTTGCCAGCAACATCACTTTCGATCAGCGGAATATCACCGATGCTCTCGGCAGCGATTTCGTCAACTGGGAATTTGGTGAAGCCGGTTTGGAAAAAATCGTCCGCAGCTTTATCAACGACTTCATGCCCGACAGCGTTTGGGCTGAAAAACAATAAGCATAACTTTATCCGGGGCACTTACCCTATTTTCTCATGGGGGACAACAGGGTTTGAGTGCGGGGCACGACCAGCAGCAGCTGGTCGTTTTTTTTATACTGGCAAGCAAAATTGCGGCAATATTCGAGCCTTGCTGCGTCGTTCGCCTCGGTCGAGAACAAAGGTTCACTCCCTCGGTTCGCTCCTTGCAAAACTCGAATCTTGCTCGCACTTTTGCTTGCCGCGACAGGATAGACCAATTATTTTTGCGGGATACCATGGTTCGCTCCTTGCAAAATCTCAACCTTTGCCCTGTCCGCCGTAGCTTTATGCGTAGGCGGATCGCACTTTTGCTTGCCGCAACAGGATAGACCAGCTGCCTTGCTGCGGCGAACCGCTCTGCTTGTCACGGCGGAGCCTTTGGCGAAGACGGATCACATACGGGGGTATGCTCCTTCGCTTGTCCGCCTTGCAAAATCTCAACCTTTGCCCTGTCCGCCGTAGCTTTATGCGTAGGCGGATCGCACTTTTGCTTGCCGCAACAGGATAGACCAGCTGCCTTGCCGCGGCGAACCGCTCGGCGGGTATGGGAAAGTATGGGAAAGTATGGGAGTGTATGGGAGTGTATGGGAGTGTATGGGAGTGTATGAGATTTTACCGCATACTATTGCATAGTTTAGGCGGCAATGTTCCCAATTTTTCTCAAACCCTCCCAAATCTTCTCAAAATTTCCCAATAAGCCGCCATCTACCGTGTTGCCGGGCTTGCCCCGCAGTCAGGCAGCATCTACCGTGTCGCCGGGCTTGCCCCGCAGTCAGGCGCCATCAACCGTATTGCCCGCTTTGCGGAAAAATTTTTATTTGCAGTTGGCAATTATTCTGCTTAATGGTATATTAAACAGATAAAACTATTTGTTATCAAGGAGTAGCTCCATGAAATTTTCAGCATTAATAACATTATTGTTTTCCGCAATCACCATCTTTGCCGGAACTTTTTCCGTTACCGGCAAAAAAAATGATCTGGTCATCAAATACAACAACGAAGTATTGGTCAAAGCCATCGATATAAGTGTTCCGGCACCGCCCACCAGGTTCGAGCATAAAGTTTTGCCCGATGGTTCCCAAGTCTGGAACGCGTGGAACGACGACCCCAAACATAAATACCGCCGGGAGATCGCTCTGCGTGCGGATAACTGTGTGGAGATCAGCCTCTCCTGCGATGTGCCGATTTTTGAGAAAGACCGCACCCGCGGCATGTCTATAAGATTGCCGTTCAGCGTTTTTGCCGGCGGCAAATACGAAGCTCTTTCCGGCAACGGCAGAGCATTTATTCCAGTGCAGGGCGAATTCAAAACCAGCGATGCCGATAAGCCCTACCCCCAGCGGCCGTGGCGTTTTCTGGCGGCAGAAAAAGGCGATAAGAAAATCATTTTTGACTTCTGTCCCTTCGGTGCCGGGGATTACTGCACAACCTACCGCGGCGGAGCTGTCCGGGGCGTGTGGAATGTGGAAAAAAAGTATGATGAACTGGTTTTTACCAGCAGTACCTTCGTCACGACTGCCCATGACTTTACCGGTTTGAAAGTCGTGATCCGTGAAGGCGAATTTGCCGATTATGATAAACTTCATGCTCAACGCAAGTTCCGTTATCCTGACGCCTTTGCTCCGCTGAATCTTTACAGCTTCGGTGCCAGCGAAACTGCCGATTGCTATACTGCTTTGAATTTACGCAGCTACACCAAACGCAACCGTGCCGGGTGGGTCGGATTTCCGGAGCTTGAGGAACACACTGCTCATAAACAGGGGGCCTATTATTCGCATCTTGCCGGAAAAGATGCCACCTTCCGCCGCAGCGATCTGGCTCCCGGTTTTTATGTGGTCACAACAGGTGCCGGTAACGGCAGCGGTACGGCAAACAACTTCTCGGTTTCGGTCAACGGCGAAGTTCTGGAAAAAAATATCAGCATCAAGCCCGGTACAGCTCATGTTGCCAGCAAAACTTTCCATGTCGGGAAAGATGGCATTATCGATATAAAATTTGAGGGTAAATTCATTGTTTCCGCCATCGGGTTGCAGTTCCTTACTGCTGATGCGGAAGACTTCTTCTTCAACCGCGGGTTCTGGGTTTCTGACGGTTTTGAACCGGCATCGGTCTACCGCAATATCGACTATAAAAGAAAGCCGGTCTTTGCTCTGGCTGCCGATACATTTGTTTTGCCCCAGCCGGGCAAAGAGGCTGCCGGACCGTTCAAAAAGCTCAAAAAAGAGGTGGTTTTGCCCGACATCAACGCTCCGGAAAATAACTGGCTCAACGGCGGGCACTGGTTCAAAGCCTTGAGCAACTCCTCAACTTTGAGCGAAGCTGATACTCCGGAAAAAGCCGATGCACTTTTAAAAAGCAAAACTGCCGGTAAAAAGTACGATGCGGTGATGTTTTCAGGCATGCACAGCCGCCACACTTATATCAACCATATCCAGCGGGGGATCGACGCATTCAAAGTGATGTGTCAGGCGGCTGATAAATGCGGTCTTAAAGTTATTGACCACCACGACGCAACCTTGTGCTGGAATATCGACGCCGGGTTCCGCTCGCTGGCAGAAATGCTCAACGAAGCCGCCCGTGATACCGTTACCATGCTGCCCAGCTACCAGCTCTGTATCTCCGACCCGGCTTTCTGCAAGCGTTATTACAACTATCTTGCCGAACTGGTCAAAGCGGGGGTGGATGGCTTCCAGATCGACGAATTGCATTACTGGTACAACGGCTGCGGCTGTCAGCATTGCCGGGATAAATTCTACAATGCCACCGGCTGCTATTACCCGGTCAACGAAATCGACAAAAATTTGAAGAATCAATCCAGCGAGCTTATGCGGCAATGGTTCAACTGGCGGAAAAGTGCTGTTGCCGACTGGTTTGTAGAATTGCGAAAACAATGTATGCCCTACAATAAAAATCTGGTGTTGAGCATGTATACTACCCATTGGGGCTTTACCCGGTCGCTGGTGCGGTACAATTCCAGCCACGACCTCTTTGAACTTGCCCGTGCCATCAATTATTTCGGCACCGAAGTAATGAGCCGCAACCCCTTGCAGAGCTTCCGCTCGCTTTTGCCTTACCGCCGGATGAAGAATGTGCTGCCCCTGACTTACCGGTCGCCGGTGTGGGCGTGGATCTACGCTTCCGGGCATCCGCAGATCTATGCCGGGTGGGCGGCAAGCAATATGGCCAATCAGGTGGCACTGCTGCCGGAACTGGTGGTCAAGCCCGGGCAATCTGACTTTATGAAGTTCGATACTTCCCAAGCCAACATGCCCCGCAAAGGCGTGCAAGCTCACAGCAAGATCGCACTGCTCTTTTCCCAGAGCAGCCGGGACTGGGCAGCGGGGATCGGGTTTGAAGGCGAACTTTTCGGCTTGGCTCAAACGCTGGATACCATGAATGTATCTTATGAATTTATTTGCGATAATCAGCTTAATGATAAAGATTTAAGTAAATACTCCGCTTTGTTGCTCACCTCCAACACTTGCATTTCAACCGATGGCGTCAAGGCAATCAAACGCTTTGCTGCCAATGGCAATCTGGTGGCATTGACCACTGTTGTCGGGGTACGCGATGAGCTGGGCAGACTTCATAAAGTCTGGCCGTTCAAGGATGTATTCGGCTTTACCCCGGATCTTGGCAAAAGTATCTATGTGCAAAAGCTGGGCGAAACTTTCCAGCCGCCTCAAGCTCAAGCGTTGAGAGTGCTCAAAGGCAAAGTGGAAAATGTCAAACTCTACGGGCAGACTTCGAAGGGCAAAAAGGTTCCGCTGCTGGTGGAAAAATCTTTCGGCAAAGGTAAATTCATCTATGTTGCCGGAGTTCTTGCCGCACCCTTCTGGGAACGGGAAGGCTCGGGATTCCGCACTGAAAAATTTGAGCCGGAATTGGAAAAATTTGTCAAAGAGCTTTACGGCAATATGCTGGCAAACGCCCGGGTGTGGCAAGTCAACGCCCCCGAAAAAATCTGCACAGCGTTGTGGAAAAGCAACGATGGTACGATCTATGCACACTTTTTCAACTATACCGGGGTAACTGTCAAAGCCGGCGATAAACTTGCCCCCCATTACCCCAAAGTACCTTATCCGGCAATCAGCAAGGATATAACTTTTACGCTAAAAGGCGTGGCAAAAACTGCGGTTGCCGTTGCTGACAGCCCGGACTTCAAGGGCAGTAAAAAGCTCAAAAGCAGCTGGGAAAACGGCAATTTGACCGTAACTTTGCCCAAAGAACTTATGAAAACCTACACCATTGTAAAGGTAAAGTAAGCTCTTGCACCCGCCGGAGGCGGCATCCTCCTCCGCTGAAGGCAGCGGAGGATAATCCAGCCGCCACGCACACGCTTGCAACAGCCCCACCGGCGGCAAGCATTGTGTAGCTGTGGAGCGAACGCCTGCTTGTCGCGGCGTAGTGTAACGAAGCCGGATGTGCCGTGCGATAGAATTGGGAAGATTTGGGAGGGCTTGGGAAGTATTGGGAGTTTACAGCCGGTTGACGCGCTGCCCATGCAAGCAACATCCGGGTAATTTTTGCCGCCACGCACACTATTGCCACAGGTAGCGGCAGTGAACCCAAAAACTCTCAAACCTTCCCAAAATCTCCCAAGCCCTCTCAAAAAAAAAGCCGCCATCAACCGCATCGTCGGGCTTGCCCCGACCTGTACAGAAAATGCCCATCGAAAACCACAAAAAAATACCCGCAAAAAATTGCGGGTATTCTCAAAAAAAGGCAAAAAAATGGCATCCCCACAGGGATTCGAACCCTGGTTGCCGGGATGAAAACCCGGTGTCCTAGGCCTCTAGACGATAGGGACGCGTTACAGACAATCTCTTGCTCTGTGCTATTAAGATACAACAAAAAAGAGAAAATGCAAATTTAAAATCAAAAAAAATTGAATTTTTCCTCTTTTTGCCTCTCCAAACTTTGCTTTATTGGCAGTTGGAATGTAAATTACTGTATTGTGATATACAGTTTTATAAAGGAGTTTTTTTGAAATGTTTCTGGGAACAGGCTTGCAACATGGTGCAGTTTTCCAACGCAATGCTTCCGGAGTAAGCGAACACGCTTTTTCGGGAACGGCAAAGGCGGCTGGAGAACTATTTTTGCGTGTTTACCGCAAAGGTGAGCTTGTGAGCGGTTTTGAAAATAAGTGTATCGGCAGCTGCCGCAACGGCAAACTGACTGGTTTGATTGCTGATTTGCCCACCGGCGGGCCTTACACATTGGAGTTTACCATTGCCGGAAGCCGGGAAAAAGCTGTGGTCAAAGATATTCTGGTGGGAGATTTGTGGCTGCTGGCCGGTCAAAGCAATATGGCGGGGTCGGCATTTATGCCTTCTTTGTCGGAAACCAGCAGCATGGTTCACGCTTTTTATATGGATAACACCTGGGGGATCGCTCAAGCCCCGATCCATGATCCCGGCAGAGCTGCAGCTCCGGTTCATGGCGGCAATCCGGCCAATCCGCCCAGACGCGGGCGGGGAGCAGGGCCCGGATTGCCATTTGCTGTTGAAATGTATAAGCGTACCGGTATACCTCAAGCTGTGATCCCCTGTGCCCACGGCGGCACCAGTCTTGAACAGTGGGATCCGGCATTGAAAAAGCTCAAAGGCGGTTCCCTTTATGGAGCTGCCATTGAACGGCTGAAGATGCTGGGCGGCAAAGTTGCCGGACTTTTGTGGTATCAGGGCTGCAACGAAACCGGTTCGGACGAAAAAGTTCAGGCTTATAAGAGCGAAACTAAAAAACTCTTTGCCGCTTTCCGGAGAGATTGCCAAAATCCCGCTTTGCCCATTGTACTGGTGCAGCTGGGATCATTTGTTACTGAAAGAGATTTGACCGACAATGCCGGATACCGCTGGCTTGCAGTTCGTAACGACCAGTATCAACTGGGTTTGCAGCTGAAAAACTGCACATGTGTTCCGGCAATAGATCTGGAGCTGGACGATTGCATCCACCTCTCCAACCGGGCAGTGGCGGTATTGGGCAAACGCATGGCAGAAGCTATGCTGTATTTGCGGGGCGAAAAAAGTGTTATGCCGCAAATCAAAGTAAAAAACATAAAAGTAAAAATGTGCAAAGTAACTGCCAATGCCATTTATACTGTTGAATTCAGCAATACCGTTGGCAATTTGACATCCGGCAGTCTGCCTTGCGGATTTAGTTTGGCAAACGAAGCCGGGGAGTTGATTTGCGAAGCGGTCAACACCCATTTACAGGGCAATAAGGCGACTTTTACGACCCGGATACCATTTATGACTGCTGTTGCAAAAAAATATCAGGTCTGTTACGGCGGTTCGCTGCAGCCCCATTGCAATATAACCGACGAAGGCGGCCGTTCGCTGCCCTGTTTTATAAGCAAAGTCAATTATGCTGCCGGCAAAGTATCGAACCTTTTGAGCGGAGCGTTGATAAGTGAAGCGGTTTTCGGTAATGATGAGCTTGAGGGCTTCAGGCTGCCCCCGGCAGAAGAATTGGCGAAGCTGAAATTTACACCGGCAAGCGGTAAAAGCTTTTTTGTCCCCTGCCCCCGGGAAGCCGGAGAACTGAATAAAGCCGCTAAAATCTATTACTATAAATTTGCAGCCCAAGTTGCGGAAGATTGCACTGTTAAGATCATGTTCGGAGCTGATGCAAATTTTGTTCTTTACTGCGATGGCAAAGAAATCATGCGCAAGCAGACCAGCAACCCGATAATACTCGATGAATTCCAGCAAAAGATGGAATTAACTGCCGGAACGCATCAGTTTTTCTGTGCATTTTCTTCCAACTGCGGCAACGGCTGGGGGATCTGCTGCCGTTTTTCGGCGGAAAAGAAACAATATTTACCCGAATTTTGCTCAACAGATAAAATCATATAACAATAAAACCGTAAGGAGAATATCATGGCTGAAAACGAAATCAAAAACAATGCCGCTGAAAATCAGAATCCGGCTCCGGTGGAGCCCCCGGTGGAAAATCCGGTGGAAAACAATGCTGACCAAGCTCCTGTCAAAAAGTCCTGGGGCAAAAAAATCGCCAAAATCGCTCTGACAGTGCTGATCGTGCTGGTGGTGCTGGTGCTTTTGCTGTTGTGGCAGCTCGACCGGGTGGCGGCAACAGCTACCCGCACAGTGGGCAGTGCCATTACCGGAACCAAAGTGGATGTTGAAAGTATCTCTATAAGACCGCTGGCAGGTTCGGTAAAAATCAAAGGTTTTACTGTTGGCAATGCCGAAGGGTTCCACAATCCCACGGCGATCAAAGTCGGCAATCTGCATGTAGCACTAAACACCTCTTCGGTGCTGACCGACAAAATCGTGGTGGATCATCTGGAAATATCTGATGTGGCTATTGATATGGAATACGGTATTTCCAAAGGCAGCAATCTGGATGCCCTGCTGAAAAATGTGGAAAAAAACACCGGGGCGGATAAAAAGAAAGCCCAGGCAGCTAAAGAAGAAAAGCAAGCTGAAGAAAAGCCCGCCGCACAAAAACAGGTGGTTATCCGCAAACTTATCTTGAAAAACTCCAAAGTAACGGTTTCTTCCGGCATGCTTAAAACTACTATGAGCATACCGCTGGTGCCGATCTCCATGGAAAATGTGGGCGAAAAAACCGATATGGCAGGTGCTATTCAGGAAGTGCTGGTGCGGATCATGGCTGAAATCGCCAATGTTGTCAACTTTGACGCTATCGGTAAAGGCATCGTCAGCGGTGCCGATACGGTCGGCAAAGGCATCGTCAGCGGTGCCGATGCGGTCGGCAAAGGAGCCAATGCAGTCGGCAAAGGCATCGTCAGCGGCGTGGAAGGTGCCGGAGAAGCCGTCGGCGGAGCAGTTGACGGAACTGTGAAATTCATTAAAAATCTCCCCGGCTTGAATAAAGATAACAAGAAATAAACTCTTACCCAAGAAAGATATAAAAAATGTCCAAAGTGCGTGTATGTGTGATTGGTGCCGCCGGTCGGATGGGCCGCCGGTTGGTTGCTTTGATTATGGAAAGTGAAGATCTGACGCTCTCCGGAGCTGTGGAAGCCCCCGGCAATCCGCTGCTGGGTGCCGATGCCGGAACCGTTGCCGGGATGGGTGAAGCGGGTGTTAAACTTACTGATAATGTTGACGAAGCCCTCGCCAACAGCGATGCAGTTATCAACTTCAGCATTGCCGGTGTTATTGATGCTACTGAAAAAGCCATTGCCCAAAATTGTTCGGTGGTCATCGGCACCACTGCTTTGACCGACGACGAAAAAGCTGAACTTGCTGAAATGGCAAAAACCGGCAAGATCGTCTTTGCCCCCAATTACAGCGTGGGCGTGAATTTGCTGTTCCACCTTGCCGGCATGGTGGGCAAACTCCTTGCCGACTACGATTGCGAAATCGTGGAAATGCACCATAATCAGAAAAAAGATGCCCCCAGCGGCACTGCTGAACGCCTCGGCGAAGTGGTCGCCGCCGCCCGGGAACAGGCTTATAAAGAAGTTGTGCGTCATGGCCGAGAAGGCATTGTGGGGGCAAGAACTGCCAGCGAAATAGGTATGCACTCCATGCGGGGCGGCGATGTGGTGGGCGACCACACAGTAGTCTTTGCCACCGGCGGCGAGCGTGTTGAACTTACTCACAAGGCTTCCAGCCGCGACACCTTTGCCAAAGGTGCTTTGCGGGCTGTACGCTTTCTGCAGAGTGCAACCCCCGGCAAAGTGTACGATATGCAGGATGTTCTGGGTCTGCGGTAATCAAATAAAAGCAAAGGTTTTTTATGCGTAAGATATGGATCATGGCAGGCGAAGCCTCCGGCGATATTTACGGAGCGGCTCTCGCTGAAGATTTACGCAAGTGCGGTGCCGCCGCAGGCGTGGAAGTGGAAATCGGCGGCATGGGCGGCCCTGCCATGGCAAAGGCCAATGTCAAACGCACGGTGGACTCCACCGAACTGGGAGTGGTGGGGTTTGTGGAAATACTCAAACATATTTTCACCTTTATAGGTATTTTCCGCAAATTGGTGAAAACCCTCAAAGCAGAGCGGCCCGATGCGGTTATACTCATTGATTACCCCACCTTTAACATGCTTTTCGGCAAAGTGGCAAAAAAACTGGGGATCCCGGTCATCTGGTATGTCAGTCCCCATGTATGGGTCTGGGGCAAACGCCGCATACCCAAGCTGGCAAAACTTTGCAAAAAAATGCTGGTGATCTTCCCCTTTGAGCCGGAAGTTTACGCTGCCAGCGGTTTGGATACGGAGTTTGTGGGGCACCCCCTGCTGGATATGGTCGACGCCCGGAAGGATCCTTCCATTGTCCGCAACGATAAACTTGTGGCTTTGCTCCCCGGCAGCCGTGCCATGGAGATCGACCGCCTGCTGGAACCTATGCTGGCAACTTCGCTGGAGCTTTACAAAAAGCATTCAGACTTGGAGTTTGTAATAACTACCCCCCGGGAAAAGGTGGCACTGCACTGCAAAAATATTATTGAAAAATTCCGCAAACAAAACCCCGGTTTGCCGGAAATACCTGTGGAAATCGGCAAAACAGCCTACTATCAGCAGGCCGCCGGTACCGGGTTGGCGGCATCGGGTACAGTAACGGTGGAATCTGCCATTGCCGGATTACCGCTGGTGGTAGTGTATAAGGTAAGCTGGATAAGTATTCTGATCGCCGCACTGCTGGTAAAGCTCTACCGTAACAGCTTTGTTATGCCCAATATTATTGCCAATAAAAAGGTTTATGCAGAATTTCTTCAGCATCAGGTAAAGCCTGCCAATCTGGTTCCGGCAATGGAAAAGATCCTGCCCGGCGGCGGCAACCGCAGTCAGGTAATAAACGATATGCAGTTGGTACGCACCCTGTTGGGCGACGACGGCAACGCCCGGAAAAAAGCCAGCGTGCGTGCTGCCGAAGCAGTTTGGAAAACGCTGCCGCCGGCTCTTGAAATGGATAAATAAACGAGGTTTGTACGATGAAAAAATCTTCTTTTGCTCTGCTGCTGGGTGCAATAATGCTTACAGCAGCATTGTGCGGCTGCCGCAGCGATGGATATTATCAGGAACAGGCGGTAAAAAGTGCCAGAGAGTTTCTGCTGGAAGAATCCCCTTCCATGCCGCTTATGGAACAGGAATATATCAAATTCAACCGTCCGTTCATGCTTATATCCCACATCAACGGCAACAATTATACCACCGGGCAGATGCAGATCTGTATTTGCTGGATGACGCCCGGCAATCCGGAAGTCTACATGGTATACGGCACCAGCGGTTTGCGGATGATGGATTGGAGCCCCATACGGATAATCCGCAAAAACTTCAAACGCCCCGATCACATTTTCCTGAAGCTGGCGGGCAAGGCTTCTTACGAACTGTTGCAAATGCAGTTCGGGTTGTTGAGTGTGGCATCTGCCAACCACATCCGCTTCACCATGCCGGGAGTGTGGAAGTGCAAGTTTGCCTTGAACAGCAACCCCGAAAGCAAATTGAGTGCCGCCGAGCTTGCCAAAGCTGAAAAACTCCCCAGATATGCTCTGGCGTGGAAAATTCATGAAAACGGTCAGACCTTTTATTCGGTCTACGGCGGGACAGCCAGCGATGATTCTTTGAAAAATTTCAAATACTATTTCAGCGGCATTTACAGCGAAGAAAATTTCTTTGCCGGAGTAGATAATACTAAACCGCTGATCGAGCCTTTCGGCGGAAGTGCCGGACGCTAAACCCTTTACCGAAAGTATAATATGAGTTTGATGAGTATGACCGGGTTCGGTTCCGGTAAAGCCGAAGTCAATGGGGTATCTATCTATGCTGAAATCAGCACCGTAAACCGCAAACAGCTGGAGATCCGTTTTGCCATGCCCCGGGAATTCAATTCCTTTGAGCATGAATTACGCAAGATACTGCAAGCTGAATTGAGCCGTGGGCAGGTTTCTGTACGCATAAGCCGCACCGCCTCTGCCGGAGAAGCTGCCGGGGTCAACCGCGACCGGGTGGCGGCGTTGATCGCCTGTGCCAGAGAATTGGGCAAGGAGTTCAATGTCAACGGCGAACTTACCATGGCACAAGTCATGACCATGCCCGGAGTTTTTGAAGAAAGCTCCGAAACCGTCCCCGAAGAGGTGAAAAACGGTGTGGCAACTGCTCTTACCAACGCTGTAAAAGCCTTGAACATTATGCGTTCTGCTGAAGGTGCTGCATTGAAAATTGAACTGGAAGGCCGCATAGCCCTGCTGGAAAATTTGCGGGAAAGTCTGCTGCCGGAAGTTAGCGGTATTGAAGAAACCATCAAAAACAAACTGCTGGAAAAACTTGCCAACGCAAATCTGCCGGTGGATGTAAACGATGAACGCTTCCTGAAAGAGGTGCTCTATTACGCTGACAAATCCGATGTGAGCGAAGAACTTGCCCGCCTTGCCAGCCATTTTGTCCAGTTCCGCAGTTTCCTTGAAGGTGCCGAAGGCGGCGGCAGAAGCATGGACTTTCTGGTGCAGGAAATGTTCCGGGAGATCACCACGCTGGGCAACAAAGCCGGTTCCGGCCCGGTGGCAAGTGTGGTGGTCAAGTTCAAAACCGAGCTGGAAAAAATCCGCGAACAGATACAGAACATCCAATAACCCCCAAGAGAACCATGAAAAAGTTATACAAAAGAAACAATTTTTATCTGGAAAAAGCCGAGCTTGACTCATTGAGTAACGCCTTGAGTGCCAGCTATGCCGACAAGTTCGGGGTCAATTTGGAAGAGGGTGCAAATTTGCCCCGCCGCCGGGAAATATTGTCGGTGACAAGCAAACTCGAAGAATTGCTGTTCCCCGGATTTGACGGCGAAGAACGCTATCACCTCGACACTATCGGTTACAGTGTTGCCAAACTCATTGAACAGCTTTACAGCGAACTTTGCGAACTTACGGTACGCTGTTTTTGCTACATGTGCAAAAAATCCGGCTCCAGCCACGACTGCCGCACCGAAGAAAAGAGCCGCGAAGCGGTAATGGCACTGCTCAAAGCTCTGCCGGAACTGCGGGATATTGCCCAGAGCGACATCAAAGCCGCCTACGCCGGGGACCCCGCTGCCCGCAGTCTGGATGAGATCATCATCAGCTACCCGGCAGTAAAAGCTATTGAAATACAGCGTATGGCACATGTGCTTTATAAGCACGATGTACCATTCATACCCCGCATGATGACCGAATATGCCCACAGCATCACCGGTATCGACATCAACCCGGGGGCCGAGATCGGGCGTGGATTTTTCATCGACCACGGTACCGGGGTGGTGATCGGCGAAACTGCCCGCATCGGCAACAATGTAAGACTTTATCAGGGCGTTACGCTGGGGGCTCTTTCGTTTCCCAAAGATGCCTGCGGTATGCTGGTAAAAGGCTTGCGGCGGCACCCCACCATTGAAGACGATGTAACTATTTATGCCAACGCTACGGTGTTGGGCGATGTAACTATCGGCAAAGGTTCAGTTTTAGGAGGAAATGTGTGGGTAACTGAAAGTCTGCCGCCGGAAACTAAAGTTGTAGCTTCACCGGAAAACCTATTCCGTTACAGCAAACAAACCAGTCCGGAGCAGAAATGAGCAGCTTTTCTGAAGAATACCACGCTTTAGAACAGGAACTTGCCGCCGTACTCCAGGAGTGCGGCAAAGCTGCTGATTCAGTGAAAATTCTTGCCGTAAGCAAGACTTTTCCGGCTGAAGCCATTCAGGAAGCCTACGCTTGCGGCGTAAGGTGTTTCGGCGAAAACAAAGTCCAGGAGTTAAGCGAAAAAGCTCAATATCTGCCCGATGATATAGAATGGCACTTTATCGGCCATTTGCAGAGCAACAAGGCAGCCAAAGCTGTGGAGTACGCCTCCTGGATACATTCCGTAGATTCGCTCAAACTTTTGAACAAGCTGGATCGTGCTGCCGGAGAAATGGGCAAAAAGCCGGTCATATTGCTGGAAGTAAACTCCGGCGAAGCCAACAAGTCCGGGGTGGATTACGACGATTTGCCAGCATTGGCAGAAGCCGCGGCCCAAGCTCAAAACCTCCAGTTCAAAGGCTTGATGACCATGGCACCGTTGACCGACGACCGCGGCGAATGGCTCCAAGCCTTCCAAAAACTTGCCGCCGCCCGGGATAAGCTGGAAAAATCGCTGAATATAACTTTGCCTGAACTCTCTATGGGCATGTCCGGAGATTTCCACGAAGCCGTCCAATGCGGTTCCACCCTTATAAGGATCGGCACCCGGCTTTTCGGCAGCCGCCAATATAAAACAAGTGAATAAAGGCGTAATCCCCGGAGGAGTATTGCCTCTTATAAGGCTTTTTGCAGTTTATTTATTTTGCTTTTTACTGCCTGCTTCAGCTCTTCAGGTGCCAGCGGGATGGCGTCGCCCTGCTGCGATAATATCCAGGGTACTATCACCTCTTCGGCAACTTGCGGAATTTGGAATATAGCGGTGTTGCCGGGTAACATTTTCAGCTCCTGTCGACTGTGTATACGGGTGGACAAGGCAAATTTTATGGCGTCGGCTTGCAGCTTTATCTGCACATTTTCCAGTTTCCGGTAGCTTACTATGTTATCTTGCGATATGGAATTTATTACCTGCATATCGGGCTTGAAATACTCTTCAACAAGCTCTGCACTCAATATGCGGTCTATAACGAATGTCCGGAAACTTTTCCGCAAATGGCAGTACGCCTTGATCCGCCACTGCCGCAGATACCAGAACAATGCGTGGGGTTCCACAATGCGTTCGCTGGGGGTTTGACTGCGTTTATCGTCGTAGATGATTTTCAGCTTCTGGTGTTTCTGCCACGCTTCAAAGACTTTCTGAAAAATCTCCGGATCGGTGGTGGTGCCGGCTTCGGCAAAAACCTTCAAAGAGTGGATCAAAGCCGTTTCCAGAAAATCCGGATTGGCACACTTCAAAATTTCGTCCACGGCGTTGGCGATCCTTGAACGCAAAGGGTCGGGGAACAGCTCCTCGGCAAGCCTTGCACCGATTATCAACGCCAGCATTGCCGATTCCGAAAGCTGTGCCGGGGCATTGAACTCCCAGTTGCGGTCAGTGAGGTAATAGCCCTTGCTCAAACGGTCATAGGCTATGGGGCAGTTGAAATCGAACTTCAGCGATGCTATATCCCGGTAAACAGTGCGGATATTGTATTTGGCACGGATCAGCTGGTTGGCTTCAAACTCCAGCTTTTCGTATTCTTTAAGCAGTGATTGAGCCGTGGGAAGGCGGTTTTTCTTCAAAAGTGCCACGATCCTTGCCATCCGGAAAAGCTGCATCCGGGGTATTTTGGTGCGGTCGGAAGTTTTTTCAGAATTTTTTTGCATTTTTTTTCAACTTTTTATTTACACTGACATTATTTGTCAGTCTGATAGTGTAATTTATCTTCAGAAAGCAAAAAAAGCAAATCTTTTTTAATGAAAGGTTATAAATTTATGAATAAGCAGCCCCTTTATCCCTGCCCGGTAAGTTTGCACAGTTTCAATGGTTTTGATATTGCCCGGAAAATGAAGTACCGCCCCCGCCGGAAATTCCGCAAAGTTGAAAAAGTTCAGCCGAAGAAAAACTCCACACGCAAATACATTGCCAAAACTGTTCCCGGCAAAGCGGGCAAAATGGTGTTCCAAATCAAGCGTGCTCCGGTAAACTGCAAGCTGGCTCTTACCATAGCACTTTCGCTGCTGGGGTTGGCAGTAATGATGATTCTGAAGTGCTCACTTAAAGTATTATGGAGCGGAGTTTGCTTTATGGGTATAGCCTGTCTGCTGGCAGGGATTTTCTCCAATCCGGAGAAAGCACCTGTTCCCAATAAGGGTCGGGACTTGAGGAGGGGGAAAAGACCTTTTAAGGAAAGGTTCTTTTCCCCCTCCTCAAACTCCACCCCCTCCTATGAGAGACGGTTTGTCAAATTTTATTTGTTAAAAAAATGTAAAAAATATGAAAATCAGCAGAAGATGATTCCCAATGGTTGCTTTTGTCTTGCTCCTATTCGCGTTCT
>JAZSHD010000220.1:0-17347 GCA_045533055.1 Victivallaceae bacterium | reverse complement strand
CCCCGCCGCCTACTGGCTCTGGAAACAGCGGGACGGCAAAAAGTAAGGCTCTGTTCCCAATAAGGGTCGGTACTGGAGGAGGGGAAAAAGACCTTTTAAGAAAAGGTCCTTTTTCCCCTCCTCAAACTCCACCCCTTTTTTCCAAACCTTTTCCCCGCATTTATCTATTTGCGTTGCAAAATAGATAAATGCCATTCAAGTTTTAAAAAAGTTCCAATACAAAAGTTGATTATATAACTTTTTATTGACCTACCCGTATTGGGAACAGAGCCAAAAGTAAACTGCCGTTTACAGCCGATCACTCAAAAAAGACGGTTTTTCTGCCGTTGGAAGTTGTTTCCACACTTGCCGGAGTATTGTAGACTTTGCTCAAAAGTTCGCTGTTGAGCATTTTTTCGCAGCAGCCGGAATAGAAATTGCCCGATTTATCCAAAAGCCACAAATCGCCCCCGCCATGGCAGGGTATATATAAATCGTGGGTTATTACCAATACGATATGCTCTTGAGCGTATTGAGTTATAAAATCCGCTACCATCCGGCAGTTGGCGGGGTCCAACGCACTGGTGGGTTCGTCCAGCAGCAAAACTTCCGGAGTTAATGCCATAGCTCCAGCCAGCATGACTTGCTGTTTTTCGCCGCCGGAAAGAGTGGCAAAGCTCTGCTGGCGTTTTTCCTGCAAATTGAAGTGTGTCAAGGCGTTGCAGATAGATTCTTTATCAGCTCCGGAGAGTTTGCCCAGCCGGTCGAAGCGTGCCGAAGATGCGATCTCCACGACCTCTTGGACCGTAAAATCCAGCCCCGGTGCCGCCGACTGCCAGACTACGCCAACTTTGCGTGCCCGTTCAAGATGGCTGTATTGGGCGATGGGTTTACCGTTCAGCCAAACTTCCCCCTGCTGCGGAGCAAGATAATTGCACAAAAGTTTCAGCAAAGTGCTTTTGCCGCAGCCGTTGGGGCCGGCAAGGGTGTAGAGTCTGCCGGGTTCCAGAGTTGCGGTTATTCCGGAAAAAAGCGGCTTTGCTCCGTAGCCGAAAGTCAGATCATTTATCCTCATTTTCATATATTGCCCCGCTTCCGGTTAAGTATGTAAATAAACAACACCCCGCCCACGGCGGCGGTCAGCACCCCCACCGGCAATTCGTGCATGGGGTGGATGATCCGCGAAAGCCAGTCGCAAATCATCAGAAAGCACCCGCCCCATAAAGCCGTGGGCAGCACCGTATGATGAAGGTTGCTGCCGTAACACATCCTTACCAGATGCGGCACGATCAACCCGGCAAAGGCAATGATCCCGGCTAACGCCACAGTTTGAGCCGCCAGCAAACTTGCCGCAATCACAAACAGCCTTAAAAAGAGTTTGCTGTTCACCCCCATACTGTACGCCATCTCGTCGCCCATGGTCAAAGCGTTGAGCTCCCGGGCAAAGAGCCGGAAAAATATGGTCAGGATCAGCAAAACCGCCGCTGCTGCCAGGAGCAGGGTCTTTTCCGGGGTCTGCAAATCGCCCAGCATCCACCACGCCAGCCCGGCAAGTTCATCTTTATCGGCAATGCTGACTATATACATCAAGATACCCGAAGCCACGGTTCCGGCGATAACGCCGCTTAACAGCAGATTTTCTGAACTGCGTTTTCCCGCAACTGCCAACACAAAAATCAGCAATATCAACGCCCCCGCCAATGCCGAAAGCGGCACTGCCAGCAAAGTTATTGCCGGCAAATCGAGTATGATCGCCGCTGCCGCACCCACTCCGGCACCGCCTGAAATACCCAGCGTAAAGGGTTCGGCAAGCTGATTTCGCAACACTGCCTGAAAGACCATCCCGGCAAGTGCCAGCGACGCACCCACCGTAAACGCCCCGATCAACCGGATAAATCGCAATTCAAAAACAGGGTCGGCGGTAAAATTGCCCCAATCTATCTTGATACCCGAACAAATCAAGCTCACTATTCCGGCAATGATCAGCCCCAGCAGCGGCAATATGATCTCATAAAAAAACTGCTTTTTCATAATTTGGCTCCGATCTTTGCTTCAATATCCTGCCGCATGGCTTTGACCGCTGACAGAAAGCGGGGGCCCGGCCGGGTGATGGGCGAATATACATGGTGATAAATCACTCTTTTTGCCCGCACTGCCGGAACTTTTTGCCAGAACGCCCCGCTCTTTTCCGGCGTACCGGGTACGCCCCAGATCATCAAATCTATGGAGCTGTTCAGTACCCATTCCGCTGAACACTTGAAATACTCTTTTTTGACCATGCCTGCCGCATTTTCCAACTGCATAAGTTTTAATGCACTATCGGGCAAACTGCCGCTGCCCGCCACTATCAGCGGCTTGGCATTGACCACCCACAACACCTTCAAGGGCAAGGGTTTCAGCTGCTGCAAGAAGCGTTTTTCGCTCTCAAACTTATTAAGTGCGGCAGTCAATTCCTTATTTTTATTGAGTTTTTTACCGATGATTTCAAGCCATTTGAGGTAATCCGCCACACTGTTGATTTGTGCCAAAGTGGTTTCTATACCCAGCTCCCGCAATTTTCCGGCAACATTGGGGTTCATAAAATCGTTGGCGATCACCCAATTTGGCTTGAGCACAACGATTTTTTCCACTTCGGGTATGCCGAACCGCCCCACCGTGGGCAGCGACTTGACTTCCGGAGGTTGATCGCAAGCCGAACACCGCCCCGCCAGCGATTTACCGCCCCCCAGATAGCAGACGATTTCAGTCAACGCCGGAGAGAGCGATACGATCCGGCACTCCTCGGATTTGACCATTACCACCGGCAGCAGCCATATCAAACTTAATTTTATGAACCACCATTTCATCAGTAAAAAACCTTATTGCAATGGATGAAAATATTTATTTTTGCCCTCTGTATCATCTTTACAGGGAAACGCCATAAAATACTCTTCGTGTCCGCCGCTGGAATCCCCCATCGCCAGAGAATCCACATGGCCGTCGCAAAATACAGCATTGGCGTTTTTGTTGTGCCGGAAGTGCATGGTAGGAGTCATCCACGCATCCGGAGATTCCACGCTGGAAGAGTAGCCGAGAAAATCCATACTGCTGATCGTTGCCCAGTTGCCGTCTTTCCGGCAAGGTGCCGCCGAATCGGCAAACATTATGGTATTTGCCGGATCATCCACCGCATGAAGCGGAAACCCCGAAGCAAAATCTTCATTCGACCAGCCATCCGGGCGGCGTTTGCCGATAAATACATTGATACCGTACCCCCCGCAGCCCCGCTCAAACCCGTTGAAATCATCCGGCACGATCAAAGCCTGACAATGGTTGACCAAACCGTTGCCGCCCAGATAATCAGATAAAGGACCATTACCGGCATCGTATTTAGCTCCGCCGCCGGAGCTGGAACCTTCGCTGGAACCATGCCAGCGGTGAGTGTTGGCTCCATTCATATCCACAGCGTAAGGCACCAGCAGCCCCCGGTTGCTGTCGGCATACATCATATTGGCGTAACCCAGCTGCTTGAGGTTGCTTACGCAATTAGCACTCCACGCCGAAGCCCGGGCACTGGCAAGTGCGGGCAAGAGCATTGCCGCAAGTATGGCAATAATGGCAATTACTACCAACAATTCAATTAAGGTAAAATGAAGTTTCCGGGACAGCTGCGCCACCCCCCGACGGACTTTGTGCAAAGCCATCATAATAAGATGTTTCCTTTTGTGTTGCGTGCACAATTCTACCCGGCAGGGATCCGACTTGCTGTTGATTAGCCATTTTGGGGAGGTCCCCGGGGAAGAGGGAAAAACCTTTTCAGGAAAGGTTCTTTCCCTCTTCCCCGCACCCCATCTCCCTTTTCCCTTGTCCGCCGTAGCCTTGGCAAAGGCGGAAAACCTTTTATTGGCATTTATCTATTTCGTTTGCGAAACAGATAAATGCCCTTAAAGTTTTTTTAACAAAGAAAAGTCTTCTTTCAACAGCTCACGGTTGCACGACAGCTCCAGATTTGCACTGGATTCACCTGTTGCTCCGGATAATGACTATGCGGCACTCCCCTTACAAGGGCGTAAATGCCGCCTTGTTTTAAATATACAATCCATTTACGGCTGCGTCAAGAATTCGCCTTGAGAAAATGGCATGTAATTTTCGTGCAAAGCAATGTTCTTCAAGCTCCGTCCATCATGGATGATTTCCACCAGATCAAAGCGTTTGGCTATATTGGTATTTATGTGCTTCAAGCGGCAATACATTCTTGCACCCCGCAATATCCGTTTCTTTTGTTCGGCACTCAAGTTGGCTCCCGGCAGATAATTATCCAGCTTGCGGCGGGTTTTCACTTCCGCAAAGACCAGCGTTTCCCCATCCAGCAGCACAATATCCAGCTCGCCATAACCGTCGTGTGCCAAACTGTTCCGCCAGTTGCGTGCCAGGATCTGGCAATTCCGTTTTTTATAAAGTTTGACTGCCAATGCCTCGCCCCGGCTGCCCAGTTTAAGGTGTTTGGCACGGGCTTTGCTGAAAAAACTCATGGCAAATCAGCCATTTCTGAAGCGGCATTGAGTGCGGCAACAGTCATTGCCACATCGTGTACCCGCAAAAGCGACACACCTTGTTCGGCAAGTTTTACCGCCAATGCCAGCGATCCGGCTATGCGTTTAGCCATGGTATCAGGCTCGCTTTTCAGCAGACTTTTCCGTGATACCCCCCAGCAGAAGGGCAAGGCAAAGCGTTTTTCCAAGCTCCCCGCATTCCGCAAAAGCTCGTAATTGCCCGCCCGGGTCTTGCCGAAACCAATGCCCGCATCCAGCATGATCTGCCGGGGCAGAATATCTTGTTTTTCGGCATAAGCAAGGATTTCCTGCAAGCCCTTTTCCACTGTTTCCAGCGTATCAGCAGCAATGACCGTACCGTTTTTCTGCATGGTTTCCGGCGTACCCACCGCATGAGTCAAGATACACCCGGCATGATAGCGGGCTATGACTTCTGCCATAAGATCGTCGAATGCCAACCCGCTTACATCGTTGATGATTTTTGCCCCCGCTTGCAGAGCTTTTTCTGCAGTAGCGGCGTGACGGGTATCAATGCTTATCACTGCATTGGGCATTGCCGAAAGTATACCCGGCAAAATCGGCTCGAGCCTTTTCCACTCTTCCGCTGCCGGAATTTCCGCCGCCCCCGGCCGGGTGGATTCAGCACCCAAATCAATCATGTCAGCACCTTCGGTAAGGAGCTGCAACGCAAAATTTATCCGTTCAGCAGGGTCAACAAAGCCTTTGCCATCCGAAAAGCTATCCGGCGTGGCATTGACGATCCCGGCAATAAGCGGGCGTTTCCTCTGCCGGAGAGCCAACAGCCCTTCCCAGGAGAAAACGCCCGTTTTCATTGACTTACCAGTCCTTATTTCAGGCTTCGGGAGTATCCGTCACTTCGGCGGATTCTTCCGTCACATTTCCGTCATTTGAGCTTGTTTCAGTAGTAACATTATCCGTCACTTCGCCGTCACTTGCATTTTCGGCATCATCTTTATCATCGGTTTTGACTTCGATGAGTGCCACGGCACCGGTAATGCGGTCGCCATCGTTGAGGTTCATAATTTTGACCCCTTTGCTGGCACGGCCCACGGTGCGGATCTCATCAAGAGGTATGCGGGTAAGCTGACCGCGTTCGGTGGTGATCAAAAGTTCGTCGCCATTCTGGATCTGGATGGTGTTGACCACCTTTTCATTTTCCCGCAGCTTGATGCTGACTACACCCTTGGCACCCCGGCGGGTCTTGCGGTAGGTGCTTGCCAGTGAACGCTTGCCCATACCGCCGTCGGAAACCACCAGCACTTGCGGCCCGGCAGCGTTTTCGATGATTTCACCATCGTCAGAGCTTTCAGTTTCCACAACTTCAGCATCTTCATCCAGCACTGCATCTTCATCATCCAGCGTTTCCCGGACAACGGTCATTGCCACCAGATAGTCGCCTTCGATCTTGAACCGCATACCCGTCACGCCACGGGCGGTTCTGCCCATGGGCCGGAGTTCTTCATCGCTCAAAGTAAAGCGGCACGCCATACCGTAAGCAGTAGAGAGCAGCACTTCGTTGCCGTTTTCGCAAATGGCGGCACTGATAAGGTCGTCGTCATCTTCAATGACCAACGCCCGCAGACCAACCCGGCGGAGATTCTTAAAGAGGTTGAGCGGCATCTTTTTGACAAAGCCCCGACGGGTGCTCATCAGCATAAATTTGCCTTCTTCGCTCAACTCTTCGGGCTTGACCGTCAGCATGGTGCGGATCTTTTCGCCCGGTTCGATCTTGATCATATTCACAATGGCTTTGCCGTTGGAACTGCGGGAAGCTTCGGGGATTTCGTACACATTGAGCCAGTACATGAACCCGCGGTCGGTAAAGAAGAAGATCAAATCGTGGCTGTCGGCATTAAAGAGGTGTTCCACATAGTCTTCTTCTTTGGTCTTCATGGCAATAATGCCCTTGCCGCCCCGGTGCTGGGTCTGGTAAGTAGCCGCCGGAACCCGCTTGATGTAACCGGTGTTGGAAACGGTTATAACGCAGCTGTGGCGTTCGATCAAGTCGGCAATATTCAGATCGCCGTCGGCGGTGGTGATCTCGGTGCGGCGGGGATCGGCGTATTTGTCACGCACTTCCAGCAAGTCGGCACGGATCACCCCCAGCCGCATTTCCCGGCTGGCGAGCAATTCGTTGTAGTATTTGATATTGGCACAAAGTTCGGCGTATTCGGCATCCAGCTCTTCCCGGGCAAGACCGGTGAGCTGATGCAGACGCATTTCCAGAATCGCCGATGCCTGCAGTTCAGAGAATCCGAACTTGTTCTGCAATGCTTCGTTGGCTTCCGGCTTGGTCTTGCTTTCCCGGATGGTGTTGACCACTTCGTCGATAATATCCAACGCCTTGAGGAACCCTTCCACCAGATGGGCACGGGCTTGAGCTTTGGCAAGATCGAACTTGGTCTTGCGGATAAGTACTTCCATGCGGTGATCCAGATAAGCCTGCAATACCTGTGCAAGATTCATCACCCGCGGGCGGTTGTGATCGACCACCAGCATAGTGCAGGGGAAAGTGGTTTCCAGCTGGGTGTGGGCAAAAAGCTGATTCAATATCACGCTTGCCATAACGCCCCGCTTGATGTCGATAACGATCCGGACACCGGCCTTCATGCTGGATTCGTCACGGATACCGGTAATGCCCTGCACCTTTTTATCCCGCACCAGATTGGCGATGCTTTCCACCAGAGCAGCCTTGTTGACTGCGTAGGGTATTTCGGTAATAAGTATCTGTTCCTTGCCGTTTTCTTCGATGATCTCGGCACGGGCACGCATCTTGATCGAACCCCGGCCGGTCTGGTAGAACTGACGGATGGAAGAAATCCCCCGGATGATCGCTCCGGTGGGGAAGTCCGGCCCGGGCAGATGCCGCATAAGTTCTTCGATAGAAGCCTTGGGGTTATCCAGCAAAGCCACGGTGGCGTTGATGACTTCCGCAAGGTTGTGCGTGGGAATACTCGTAGCCATCCCCACGCCGATACCGGTGGTGCCGTTGACAAGCAGCTGGGGGAAACGGGCAGGCAATACAGTGGGCTCCACATTGGATTCGTCGAAGGTGGGCATCATATCCACAGTATCTTTTTCCAGATCCACGAGCATTTCCTCTGCGAGGCGTTCCAGACGGCATTCGGTGTACCGGTAGGCAGCAGCGGGGTCGCCGTCGATGCTCCCGAAGTTACCGTGACCATCGACCATAGGCATACGCAGCGAGAATGGCTGTGCCAGACGCACCATGGCATCGTAAACGGAGCTGTCGCCGTGGGGGTGATAGTTACCGATGACTTCCCCGACCACCTTGGCACTCTTGGTGTAGCCGTGGGACTTGGTCAGACCAAGTTTTTTCATGGCGTAAAGAATACGGCGGTTTACGGGTTTAAGACCATCCCGGACATCGGGAATGGCACGACCGACATTGACACTCAAAGAATACTGCAGATAGGCAGTATGCATGATGTCTTCGATATTGATGGGAAAATCGTGATGTTCTACTTCACTCATGCGTTCACCATATTGTATTTAAAATGTTGATTTTTTACCTATAAATATACATGAAAGGAATATACACCCACAAGCGGATTTTCTCAAATAAAAAAACCCCGTTTCAAGCAAAAAAAACGACTTTTTTTACCCGCATAAAAAGAGGGTGACAAAAGAGCAAAAAAAGCCGGCAAAAAAAGAGCACCGCCGACCCCAAGATCAGCAGTGCCCCAAGTGACAGTTAAAGCAGCCTTACAGCTCGTTTATAGTGTGACAATCCACAACTTCCACCTTTACTGTACAGGCCTTTTCATGGATTCCCTGACGGCACTTATCGGTTTTTTCGCAATGGGTCAACTGACGGCGCAGACGGGCAACCAGATAGGTTTCGCTGGTGATCTTGTCGTAGTAATCAGTTACTTCGCCGTTGGTAACTATACACTCAACCTTGCCGCCATGTTTACAATCGGTCTTGGTCTTGCTTGTATCAATAGTTCCATCACCTTTATAAAGGTAGATCGTACCTTTTACATCTTTGATTGATTGTGCCACGGCAAACACTGTAAAGTGTTCAAAGTTCTCGCCACAGCGGGTCAGCGGAACCAATTTACCGATAAGTTCTTCAATATAGATTCCCGGAGCATTTTTGTATGGAGATTTTTCACCGTTTATTGCCCATGCGGTTATCACATTGGCAAGCATACCCCGGTGAATATAACGCTGATATGCCTTTTCCGGATCAGTTGAAGCATCGTTGCCGGCAGGCTTGTAACACTTACTGGCGATCCATTCACGCAATTCTTTTTCGGCACCAGAATCCAAATCTTTCAACAGTACTGCCGCAGTATCTGCCTTCAGTGGAGCATCGTCAACCACATTATGCCCCTTGAGATTGTAGGTCAGCGGCATAAACGCACTGGGCTTGCTGCCGGGATAATTGATGTTGAACTTGTCAGCTTTTGTGCTGCTGTCGGGACCAAAGCTGATTTTATCCAATATTACAGCATCGTTGTTATATGTTGCCTTCTTATAATCATCGCCATCCAGCGGATCAAGTGCCGCCAGCAGATTTATGGTTTTCCACGGTTCGCCACGGTGGATATAACCCAATTCCCAGGGAGATACCATTGCCCCGTCGCGGATATAGGCAGTGGAAAGATGTATCGGATCTTCTTCAACCTCCAAATCCATTTCTTTAGTCAAATCATCATTTTTGGAGTTTGAATTATCATTTCTTGCCGCGAGATTAGGAATGTTGCCGCTTGAATCGTACGACAACAGCTTACTCTGTTTCCAACATTCATCATTAGTCGCATCCAAATTACACCGGGGGTCAACACATTCCCAATTTATGTATGCGGTGGTATCTTTTGTTACAGGTGCGGCAACGGTTTCGGTCGCTCCGGTAAACTTCCAGGTGCATGTAGTCACCACGATACCAGGAGGTGTACCGGTACCAGTGCCAGTACCAGTGCCGGTTCCAGTACCAGTGCCGGTACCGGTACCGCCGGTGGATGAAATAGTAAATTCCGGATCCACTATGCCGGGGGCAATATCCACAGCAAACTTGGTATAATCCACATTTTTATTATTATGGATAACCACAGCCTTGTTAAATTTAATACTGTCAATATTGATTTTCAACTCAATATCCTGAGCTTTGGCAATTTTTGAAACCTCTTTTTCTATGGGGGTAAACTGCAACTCCTTTACTTCCGGCGATGTAGCCAAAGCTGCCGAAGCATAAGCATTACTGCCCAGAGTCATATTACCGGTTACCGGGTCATTGATCGTAAAGGTGTGAGTCAAACTTTGTCCTTCAATGATCGACGCGGTTACTTTAATGCTCAAGCTATCCAGCTGAACCTTACTGGTGTTGGTATATGCCCTGTTGTAAATATTGATCAATTCAGCCACTGCATCAGGAGCAAGGGTGACTTTCAATTCCTGTTTGATTCTTTTATTTTCTGAATCCTCAATATTGGTATGAGTTTCCTTGTATTCGGCTTTGACATTGAGTTTTACTGCCAGCTGATTGAGGTAAGGAGTCATTTCATTGCCGGTGTAAGTAGGATGTCCGCCGGAAGCGTCCAGCCAATTTGCCGGAGCAACATCCGAGGTGGGGACTTCATTTTCAACCCCGCTTCCTGATTCTTTATCCAAATAGTCAACGATGTTGGCGGCTACTTGATCACGGACATCGGCCGGCTCAAATTCGACCCGATCCAGAAATCCTTTCCATGTTGCATGAGAAGGTGTATCATTGTACCCTGCAGTTACTTTGATATTGGTTCTTTCATGACCATCCAAATCCTTTTCATCCACCATTTTCTGGGCGGTGGTAAAATAGAGTTCGGCAAATTCCTTATATGCACCGTTACTGCTGCCGGATAAACTGCCGGGGGTATCGGTGCCGCCCAATTCTCCGGCAAAAAAATCACCTTTGATATCATCCCAGCGGATAACAGAGTTGCCGCTGTTTTTGCTCATGCTGCTGATTTTGCCGCTGGTCATCATATCCAGCGAAAGCCAATTCATCAGATTGCCGCTGTTGTAAGTATGCCCCCAGCTGCTGCTGTCTGTTACAAACGACTTCAGCAAGAGTTCGTCGTATTCACTGCCGGTGATTTCGCGGGCGGCTTGAGTTTCCCCGCCCAGCAGCGAGGGGTCTATACCGTAATTGGGTATGATGATATACGCCAGACGACCGGTAATGATATCTTTATTCCTGTTGTTATAATAGTATATCCACTGCGGATAGTCAACCTTTGTCCCCTGCGGAAAAAAGTTCCGCCAATGCCAATTTTTCCTGATATCGGCAGCAGTTTCCTTGCTGTTATTGCCCAAATATGTCCGCAGCAGCGGAGCCAGTGCCTGATAAGCATCGCCGGACTCATCTGCCACACTGCTGCCGTCAGCTTCGGTATCGTCATCTTCCTGCGGCGAAAAGTTATCCGTATCATTTGCCATTGATACGATCGGGGCAAAGAGTTTCACATCTTTTGAACGATTGCGGAACCACATCAGATCATCCAGACCTGTCAGCTGGCTTTTTGCCCGCACCAATGCACTGCGTGCCAGCAGCCGCGAACCGACATTATCAGTGTAACTGTAAGCAATACGCTGATCCAGCAAACTGGATGCCAGAAATCCGATCAACATCAGCAAAAGAAGAGCCAGCAAGCCCAAAGCAATGACCAGTGCTGCACCATCCTGGCGGTCAGGTGTATTGCCAAAATAGACTTTTTTATTCATATTTTACTCTCCTTCCTTGATCTCGCTCATGGGATTTACCCAGAATGTCCGGATGAATGTCCGGGAATATTTCAGCAGGTAATCTTTCTGCTTATCTGCGTCAGCTGTAAGATAATCCCGGCGAAATTCCTCAATGCGGTTTTCCGGCAGCAGCGTCATGCTTACCCGGATAGCTGCCAAATCTTCATAGCCTTTACTGGCTGATGGTGCAGAAGTTATGCGAGTAAGAGTTCCGGAAGATTCCTTCTTGTAAAAGTGGATCTGAAAATCGATCACTCCGGTTATAACTTCCTGCAAGTCAGCGTCGGCTATATTAAAAAATGCAGACAACCCCTGATTAGCTTTGAACGAAGAATCAGCCTTGACCCCCCGCACGATCGCACCAGTCTTGCCCCTGCCGGGCACCTTGCTGCTGTTTAATGCACCATAACCACTGGCAGTACCTTTCAGCGGCGGATAATACTTGTAGACCACTTTGCAAATATCGTTGTACCGCACATTTTCGGTTGAATCATCCGGATTCGCCCGCCGGGTGTGGGTCACAAAATAAAGTGCTTTGCCGTGGCTGACATCGCCGCCGGTAAGATTAAAACCGGTTGCTCCGGTGGCAAATGCTGTATCCTGAAAGTAAACCGGAGCAAACAGATACTTTTCATCACCTGCTTTCCGGTAGTCATAAATCATACCGGCAATTTCTTCACTCATCATATTAAACACCACTTTGCTGTCCAGATAAAGATTGGACTGCTCGTTGCTGTGGTGCCAGTAATCAGCAGTCAAAACCATTGTCCGCAGCAGCACAACCGACAAAACGACCAGTAAACCGACTGAAATCAATAACTCAAAGAGCGTAAAATTTTTCTTTTTCATTTTCATACTTTTTGCTCCTTATCAATCAGGTACATCAAAACTGAAATAACGCTTTGTCCGGTCAGCGTAAGGCAGGGATAACGGGTAACTAAACTCAATATATACAGTTGCACCCTTCAAAGCCTTTTCTTCGACTTTGAACCCTTTGCCGCTTTTATCGATCCCGGCAGAACCGCAATGATCAGGGTCAGCAAAACACTTATGTTCCGGAGTGTTATCATGATCGATTGCAACAAATTTGCCTTTGGCATCACTGTTTTTACAAATCCGCAACAGTCCGGAAAAGTCTATGCGTTGATTTTTTTCGCCATCGATCTCCTGCTCATCACCCATTACTACTACATAAGCATCTTTATCGTTGTATCTGAATACCCCGGCTGTACCGGTGCGTTTATAGCTGCCGCCGGGGTCTCTGGTCGGGTCATAAGCGTACTCTACGAGTTGGGTATAATCTTTCATGATCGTATCATCATCTGCACTTACTGCATCGTTAAAGCTGGTGGCGGTAACATGCCCCGCTCCATGCTTGAGCAAATACCCGCCGATCTGGTCGATCACTTCCGAAGCATAGCTTACTGCCGCAGCATTACGGCTGGCACGCATACCTTTGGGCAGCATACCCAATATTACAACGACCCCGAAAGATATTACCGCAACGGTCAGTACGATTTCGATCAGATTAAAATAATTTTTCCGTATTTTCATATTCCTCACCTCATTCATGATAAGTTAAGGTACTGCGTCCGGTAAACGGATTTATTTTTACTGTATAGTACGGCACATTTTTATAAACTTTTCCATTTGTCTGGTCACCGCTTGCCAGATAAAATTCAGTATCATTACTGACCAGACTGCCATTTTTGGAATAACGCACTGCATCCGGGGCGGTGGCATTGACAGTACCGGTGCTGGAAGGTTTATTTTTGGAAAACACGATCCCTCCCGGCAGGCTTCTCCAGAATTCACCGTTTATGATTTTAGCTTCATTTCCCTCTGCTTTTCCCTCTGCACACACTACCATTGCATACTGTTTGTCGGCATCATCACTTGTGCCGGAAAAGAATACACCGATCTCTTTGTGTTCAGCAATGGCTTTAGCCCGTGCCAGATTGAGCTGTTTACTGACCAATCTGGCAGCATTTTTCAGTTGAGTCTGGCTGCTGCTGTTTGACCAGGCGACTATCGCCATGGCGAGGATTATCATGAATATTGCCACTACCATCATCATTTCCACGATGGTGTAGTGCAGTTTTTTCTTTGTTGAGTTTTTCATATTCTGCACTCTCCTTTACTGGGCAAGGGGTTCGATATCGTCGCTGTTGGTGGGTATACCGCCATTTATATTTGATACATCGCACATGTAAAAACCCGGTTTGAGCTTGGGACTGCCGGGGTAGCCGTTGGGCAGATAGATTATATCATCCGGAGTATCCCACTTGCCATCCATGCCCCGGGACATCAAGGCAAAAGTCCCGGTGTCTTTGTACGGAAAAACATAGTGTATTGCCTGATACTTAAGATAATTGTTTTCCGGCCCCGGCTTGGGCCCGAAGTCGTCGTAAACTGTGACCATTGTATTGCTGCCAATACTGTGAGTAAAACAAAATGGTTTGCAACTCTGGCACAGATCTTTGGCAAACTTGACTTTTGCCGGATCACTGTCGTTTGTCAGGAAACGCAAATAGCCGTCTTCGTCAGTATCCCATGCCTGCACCGGGTAGGAACCATTTTCCAGCATGTAACGGTCTAATGCCAGGTGGGCGGCTTTCATGGTGGCTATGGTGTTTTTGCTTGCCCAGCTGCGGTAGACCCCGTTGTAGGCTACTAATATCAAGGCTGCCAGCAAACAGATCATGCCGGTTACCATGAGTATTTCTACGAGTGTAAAACGCTTAACTTGCTTTTTCATTGCGTTTCTCCATCCTTTAATGTCCAGTAATCCAATGTAATGTAGACTGTGTTTTTTCTGCTGTCAAACCTCAAATCTCTATTTTTCTTACTTTTTTTGAAAAAAAATGATTTTTCACCCCAAAAAACTCCCTTTTTTACCTTGTATATGCGTTTTTTTGTGTTACTTTATTGGTGAACTCAACTGTTTGGAGGTTTTTATGAAGCAATATTACCGTTTGGATTTCTATGTACCCGCCACTCAAGCTGCCACTGTCCGCAACGCTGTGCTGGATGCCGGTGCCGGCCGCCTTGGTCATTACACCCACTGTGCCTGGGAAACTGCCGGTCGCGGTCAGCGTATGGTGCCCGGAGCTTTCGGCAATCCCGGCAGCGTCCTTGCCGCCGACGAAGTCAAGGTCGAAGTGATCGTTGCCGAAGATCTGCTGCAAGCTGCCGTGGATGCTCTGGTTGCCAGGCACCCCGCTGAACAGCCGGTTTTCTGCTATTACCCCGTCGGGATCGGTTTTCCGCCGGATGACGATGTTGAGTAATTCCGGAGTATACATTATATAATGAATTTATTCATTACCAATTTATATCGTGATCCCCAGCTCTTTTTTACGGTGATCATTGCCGTGGGATTTTCGGTTTGCGTCCACGAGTTTTCCCATGCCTGGATGGCGAAAAAGTGCGGCGACTCCACTGCCGCCGATGCCGGGCATCTCACTTTGAATCCCCTTAAGCAAATGGGCGTTATAAGTATTATCATGCTTCTGATATTGGGGTTCTGCTGGGGTTCGGTGCCGGTGAATCCCACACTCCTGACCAAACGCCAACGCATCGCTGTTTCGCTGGCGGGGCCGGGGGCGAATCTGGCTTTGTTCGCAGCGGGGGTGCTGGCTTTTCTGATTGCCGGCAAGCTGGATTTGGACTTTGTGCTGCCGGTGATCCTGATTTTCACCCAGCTTAATTTGGTTTTGTTCTGCATAAACATCGCTCCGGTGCCCGGTTTTGACGGCGGCGCGGTAGCTGCCGAACTTTTGCCCATGCACAAACTTTATTCTTCGGAAGTGGGCAAAGGTTTTATGATCGGCATGGTATTGCTGCTCTTTTACTCGGTAGACTACATATTTTTGTGGTCAGGTAAAATAACTTATGCTGTGCTGAATTTCTGCTGGAGCCTTGTCGCATGAACAACAATGAACCCATCTGGAGCGTGACCGAAGTCAACGCCGCCGTGCGGGAGCTGGTGGAAAACAGCCTGATGCCTTTCTGGCTCCACGGCGAAGTCGGCACCATGAATATTTACAGCTCCGGGCATGTTTATCTGACGCTCAAAGATAAGAATTGTCAGCTCAAATGCACCTATTTCAACGGAGCGAATACTGCCCGCAGGATGAATTTATCTATCGGTATGCAGATCGAAGTTTTCGGCAAACTTTCCGTTTACGCCCAGCGGGGGGAATATCAGTTCAACATCAAAAATCTCCGCATTGCCGGAGCCGGCAGCTTGCAGCAGCAGTTTGAAGAGATCAAAAACCGCCTCGCTTCTGAAGGACTTTTCGACAGCTCCCGCAAGCTCCCGCTGCCCCGGATGCCCCGCACAGTGGGCGTTATCACCAGTGCCGACGGGGCGGCGATCCGGGATTTTGTCAATATTATCAGCCGCCGTGCCCCTTATTTGAATGTAAAAATATATCCAAGTCAGGTGCAGGGCAACGGCTGTGACCGCTCGGTCATGCAAGGTATTGAGTTTTTCAACCGTCCGGGCAATGAAGTCGATGTGCTGGTCATCACCCGGGGCGGCGGCTCCATGGAAGATTTGTGGGGGTTCAACTCCGAAGCCCTCGCCCGGGCTATTGCCGCAAGTAACATACCCATAGTCAGTGCCATCGGTCACGAAGTGGATTTTACCATTGCCGACTTTGTTGCCAGTTTGCGGGCACCCACGCCCAGTGCGGCGGCGGAAATGATCGCTCCGGAGCTTTCGGCAGTGCAAGGCGACCTTGACCGGAAATTCCAGCAGCTCCAACGCTTCTGGGAATATATCTATCTTAAAAACAGCCGCCATATTGAAACTATTGCCGCTCATAAGATATTCCACAATCCGGAATACTTTGTGCAGAATAAGCTCCAGCGGCTGGACGATATTTCCATGCAGCTGGAACACGCCTGGCAAAACCATATCGTGCGTCGGGAAAAACATCTTGACGAAGCTCAAGCCAAGCTCGATGCCATGGATCCGATGAATGTACTCAAGCGGGGCTTCACCATGATTTTCAAAGCCGATAACACCGTTGCCGATGTAAAGAGCAAACTTGCTCCGGGCGAAAGAGTCGAAGCTCATTTTGCCGACGGCAAAGTCAATATGCTTGTGGAGTGACCCTCTATGCGGCTGTTGGTCTACAATATAGCTTACGGCACCGGTTCGCCCAGCGGCACTTTGCAGCTCATTGCCGGTGCCGCCAGCTATTTGCGGACTCCTGACCGCTATTTCAACGCCATAGCCCATTTAGTGCGGCACTATTCGCCCGATGCGGCGGGTTTTCTGGAAACCGACAACGGCAGTATCCGCACCGGCGGAAAAAGTCAGGTCGCCGAGCTGGCAAACTTGCTCCAAAGTCCCCGCAACGGCAGATTTTACACCAAGTATGCACCAAATTCCTATTTATCCAAACTGCCCTACTGCCGCCACCAGACCAATGCTCTGTTTATCCGCAACAATGCGGCACAAGCCGAAGAGGTCGACTTTATGCCCTGCGGAGCCAAAAGGTTGATATTAAAGGCGTTGTATAATAATGTAAATATATTTTTAGTGCATCTGGCTTTGACCGCCCCTGTCCGCAAAAAGCAGTTGGAATATCTGGCAACGCAGATCCAGCCCGGAAAAAAATATATCATTTGCGGCGACTTCAACACCTTCGGCGGCAAAAAAGAGTTGACCCGCTTTCTGCGGAAGACCCATCTCCGCACTGCCAATAAAAACCATTACCCGACTTATCCTGCCCGCAATCCGGATAAGGAGCTGGATTATATACTTTATTCGCCGGAACTTACGCTGAAAAACTTTAAGGTCATAAAGTTCCCCGGCAGCGACCACCTGCCGCTGTACGCCGAGTTTGAATAACGCTATGTTCCCAACAAGGGTCGGTACTTGAGTTGCTATGTTAAAAGGAAACAGTTTATCGTAAAAAAGTGGCTGATTCTCAAAAATGTGATACTGTGTAACAAAGGCGACAATGTCGTAGCTTACATTTCGCAAACAGTAATCCATTGAAAAAGGAGACATCAGCCATGACACAATGTAGCACACTTTCGTTCAAAGG
>JAZSHD010000209.1:0-4458 GCA_045533055.1 Victivallaceae bacterium | reverse complement strand
TTGTTTTTTGCCGGAAAACAAAAAATCCTTGCAATAACAATAAAAGTAAACTTAATTAGTTTCTGTTTTGTAAAATCAATGCTAAATTATATATCAAGGCTCTGTTCCCAATACGGGTAGGTCAATAAAAAGTTATATGATCAACTTTTGTATTGGAACTTTTTTAAAACTTGAATGGTATTTATCTATTTTGCAACGCAAATAGATAAATGCCGGGAAAAGGTTTGGAAAAAAGGGGTGGAGTTTGAGGAGGGGAAAAAGGACCTTTCCTCAAAAGGTCTTTTTCCCCTCCTCTAGTACCGACCCTTATTGGGTACAGAGCTTATATCAAAACTGTGAACAGAAATTTTTCTATAAGAAAGGTCTTTTTTATGCAGATGTTTTTGGATGGCAGCGACTGGAAAGTTCAATACTTTATCTCCCAGCACGAAGTGAATACCCGCAATGTACCCAACATAAAAAATATGTTTATGGATACAGCCCGCTCCGCAAGGTTCATCCTTGCCGAAGAAGATCCCCAGGGTTATTTACCAGCCACCATTCCCGGCTGCGACCGCTCCATTCTTTTGGAAAACGGCGAGATCGACGATCCCTATTACGCCCGGAATGCCGACCGCAGCCGCTGGCCGGAGCAGTACGAATGGGCGTACCGCAAAGAGTTCACGCTGCCCGAAGAGTGGAAAAGTTGCCGGACTATCACCCTGAAAATCCACAGTGCAGGTTACAAAGCCGTAGCCTTCCTCAACGACATGTATCTGGGCGAAAGAACCGGCATGTTTGCGGCATGGGAATACGATGTATCGCGGGAGATCAAGCGGGAAGGCAAAAATGTTTTGAGCTTGATTTTTGAACCCGCTCCGCAAGCCAACCCCGATCATAAACACGATGAACCTGCTGAGTTTGCCTATTATCACCATTGTCAGATGAGTTTCGGCTGGGACTGGGCACGCACTTTGGTTCCCACCGGCATCTTTGACCATGTGGAACTGCGGGGAGCCGAGCTTGCCCGGGTACGGGATTGCGGATTTTTCACGCAAGGCAAATCGGTCAAGCTGGCATTGGAGCTGGGAACCTTGGAAGATTGCACCCAGGATTTGACCTGCACGCTGGAACCCTTGAACTTTTCCGGCAAATCCCTGACCGTAAAACGCACCGTGGAACTGACTGCGGGCAAAGTCAACACGCTGGATTGGGAGTTTGACTTCCCCGAAGCCGAACTCTGGTACCCCAACGGCTGCGGCGAACAGAAGCTCTACACTCTTACTTTGACCATGCCGGGGGATAAATTCACTAAACAGGTGGGATTCCGGGATTTGAAAATGCTCCGCAATCCCGGCTCCTGCGAAGACTCTTATCCGCTTACCTTTTCCATCAACGGCAAAAAGCTCTTTGCCCGGGGCTTGAACTGGGTTCCGGCAGATATGATCTTCTCCCGGCTGGATGCAGCACTCTATGAGCGGGAAGTCAGGCTTGCCAAAGAAGCGGGCTTCAACTTGTTCCGCATCTGGGGCGGCGGCTTGATCGAAAAAGATGAGTTTTACGCCGCTTGCGACCGCCACGGTATGCTGGTGTGGCAGGAGTTCCCCCACGCCTGCAGTCAGTACCCGGATAATCCCCGGTATCTGGCAGAAAAAACGGTCGAGGGCGAAGCGATCGTGCGTAAACTCCGCAACCATGTATCTATGGCAATGTATTGCGGCGGCAACGAGGTATTGTATTATGGCGAAATCCCCTTTCACCCCCTCTACAAAAATTACGAAGCATTGGTCAACAAGCTGGCTCCCGGTATGCCTTTCCACATCTCTTCGCCCGATCAATCCCGCCCCGGCGAGCGGGATCACGGGCCGTGGCAATACGCAGGGCACAAATTCTGGAACACTCATAAGCGTCTGCTGGCAAGTGAGTTCGGCTGTCCCGGATGGGCGGAAGTCGAATCCATCGAAAAGTTCATTCCTGCCAATGATCCCTGCCCCAAAGGTCAGAGCTGGCAGTTCCACTTTTCCAACTGCAAAAATATGGATCAAGTCCTTGCGTCGTTCAAGCCGGAACAATCCAGCCGCCGCCAGATGTGCGACCTTAATATGTATGTGCAAACCGATCAGCTGGAATATGTTATGAGCCATTACCGTTCGCTTTATCCGGAATCCTCCGGCTGCTACATCTGGCAGTACAACGAATCGTGGCCCACTAATTCTTACAGCATCATCGACTTTTACAGTCGCCCGAAAATGGCGTATTACCACTTAAGTCACAGCAACGCTCCGGTAATGGCATTTCTGGAAGATGACGGCTGGAATATTGAAAATAATAAGTATTCCGGCAAACTCTTTGTAATAAATGACAACGCTCCTATGGAAAACGCCAAACTCATTTTCCAAGCTCTGGATATCAATGGCAAAGTAGTTTATCAGCAGGAATTTGCCAAAGCATATCCCTCGGGCGTGACCCCGGCGGGCAGCGTGGAGTTTGAAGTCGGCAACTTGTTTGAAAGCAACATCGCTATCCTGAAATACTGTATAGCCGATGCCGCAAACAACATCATCTGGGAGCATGAACGCATTTACGGCACCCCCGATTTCGACCAGATCTGGAACCTCGCCAAAACCTCACTGGAGTACACCAGCGAAGTTTGCGATAGTGATAACGGCGAAAAACTTTTGACCGTAACAGTGGAAAATACCGGAAGCCACGCCGCCCTGTTCGTCCGTGCCGATCTGCCCGAAAACGAACTCTGCACCGTCTACTGGCTGGATAACTACCGCCTCATCGAACCGGGCAAAAAACGCACCTTCCAAGCCAAACTCACAGCCGGAACCATCCCCGGCAAAATAACCCTGCGAGGCTGGAATACTCTGTAAAAGGTTGAGTGGGGGAGCCTTGGGGAAGAGGGAAAAACCTTTTGGAGGAAAGGTTCTTTCCCTCTTCCCCAAACCCCATCACCCTTTTCCAAACCTTTTATTGGTATTTATCTATTTGCTTTGCAAATAGATAAATACCCTTTAAGTTTTGAAAAAAACTGATCCAATATCTTTGCTGTTTAGCAAACGGGTATTGGGAACATAGTCAAACAATCAACCTTTACTTTGCGGCTGTTCTTGCCCGGTAGTAGCTGGAACTGGTGATTTTGTTCATCATTACTATAATTACGGGTATCAGCAGGAATGTGAGGATCGCTCCGGTCATAAAGATACCTCTGGTGCCGATAAAGCTGATAAGTGCCCCCGCCACCAGCGTTGATGCCATACTGCCTATACCGTTGAAGGTACTTGTCCAGCCGAAGACCGCACCCCGTTTGCGTTTGGGCGTGATGTTGGAAAGGAGTTTCTGGTAGATGGGTGCCAATCCGCCGCCGGTAACGAACATCAGCGTTCTGGATATACCGAATGCCGCCAGATTGTCTGCCGTAGCTTGAACAACCAGAAAGACCCCCGCCAGTGCCAAGGCCGGTACCACCAGTTTAGTCGGATCCATCCGGTCGGCAAGGTAGCCGAAGAGTGCTCCCGAAATCAACGCCCCCGCCGATACAAAGGCACTTATGACCCCGGTCCAATATGCCGGTTTGTCGGTCAATTTTTCCACCAGCATTGCTATATAGTTGCCTTCGAATGTACGGACAAAGGCGTTGATCAGGAACATGATAAGGCACAACCACACTGCAACGGTAAAGGTCGGCAGCAGCGGTAATCCGATCTTGGAACGGCTTTTTTGCAGTTTCTTTTTCAGCACCGGTTTGCAGTCTTCTTTGGCGAACAATACTGCAATACCGCCAATAAAATATAGTATGCCGCAGAACCAGAATGCCGAAGCAAATCCCCAATAATGCACTACCAGACCGCCCACCACATTGCCCAGCATCATGCCGCACCAGTAGGCGGTGCTGAATACCCCCATGGCAAAGCCCATGCGGTTGTCAGGCGTATTTTTGGCAATCAAAGCATGTGCCGCTGCGGTGGTTCCGGCACACGCCGCCGTAAGGAACCGCAAGGCGATCAAGAGCCACGCATTTTCCACATAACCCATTATCGGAAAGATAAATGCCGTACCGAATGTGCCCCGCAAAAGCATGATCTTGACCCCGTAACGGTCAGAAAGCGTGCCCCAGATCGGCAGAAAAACCGCATACGCCAAGCTGCTGAAAAAGGCAAAAAGTGATACATAAATACCACATTCACCTTCATCGGTGATACCCATATTTTTGAAGAAAAGCGGTATGAAAGGTATGACACCGGCAAAACCGGTAATGACCATCAGCTGCGAAAACCACATCATAGCAAGGTTGAGCTTCCAGTGGCGAGTTTCAGAGTTTTCCATAATTCCCGTGTATTGTTTAAGGTGTAATGATTTTTTAATACAGTATATAATTTACAGCCGTTGCGGGGCATTTACAACTTTTTATGGTGTTTTTCTCTTAAAATAAAGTAAGAGTGTATGGGGGAAGTCGGAGGCCAAGCGGTCTTA
>JAZSHD010000259.1:0-29989 GCA_045533055.1 Victivallaceae bacterium | reverse complement strand
CGGCTATTACCGCACAGAGCCGGATAACTGCACTTCGGCGGAGCTGGCAATTTTGCTTGACAACTCCAACGGTCAGCTCGATTTAGTTGGTTCTTCGCCCCAGAAAGCCAGCTACATCAGCCGCGTAATATTGCGTTTGCAGGAGCTGGCAGCCGAACACCGGAAAAATTTGTTTATTACCGGCAACCCCAAGGAGCTGCCGAAGGATATACCACTTTTTCTGGCAGGGGTGGTCAACCGGGATCTATTGTATCTGGCAGAGAAAAAATCTGTAAGGATGGTGGCGATCTCCGGTATACGGAATTGTGCATTACAGGTAATGCCGCCTAAAGAGCGGCTCGTCCGCAGCGGTCTGGAATATTTGTACAAGCTGGGGCATAAGCAAATGGGGCTCTTTTTCAACTGCAACAGCGAAGATGCCGACAGCGTGGATGGTAATGGTTATCTTTTTGAATATTATAAATTTATGGCAGAGCATGGCATTAAAAGCCATCGGCATTTTCTGCTTGCTCTGGGCAGCGAAGACAAAATCGCTGAACAGCTTTTGGCGGCGTTGCGTCACGAAGTCAAACCCGATTCTTTGATCGTACCTTATTGCTGGCTGCCCACGGTTTACCGGGTTTTGGAAGAGGAAAAAGTGTTGGTGCCGTGGCATATATCCATTTTAGCAACCGGCACCCCCGCTGACGAAATTTACAGCAAATACTCCCCCGCAACGCTGTGGGATCACCCGCAAAGCGTTGCCGATAAAGCGTGGGAACTGATGTTTTCAGAAAACAGCCGGGCATTTATCCGGCTGGAGCCCCAGATCATCCCCGGCAAAAGCATACTGCGGCGCAACTGAAAACTCTTCGCTCTGTTACCAATAAAGGTCGTTACTTGAGTAGGGGAAAAAGACCTTTCCTGAAAGCTTTGTTCCCCATGGCTTCCCAATCAACTTTTACAGGCCCAGCTGGGTGGCGAGAGCGTCTTTTTTCATATAGCCCACCAGCTGTTTTTCCAGTTTGCCGTTGCGGTAAAAGAACAATGCGGGGATGGTATTGACTCCCAGCTGGACAGCCAGTTCCACATTTTCTTTTTCTTCGATATTGATTTTGCCTACGATCAAATCATCGTGTTCAGCAGCCAGTGCTTCCAGTTCGGGCGTAAGTTTTACGCAGGGGCCGCACCAGGTTGCCCAAAAGTCGATGAGGACGGCTTTTTCGGTTTGGGTGGTGAGTTTTTCAAAGGATTCTTTATTCAAATGCAGTACTTCCATGGTTCACTTTTCCTTATAATAGAGTTGACAGTGGCAGAAGCCTTCAAAGTTTTTGTCGGCGATCTGCTTTTTAAATTCTTCGCAAATGCAGATATTTTCCGGCGTCCGCTGTATCCGGCAGGGGCAATAGCCGCCATTTTTTGCCATAACTTCCTGCAAACGCTCCACAACCTTGCTGTTGGGATTCAATTTTACATTATTGGGCAGCTCCATAAACTTACCTCAACAATTCTTGCCCATATCGCGGGCTTTTTCCAACGCCGGATTACCGGCTATTGCACCTTTTTCGTAAACGCCCGGCACGCAGACCATGCCGCACTCTTGAGAGTTTTCGCAGCAGGCAACAAATCCCCGCAAGGCTTCGATGGTGCCGACAAAGTCTTTTTCGTTGGTTTCCGCCATAGTCATAAGATAATAGAACTTTTTGCCGGTAATTTTGGGGTAAACCATCACCGAACGGTCGATGAGGGCTTTGAGCTGGGCACACATGGTAAAAAAGTATACCGGAGTGGCAAGCACGATCACATCGGCAGTCAGCATTTTTTGGATGATCGCCGGAGCATCATCTTTCTGCGGGCACCCGCCAGTGTGACAAGCGTAACAGGCGGTGCAGAAACCGAGCTTTTTCCCGGCAAGGGAAATTTTTTCCACATTTTTTCCGGCAGCCGCAGCACCGGCAGCGAAGGCATCGCAGAGCATTTCCGAATTACCGTTTTTCCGGGGTGAACCACTGATTATCAAAACATTTTCAGCCATAAAAATTCTCCAAAGTTAAAGTATGCTTTGGAGAAATATACACCAATATTGCCGGTGAGCAAATAATATTTACTTATTTTTCAAAGTTCTGCACATATTCTTGGGTGATAGCTTTGACTTCGCCGGAGATGGCGTTGTAGGAATAAGTAGCCCGGGTAACGGCGTCGACTTTATGATTTGCCGCTTCTGCGGGGGGCAAATCGTTCCAGCGATCCATGAACCCGGCTTTCCGGATTTGTTCCATAAAGCGGGGCGTTTCTTCGTGTTGACCTATTGCTACACCTTGGATGCGTTTATCTGTTGAGATCACTACGGCTGCATTGATGTAATTGTTGTAGCCTTCAATGCGTTCATACTTTTCCGGGGCCAGCAGGAGATAGCCTATTACTTTGCCTTGAGCATTTAATAGTTCAACTTGATTGCCATGCTGTTTGCCCCAGCGATCAAAGCCGGTAAGTTTTTCCGTCACACCGGTTTGGTATTGAGCCAACGCTTTTTCATTGACTTCAACTTCCGGCAGCGGTTTGGCGGTTGGGCGGGCTTTATCTTTACAGCCGCAAGCAAGCGTTACAGCTGCAATCAGAAGGGTATAAAAAATAGATTTTTGCATGATTTATCACCGATTTTTATTTGGGCAGTTCAAAATTGCTGATACCGGCAACCTTCCAGCCTGTTTTGGTTTTGACCAGCGACAGCCAGTAGTTGGTATTGCGTTTTACGCTGTGAAGTTCGATCATAATATTTTCCGTGGAACTTTTGCTGACCTTCCGGACTTTGCCGGTAAATTCTGCCGGGGCAAAATCTTTTTGAGCAAACAAACCTTTGACATAATTGCTTTGGAACAAACCGTAGTCCGAGCTGAACATAACTTGGAAAAGTCTTTTCATATCGTCTTTTTCAATATATTGAAGAACTTCAATGGCAAATTGTTCAACTTCCGGAGCCAGCTCGACTGCAACTGTTTTTTTGTATTCGTCAAGGTGCGAAGATCGGAAAAGCAGATTCACTGATACCACCAGGAGTGCCGCAATAACAAGCCCGATAAGGATTTTTTTATTTTTTTCGCTCATAATACACTCTTACCATTCTTCCTGTTCGGTGGTGAAACGATAGCGTTTTTCGTCGGTGGAGATCCACCCCACATTGTAGAGCAAGCCTTCTTCGGTGGGCAGCAGCTCCTGGGGCATTTCCGTAGATACATGCCCATCAGCCCACGCCACATTTACCGTTCCGGCGTGGCGGAAATGAGTGTTGCTGGAGTAAACATTGCTGTATTTCCAGCATTTGCCGTAGGGCCATAAGCGGTATTCGTGGCGGAAAACGGTTCCGTTAAGCTGACCGGTTTCGGAAAAAACGATTTTGTCCGTCGGTTCGGTTATGCTGGCTATGGGGGTAGGCGGCACACTTATACCCCAGCCCAGATTGGCGTTCATGCCGTAGCCGCCGCCCCAACAGTTGTTGTTGTTCATGCCATCAGCAATGACCCCGCTGATTTCAGGACAGATACGCACTTGCAGATTTTCGTCAAAGTATTTGGTCAGAGTTCCGGAAGTATTCAAATCAACTTTACGCTGCTGAATACCTTCTCCGCACCAGGAAGTACCCTTCCAGTTGCCGGGGCCCAGACTGGTGGGGCTCATAAGCCCGTAATTATCGTCGGCATACATGATCGCCGCCTGACCAAGCTGTTTAAGATTACCGCCGCAGTTGCTGCTCCGGGCTGACGAGCGTGCCGAAGAGAGTGCGGGCAAAAGCATCCCCGCCAGAATGGCGATGATGGCAATTACTACCAGAAGTTCAATAAGAGTAAAGAACTTGTTTGAAATGTTTTTGGGTTGGAGTTGATTCATGATTTTTTACCTTTCTTTTTTTATATATTTACGACTCTTTTCAGAATAATTAGTCTTGTCTAATTTAATAACTCTGAAAAAAGCCGCAACAAGCGGCTTTTGAGCAAACTGCAGGCAAATTATTTTTTTGCAGCAGCCTTTTTGCAATGGTGCTCGGCGGCAGCTTTGTCTTTGCTGCACTCTTTATCACCCTTTTTGCAGTTATGGGCGGCGTTTTTACCGCCGGTGCAGACTTTGCCGGTCTTTTCGCAGATATTGGCTTTTGCAGCAGCCTTTTTGCAATGGTGCTTGGCGGCAGCTTTGTCTTTGCTGCACTCTTTATCACCCTTTTTGCAGTTATGGGCGGCGTTTTTACCGCCGGTGCAGGCTTTGCCGGTCTTTTCGCAGATTTTCACTGTTTTGTCAGCTTTGGCAGCGGATTTTTCGGCGGCAACTGCCATGGACATAACCGATACAGCAGCGACGATGGCGAGGATTGCTTTTAACATTTTTTCTCCTTTTTTGGTTGATAATGTTTGAGTTAAAGCTACTTTAACTTGTTTAAGTTAGCCTTGTCTAATTTTAACATACACTGATTTTATTTTTTTGCAAATGTTAATGCGAATTTTTTTTGAAAAAATAATTTTTGTATGTATATGGAGAGTCAAAATAGAGAAATGTTGATTTGTAAATTGCATTTGTTCTTTGCTGTATTATATTATCATACATCTTAAATAAATAACAATACAGGAGATTGTTTTATGCTTAAAAATGTGGAACTCAAACCGATCACCGGTACCTTTGTCAATATGCTTATCTCTGATACCGGGATCGTCAACGGCGGTTTGAAGGAGTGGGAACAGGATTTCAAGATGATGAAGGCTATCGGTATGGATCAGCTTTTCATTATCCGTACTGAAGTTGAACAAAATGGTATCCGCCTTTCAGCCGAAGACCCCCGCTCCACCACCTGGCCGGAAGATGAAAATTTGCTGGATATGGTCTTCCGTCTGGGGGATAAATATGATATGACCGTGTTTCTCGGCGGCCCCCAGAATATAACCAATCTGCACATGGGCGACTGGCTCAAGGAAGTTGATGACAATAAGCGTTATTACGACCGCACCGTAGCTAAATATGCTCACCACAAATGCTTCAAAGGTTTGTATGTAACGCTGGAAGCACTGCCCTGGCACTTCAACTTTCTGGATATTTGTACGGAAGTACTTAAATATATGCGTGCCAATTACCCGGATATGAAGACCTTTATGAGTCCTTCTTTCCGCGGGCCGTGGGGCGATATGTCCCGGCAGTACACGCCCGATGAGTGGGTGGATATTTACGGCAGATATTTCTTTGAACGCGTTGCCGGTATGCTGGACTACTGTGCCCCGCAGGACAAAATTGCCGCCCCGGCTTGCTATTACGGGGAAATTCAGGATAACGGTCTTGCCGAATGGTACACCAAAGTTGGCAAACTCTTTGATAAATGCGGCATTGAATTGTGGAGCAATATCGAAACTTTCCAGCGTCCGTTCCCCGGCCACGGCGAACCCAAAGGTGTGTTCCGTCAGGGGGACTACCGTTCGCTTTACATGAAACTTTCGGAAGCATCGCCACTGGTCAAGCGGATCATCACTTACGAATATTTCAGCTGCATGAGCCCCAATACCGAATGGGGTTCCAGCCGCAGATTGCTGGCTCGCTATCTGGAAATGATCGGCAAGGATACAGCGATCATCGACGAAATCTATCCCCGCTGAAAATATTGACAAAGTTTATAAAAGCTCTGCACAAAAAAAGTGCAGGGCTTTTTTATTATGTATTGATTTCAGTGCCTTACCTTTATAAAGTGATTTTTTGACAAAAAATCCCTCCTGCTGTTGAAAACAAATTTTTGTTTGAGTATATTTTACAGCAAGGAGGATGCTGTGTCGCATAAACTTTATAATCATATAGCTGAAGAGATTTGCCGCCGCATTGCAGTTGGGGATTATCCGGCGGGGAGCAAACTTGCCAGCCACCGGGATTTAAGTGCTGAATTCAAGGTTTCCAGCCGCACGATCTACAAGGCATTGGCTGAACTTAAAACAAGGGGAGTTTTCCGCCCTACGCCCCGTGGGAGTTTCATTACCGGTCATGGCGTCAAGGATGATAAAACTCAAGTTATAGCCGTGGTAACTCAGAATAATGATCTGCTTACGCTGGAAAATGACCCGCTGAAACAGGAGATATTTTCGGCGGCTGCTCAAGCCGGTTACGAAACAGTCTTGGTGAAATTGAACCGTCAAAGTTTCAAAAGTCTGATAAGTTTTTATAACCAGAGTTTCTGCGGTGGCATTATTTTTATTTACAGCACCGGCTACTATTTGCAAAATCACAGCGATCTTGATTTGCAAGTACCTTATGTATGCACCAATTACATCCCCGGTATTGCCCGGCAGCACTATGTCTGGCAGGATTGGCGGAAAAATTTTTTTAAGAGTGTAGAAAATAAACTTAAAACCGGCTATAAAAAGATAGCTTTAGCATGCCATTCCCCCGGACAGCAGGGAGTCAATTACGAACGCATGGATTGCTGGCAGGATATTTGCAACTATTTTAACATAAAAAACTTTTCTCCGGATATTGATTTTTTTACCCGCAAATTTCTGGATAATATACCCTATTGGTTTGCCGATGAAAATGATTGCCCCGACTGTATATTGTGCTACGAATTGCCATTCAAAGAACAGGATATGCACGATGCCTTGCAGCTGCTGGCAGAAAAGTACCCCACGGTAAAAGTTTTCTGCGATATAAAATGGTCAAAGTTCGGCTTTGAGAACTGTGAATATTTTGGTCTGCACAATGATTTGCTCTACAAAAGACTTGGCTGTGCGGCTTGGGAAAAACTTATGATCCAAAAAGAAAATATGTTGAAAAATACAGCAAAAAACAAGGAGATGGTATGATGAAAGAAAAAGCGAATTTCAAGTCAGTAGCACCCGACCATGGTCGGGTGAAGCTCCATAGCTTCACCCTCATTGAACTACTCGTCGTTATCGCCATCATTGCAATTTTAGCGGCAATGCTTCTGCCCGCACTTTCGGCGGCACGGGCAAGTGCCAAAGAAACCACTTGCATAAACAATCTGCGGCAGATCGGTCAATTTACCCAGATGTACGCCGATGATTTTGAAGGTCATGTGGTACGCGACCCTTATCAGGAACGCTGGGTGCTGATGTTCCGCAACCTTTACCCTGATCTGCTGACCAAAGATACCAGAGTTTTTACTTGCGGCAGCGATAACGAAATCAGATTTGATATGAGTTCTCCCCGCAGTTATTACCCCCCCAGCAGTTACGCTTTTAACCGTTCATTGAGCCATTTCGGCGTGAAGATCCTGGAAAAAGTCAAGCCCACGACCATCATGTTTTGCGATGCGGCACACCTCTGGACGGGCAGCGATCCCACTAACGGCTACTTTTATTTCCGTCGTGCCATCACCAAGTCCCCCACCGGAAGCTGTCTGGCAAAGTGTCACCGGGAGGGCGGCAATTATATGTTTGGCGACATGCATGTAAGTCATGTACCTTACAGCAAATTTGCGTCCGGGGATTTGGGGCGGGATTATTTCCAGCCCAACAAAACTGCAAAAACAAGTTTGTAAATAATTTTTCTTATTATAAATTATAAAAAAGCAGAAAGGATTTTTTTATCATGAATTGCAAGATGCTGGCTGCGGCACTGGTCTGTTCGGCAGCAGTTACAACTCCGGCGGTGACTTTGAGTGTTTACCCTTATCCCGCCACTAAAGATATTGAGTCAAAATTGATCGTGCCGGATAAATTTGATGGCTGCAAAAAAGCAGTTTTGACCATCACTTCGCCTGACGGCAAGGTGGAAAAACACAATGTAACACTGGAAAGCGGCAAAGCCTTTTTCAACTGGAAAGCCGCCGGAACCGGCTACTATAAAATGGAACTTTCCGGCGACGGCATTACAGCGGTGCGGGAAGTTGCGGCAGTTTGGCGAAAAATGTATTTCTATGGCTGGGTAGTGCCCAAAACTCCTGAAGAACTGGCAAAAGTACCGGTGCTGGGATCTTGTGCGATCATTGTAGGCGGCAATGCTGAAATCTACGAAAAGTACCGGCAGTACGGTATAACTCCATTGGCTTTTGTCTCTTTCCGGACCGGACAAGTCAAGCTCAATGTGCCGATCGACAAAATGGTCGATAAGATGGTCGCCAAGTGGAGCAAAGGTTTGGAAAAAGGTGCCGACGGTATCTGGATAGATGAACTTGGTCTTTACCCCAATTATTCCGGGTTGGCACGGAATAAAATTTTCTGCACAGCTTTGGCAAAAATGCGTAAACTTTACCCCCAAGCGATCATTATGGTAGCCAATGCCGGAACCACTTTGCGGGAACAGTCGGCAGTTTGCAAAAGCAACGGAATTATTCTCTGCCCCGAAGTTTATCCGGATTGCACCAGTGGGGTTTTCGGCACATTCAGCTTTGAAAAATATCTTGATGCCCGGATCAATGTTTTGCGGGAAACTGATATGCTCTTTGAACGCGGTTACAAACTCGGTACCACCGCTGCCGGTTACAAACGGGGTGCCGGGATCATTCTGCTGGGGTTGAACAACTGCTTCGGTGTCGTGGAAGAACCCTTTGTGCCTAAATTGGAAGGGTATATACGCTACCTTAAAAAGACTGCTCCCGAAATGGGCGGACTGGCTTTCTGGAGCAGTAACGGCGACCGGGATTATGCCGAAAAGTGTATACCTTTTACTTTGCAGAACGAACTTCTGGAACGCTATTATGTAAAGCCGGTGCTGCACTTGAACAACGCTTTTGCTGACCAATATACACCCAAAGTCAACAGCAAAGTTAAATTGATTTGCGAAGTTGCCAACATTGGCGGTATGCAGCTTTATAAACCATTTGCAGTCAAGGCTTTTGTTGTTGATCCTGCCGGCAGGCGTGTTCTGGCGGGCGAAGTCAAATTTTCCGGTATCGGAGTCGGAGTAAAAGAAGTTGAACTTGCTGACTCCAAAGAAAAAGTGGTCGAACATTGCGAAGGCAGCAACAAATATATTGTGACCCACCGCAAGGCAGCAGGTCTGAAACCGGGTTTGAAAGTCATCAACTCCGGCAGGATCACCACCACAATAGATTTTACGCCGGTTATCTCCGGCAATCACCACATTGTTTTTGAATTGCAAGCTCCCGATGGCGTGGAAGTTATCAATGGTTCGCTGGAACGGGATCTCTTTGTCCGGTAAGGTGGTTGTATGCATTGGTCAAAAACAGTATTTATATTGGCATTGGCTCCGCTGCTGGCACCAGCCGTGGAGTTTGAGAGCGTAACTCACGACAAAACCACCGGCAAAACCACGGTCAAGTGGAGCAAGGTCGATACCAAAAACGGCGTGGTGGTTTTCCGCAACGATCGCAGCATAACCGGCGATGAACACTTTTTTGCCAAAAAGTACATCTTCCCGGCGGGGGCAACTCAAGGCGTGATTTCTGCCAGCGGCGGCGGCAAATTTTTCTACCGCCTTGCCGAATTAACCCCGTTCCGCCGGATATCCGGCAAGTTGTCAGCAGAAAAAAGCCTTGAAGAGTTCGACCGTTCTGTACCGGAGGCAGTGGAATACACTTTTGAACGCAAACAGTATGATGTGATTTTCAAGCTGACCCGACCAGCGGCAGAAAATGCTGCAAAACTCCTTGTGCTGACTTGCCAGACTGCCGGTTCGGCGGTAAAAACAATTGCCGAAGCTCCGGCAGCCGCCGGAGAGGTAACTGTTGCCGGAGATAAACTGCAAAACTTTGCAGCATTGGCTGTTGCGGATAAATCCGGCAAATATGCCATGCCGGAAACTTGGTATTTCTGCGGAAATCAGCCGGATATAAGCATAAATACATCCCCGCTTATTGTTAAAAATAAAGATGTTGCGTTAAGCGACCGCATTATGACTGTGGGCGAAAAATCCACCGTGAGTTTTACTTTCCGCAATAATGGGGGAGCATCCGGCAAAGTTATGGCGGTAGTAACTGCCACAGATAACTCCGGCAGCACTCTGGAGCTTTTGCGGCAGGATGCGGGCGAACTTGCCCCCGGCAGTAAAAAAGTTATCAGTGTAGACTATACTCCACAAAAAGCAGGCAAAATAGTTTTTGCTCTGGAGCTGCAAACTCCCGACGATGTTAATAAAACAAACAACCGTCTGGCTCTGGAGCTTTATGCCACCGCAAAGAAAATTTACTTTCTCTGGTACGGCGGCAATGTTATGGAACTGGAATACGCCAATTACGCTTCGGTTCACGCCGACGATCTGGCAGAGTTCACCCGCCGGGGCGGTAAGCAGCTGACCACCACCAGCCGGACGGAAAACAAGAGCGGCGAAGCTTACTATAATAGAGTAAAATCTTCCCGGGCAGTTGGTATGCAGCTCGATGAAATTGGCGGTAATCTGAAAGCCACCCGCTTTTTGCCTGCCATTGTTGACTTTGAAAAACGCCATCCGGAACTTTTGAGTGCGGTGTGGCACATAGGCAACAGTCCCCAGAAAGAGGTTATAGAGGCATTGAAAAAGCGTGAAATAGATTTGATCATGCCGGAAATCTATTTTACTGACGGTACACCACAGGAACGCTCCAACGCTCTGAAAAGTTTGCGCGCCCGTCTGGAAAAACTGCGTAAAACCGGCGTGGCTGAATACATGCTTATCGGGCTGGGTACTCACCGTAACTATCTGGGCTGGGGCGGCTCGCCAGCGAAGCATGCTGAATTTATTGAAGAACAAATCAAACTGGTGCGGGAAATTCTGCCCATGACTCCGGGCATAGCCTTTTATTCCAGTTCCGCCGATGTTGAGTTGTTGAAAAAAGTTGACCAAATGTGTAAAAAATATTTTCTTGAAAATTAAAGGCGGTTTATTATGAATAAAAAAACAATTTTTGCCGGTATGATCGCATTGACCACTGCAGTTTTAACTGCGGCAGCTGAACGCACGGTGGAGATGGATTTTGCCATAGCTCCCGAAAAAATCAATGTCAAACGCACTGTGACCAATGCCAAACGCAAAAACGAACGGGTGGAGTATGCTTTGAATATCCCGGAAACAGCGGGCAAGGATTTTACTTTTCAGTGCAAACTCATTCCATTGCGATTCAAGGCTTACGCCGGAGTTGCAGTAGGTATAGGTAATGACAAAATTGCCTCCCAGCAGCTCAAGGTTCAGCTGCGTCTGGGTGACAAAAACCGCTCCCAGCTCTCTTACGGTTCCGGAGCCAAGCATGTTGCATTGCTGAAACCCATTACCGGAATCAAGGTCGAAACGCTGAATATAACCATAAAATATCACGCCGACAGCAACTCCACCAGCGTTGCCGTAGCCAACAGCAAAGGCAAAACCATTATGGCAAAAGAGAATATCCCGCTGAAATCCAATGGATTTTCTGCCAACAATATCATTGTCAGCGTGACCGATCAGGTCGGTGCCGGTGAGTCTTATCTTTCTTACGACGCCGCCAAACAGTATTTGAGCGGAAAAAGCTACACCAACGCTAAATTTTTCAGCACCTTTGCTGTCGACGATGTGAAAATCGTTTATGCTGAATAAGTTGTGCTGTATGGGAATGTATGGGGGAGTATGGGAGAGTATGGGAGAGTATGGGTGTATTACCGCCGATTGATGCAATGTGGTGCTTGGCGGCAGGCGATTACTGTCAAAGCTCGGAGTTCTGCCTTCGCCTACGGCTATGGCAGACAAGGCGGGGAAGATAGCAATAATTTCTCAATTTTTTTGCAATAGTTCTTTGTTATGTTATATTAGATTGCAAACAGTAAAATATATTGAGGTTTTATTTTATGCTTGATTTTATATTTCCGGGGCCCGGCAAGGGTTACAGTTTGCATAATCACAGCATTTTCAGCGATGGAGCTTCCTCTTTGGAAGAGGTGGTTGCTGCCGGTAAAGCGGGCGGTTTGTCGGTTCTTGGTATCTCTGACCACTGGGTAGAACCGCCTTATGATGGAACTGATTACGCTTCGTGGGCAATGCCCCACCACAAACTTGATGAGTATGTGAATACCCTTCTGGAATTGCGGAAAAAGTATGAAGATGACTCTTTTAAGCTGAAAATCGGCTTGGAAGTGGATTTCTTTTTTGAAAATGCTCAAGCCGTTTACGACCGTTTGATGCAGTACCCCATGGATTATTTGATCGGTTCGGTGCATTACAGCGGAGTCTTTTCCGTTGATCACGATGCGGCGGATTGGGAGCCGTTGAGCGAAAACAAAAAAGCGGAGATTTGCGAAATTTACTGGCAGAAAGTTGCCGGTGCCGCTGAATTCGGCAAATATACTTTCCTCGGACACCTCGATTTGCCCAAAAAGTTTGCTTTGATCGACAATAATAAATATCTGGAACACGCCGTCAGAGTGCTGGATATCGTTCAGAAAAACTCCGGAGCCATTGAGCTTAACACTTCCGGCTGGTTCAAAGCCTGCACCGAAGCCTATCCGGCGTTGGCAATACTGCAAGCAGCCTGCCAACGCAATATACCAGCAGCAGTAAATGCCGATGCCCATTGTGCAGAGCATTTGCAGCGGAACTTTGCCGAAGGTTATGAACTTTTGAAAAAAGCCGGATACAAGTTTATTCAGGAATGATATTATGAGCAAAACAGTTGTCCTGCTGCCTTGTTACAACGAAGAAGCCGCCATCGGTAAGGTGATCGCTGATTTTCAAAAGGTTTTGCCGGAGGCGGAGATATTGGTTTACGATAACAACAGTACCGATAAAAGTGCTGAAATCGCTACCGCTGCCGGAGTTAAAGTGATCCCGGTACCCATGCAGGGCAAGGGCAATGTGGTGCGTACCATGTTCCGGGATATTGAGGCTGATTGTTATTTGCTGGTGGATGCTGACGATACTTACCCCGCTGAAGCTGCCCGGGAACTTATTGCTCCGGTGTTGGAGGGCAGGGCGGATATGGTTGCTGGCGATAGGCTTTCCACCACTTATTACGATATAAACAAACGCAAATTCCACAACTTCGGCAATACGCTTGTCTGCACCATGATCGAGGTTTTGTTCAAGCAGAAAATCTCGGATGTAATGACCGGCTACCGGGCGTTCAGCCGCCGCTTTGTGAAGAATTTTCCGGTAATGAACGACGGTTTTGAGCTGGAAACGGAAATGACCATCTTTGCTCTGGAACGGCGGTTGAATATTCTGGAAATACCCATTGAATATCGGGATCGCCCCGCTGGCAGCGAATCCAAACTCAACACTTTTTTCGACGGCTTCAAGGTGATTTTTACCATCTTGCGCTCGTTGCGGGAATACCGCCCCATGTTCTTTTTCGGCGTGTTGGCGATTATCTGTTTTGCTTTGGCGATCGGGTTTTTCATTCCGGTATTCATCGACTTTGTCAACACCGGCAAAGTGCCCAGATTCCCTACGCTGATCTGTTCAGTTTGCAGCGGGGTCGCCGGTATGATAATGATCACTTGCGGACTTGTGCTCAACAGCATAAAGCACCACTTTTCAATACTTATGGAATTGGCTTTACGCAAAAATCAGTAAACCGTATTAACTTGGATGAACTCCTTTACGATGTTGAGCCCCCGGCACAGATCGCTGGAGTTTTCCGGCGAAGATATGGCAAGCCGCAGAAAATCTTCCGGATTGCTTTTTACGGTAAAACGGTATGAGCTGTAAACACTTACGCCATTAGTTCGCAATTTCTGTTCCAGCTCCATACCCCGGACTTTCAAAGGAGGCAGCGGCATCCAGCGGAAAAATGCTTCCGGATTGCCGGGCTTGACTGCATCGGGGAATATTTCATCAAAGAGTTGATTCCGCTGACGGGCAAGCTGGGCTTTTTCGGTCAGGAGCTTTGCGGCTTTGCCGCTTAAAATAAGTTCGGTCATGATTTCCGCATCCAAAGGGGAGGTTTTGATGCTCAAATGAAAAAGTGCGTTGAGCAGCTTGCTGCGGAATCTTTCCGGAAATGCTGCAAATGCCACCCGCAAACCACTGCATATAGCCATGGTGGAGTTGCAAATATAAAGCGTCTGCTCCGGCAGCCGGGAGTGTATGGAGCGGTAATTTTTGTGCTGTTGGGGGAGTATGCCGGTATTGTCGTCTTCAATAGTTATAAGTTTGTATTTCCCGATCACTTCGCACAACTCATCCTTGCGTTTTTCGGTGATGGTACAGGTTGTGGGGTTTGCACAGTTGGGCATCAAAAATATCCCGCTTACTCCGGATTTCCGGCAAATATTCTCAAGTTCATCCGGCATCATTCCTTCTTTATCTCCGGCAACCGGCATAAGTTTTATGTGCGACAACCGGGCGGTACCGATCAGATTGCTGTAAGTATATTCATCCACCGCCAGTTTGTCGCCGATACGAAAGAGCGAAAGCAGTGCTGTACTTATAACATGTTGAGCCCCGGAAAAAATAGCCGTGTGTTCACTGTCAGTATATACATCCATTTGTTTCATCCAATGGGCACCCGCCGCCCGCTGGTGCAAATGGCCAGCCGGTTCACTGCTGCTGTATAAGGAATTTATATAGCCCTTTTTCAGCACGCTTTTCCCGGCTTCGATCACCGGCGGCCGCAGACGGTCAAAACCGGTCACCAGCCCCAGTTCAATGATTTGGTCGTCAACAGGGGCATTTTTGCCGGGGGTATTGGTGCCGGGCAGGGGCGAAACAAAACTGCCTCTGCCGATCACGCCGTAAATCAGATCTTTTTCCCGCAAAAGATTGTATGCTCTGGTTACGGTAGTAAAATTTATATCCAGAAAATCCGCCAGTTCCCGCTGGGGCGGCAGTCTGGTTCCGGCGGCAAGTTTACCCGAAACAATATCAGCTTCCAGCAAATTTGCCAGTGCCAGATAACATGGACGGGTCAACAGTTTTTTCTCCGGAGCCCAACTCAAAAAAATGTTGTTGAAATTATTTGTGGACATTTTATTGTAATCCATACAATTTTATGATTTGTATATAAAATAACATACAATGTATATTAAGGCAAATTTCAACCGGTAAAAAGGAGAAAATATTATGAATGATCAACAACAGTACGAATTGAATTGCAACCTTGCCCAAATGCTCAAAGGCGGCGTGATCATGGATGTCACCACCCCGGAACAGGCAAAAATCGCTGAAGATGCCGGAGCTTGTGCAGTCATGGCGTTGGAGCGTATTCCTGCCGATATCCGTGCCGCCGGGGGCGTATCCCGCATGAGTGATCCGGCAATGATCCGTTCTATTCAGGAAGCGGTCACCATTCCGGTAATGGCAAAGTGCCGGATCGGGCATGTTGCTGAAGCACGCATATTGGAAGCTATCGAAATAGACTATGTGGACGAAAGCGAAGTCTTGAGCCCTGCCGATGATATTTATCATGTCAACAAGCGTGCGTTCAAGGTGCCTTTTGTCTGCGGAGCCCGGGATTTGGGCGAAGCTCTGCGGCGGGTGGCTGAAGGTGCGGCAATGATCCGTACCAAGGGCGAACCGGGTACCGGCGATGTGGTACAGGCTGTTCGGCACATGCGGAAAATGCAGTCCGAGATCCGGCGGGTGGCAAATATGGCTGAAGATGAACTTTTTGAAGCGGCAAAAACGTTGCAGGTACCTTACGAGCTATTGCTTTATGTGCATAAAAACGGGAAACTGCCCGTTGTGAATTTTGCTGCAGGCGGGGTCGCCACTCCGGCAGATGCGGCATTGATGATGCTTTTGGGTGCCGAAGGGGTCTTTGTCGGTTCCGGTATCTTCAAATCCGGCGATCCGGCAAAACGGGCGGCGGCGATCGTCAAAGCAGTTACCAACTATACAGATTACGGAATGCTTGCCGAACTCTCCAGCGGTTTGGGCGAAGCTATGGTGGGGATCAACCCCGATGAAATCAAAGTTATCATGGAAGAACGGGGTATTTGATGAACATTGCTTGCATGGCTTTGCAGGGTGACTTTGCCGAACACGAAGCAGTTTTCCGCAGTTTGGGGCACAACACATTGCAGCTGCGGCAGAAGAGCGATCTCAAGCAAAAATTCGATGCCCTTGTTCTGCCCGGCGGCGAAAGCACGGTGCAAGGCAAACTGTTGCGTGAACTGGGGATGTTTGACGAAGTGAAAAAACTCATTGAAGCGGGTCTGCCGGTAATGGCAACTTGTGCCGGAGTCATACTGTTGGCTGAACAGCTGCTGGATGATCCGGCAAAACATCTTGCACTGCTGAATGTTGCCGTGCGACGCAACGCTTACGGCCGCCAGTTGAGCAGTTTTTATATCCGTGGAAACTTTGCGGATCTGAAAGATGTGCCTATGAGTTTTATCCGGGCTCCGCAGATAGAATTTTGCAGTCCGGGAGTGGAAGTTCTTGCCGAACATGCTGGCAGAATAACCGCCATCCGGCAGAAAAATATTCTGGCAATGACCTTCCACCCGGAGTTGTGCAGCGACAACCGCATAGCAAAATACTTTCTGGAGAAGATGGTAAAGCAAGTGTAAGCAAACGGCACCTTACAGGTGCGGTTCGCTTATGAAAAAGTTTTCCGGCATATCTTTGGTTTGCAGAAATTTCCGGTGCCATTTTTCCGCTTCCAGCGGTTTTTGGGCAAAACCTTTCTGCCCGGTCATGTAGAGATTTGCCAACGCTTTCATTGCCGGTTTATATCCCGCTTTGGCAGATAACAGTAAAAGTTTTTCTGCCTTGGCTGGATCATATTCCACACCATCTTTTTGGCTTATATAAAGCATTGCTGCCATAAATGCCCCCAGCGGACTTTTGCCGATCTCAACGGTTTTGTTGAACTTTTCCAGAGCTTTTGCCGGGTTTTTCTCAACGCCGATACCGTTCAATAGAGCAACTCCGGCTTTTATTCTGCCCAAATTGGTATATGCCCGGTCATTGTAGTAAAAGGCTTTGGATAAATCTTTTTTGACCACAATGCCCTGTTCGTAAAAGAGAGCTATTTCGGAGGCAACGATGCGTTTTTCGATATGCTTTTTACTTTTTTCTATAAGCATGTAATACTCAAAGGATTTTTGATGATCCTGCTTTACGCCTTCTCCGGTAAAATAGAGTCTTGCCAACTGCATGTAAGCATCTATATCGTGTTTTTTTGCCGCTTTTTCGTACCATTTCACCGCTTCGGCAATATCTTTTTTTACCCCGAATCCACGGTAGTAGCAATAGCCGATCTGGACGATGGCATCAAGACTGCCTTTTTGGGCGGCTTTATGAAAATAGTTTAACGCAAGCTGAAAATCCTGGGGCGTGCCGAAGCCGAAATAATGGGCGTTGCCCAAACGGTATAAAGCCTCCCGGTGACCTTTTCCGGCAGCCTGGGAGAGATATTTGAACTCCAACGCCATATCCCGCCGGGTACCCCGGTTGAAAAAACTTGCCATGGCTGCCTGATAGGCACTTTCGGTATGCCCCAGATCGGCGGCTTGACAATAAAGCTCAAACGCTTTGGTGCGATCGCGTTTTACCCCGATACCCCGGGCGTAACAGCGGGCAAGCTCGTAAACCGCAGGCGGATATTTGCGATTACGGCATTTTTCCAGATATTCAACAGCAGTTTTATGATCAGCCGGAAAATAGTTGTGCCATATACACTCTTGGGCAAAGCGGAGCATTTGCGGCAAATTGCCGGTATTGGCAGAACGCTGCATGTATTCACGAGCCTTTACCGGATCTTTTTTGACCACATAGCCGTTACCGTAGAAATAGCCTACCCAAAAGAGAGCCAGCGGGTGATTCTTTTCAGCAGCCAGTGTAAAATATTTCAGGGCTTCGCTGCGGTCGGCATTTTGATTCCCTTTGCCGTAAAAACGCATCCACGCATACCAGTATTCAGCCTCGGTATGGTGCCGGTCGGCGGCAGCTTTAAGCTGCTGCATGGCGTCGGCAATGGCACTTGAAGTGGATTTTTTGCCGGTAATAATTTTCCGCAGAGCTGTAACATTTACCGGATGATTTTCTGCTGATACAAGCCAGTGGGCTGCCAGCAGAATAATTGAACATAATATAAAAGATTTGAATATTTTCATTACAGCTTTTCCCCTTGATTTTTAATCATCCCACGCTGTGTTGCCCAGCAGGCCCTGCTGGTAGAATACGAACTTACATCCGGCAGTTTCTTTCATCAGCTTAACAGTGCTTTCCAACTTTTTGAAATGGTCAGGTTGATAATTTTCGTAATAAGGAAATGAATATTGTTCATGTCCTCCGGCAGAAAAGAGGTCGGAGCTGTAAAGTTCCGCCTTCTTCAAGGTCTGGTTGAACAACTCTGGTATATCGTTAAGTTCCAAGAGATTGCAGATTATCCAATCGTGGAAGAAAAATATTTTTAAGCCGGGGTCATAGAGTGCTGAATACTTTTCAAGATAATCTATTTCTTCAGCAAAACCGTAATGGCGGGCAATGCCCGGATCGGGCGAAACATATATTTCCGAACGGAATTTATTCTGCTGTTCAGCCGGAGTGAGTTCGTCAAAGGGCGGCGTTGCCATGACCCGGTGCCGCAGGGATTCGGAGTAGCATTTGCACCCCAGAGCGATCAACTCTTCTGCCACACCGGGACTTGCATTGTTCCAGTGGAGAACTGCCGGAACTATGAAAGAATTTTCTCCGGCAAAGCGGCATATTTCTGATTTTACCAAATCAAAATCACGCCGGAAATCTTTGCGGGAGGCTTCGGCGTAGGGCCGGTCGGGAAATTCGCTGTAAGCATGCAATGCAAATTTAAGCCAATGGCTGTTATCGGCAAATTCGCTCTTCCAGATGTCGGGCATCCGGTCAAGGGTAAACTCTTCATGAGCGTTATGATAGAATATATTCAGCGTGACTTTCATAGCATAAAGTTCATGCAGCCTTTTGAGTTCTTTCAAATAAAAGTGGTCAAATGCCCGCCGGGGGCGTTCTTTTGCCAGATCGGTGAATAAAAATATGTTGTCATCCAAATAAAAATTGCAGCGGCGGAAAGATTTTTTATCCCACACTAAAGTCAGTTTCTGGGAAAATTCTCCGTAGCTGGTGCGGGTAACTGCTTCAACGGTGTTGATTTTTTCAGTCAGCTCCACCGGGCAGGAAAAGTGCAGACCCGTCTGTTGGGCTTTGTTGCCGTTGACCGTTACCGGAGTACCGAAGGAGTTGAAACCTTCCACGATTACGGTCAAGGAGCTCTCTGTTTCTCTGCCGTGATGATAATTGAGTACGGCACCTTCCCGGAAATTGGTTATACTGATCATTGTTTGCAAACCTTGAACTTGATGATTTTTCTCTCCGATGTACTATAACACCACATCGGCAAAATAGCAAGTCGATCTGCCTGGATATAAGATAGGAGTGCCGGTACATCGGGATTTGTAATATCTCCGTAACTGTGCTATATTATATATAATATATAATTCAGGAAAGGAAATCCGGATATGTCAGAAAGAAAAACAGCTCTTATCATAGGTGCTACCCGCGGTATCGGCAAAGCCTGTGCTTTACGCCTGGCGGAAGATGGTTTTGATATAGTTGCAACTTGCCGGAGCGATCCGGAGCGTTTTGAAGAAATTGAAAAAGCCGTCCGTGCCATGCAGAGAGAGTTCAAAGCTCTGGCATTTGATATAGCCGACCGGCAGGCTGCTGCCGATGCTCTTATTGGTTGTTTCGGCGATGAGGCTCCTGATGTATTGGTATACAATGCCGGGATCCGGGATGATGAGATCTTTGCTTTTATGACTCCGGAGCAGTGGGATCGGGTGCTGCACACCAATACTGACGGTTTTTTCAACTGTGTGCAGGTGCTTATCGGCAATATGATCGCCCGCAAAACCGGCAGGATCATTGCCATATCCAGCATTTCCGGGCAGACCGGTCAGCCGGGGCAGGTGAATTATTCGGCAAGTAAAGCAGCTTTGCTGGGGGCGGTAAAAGCTCTGGCCCGGGAAGTTGCCCGCCGGAAAATTCTGGTCAACGCAGTCACTCCCGGTTTTATAGCTACGGATATGACCGAAAATTTGCCACAGAACGAGCTTAAAGATTCGATCCCTCTGCGGCGGATCGGTACAGCTGAAGAGGTTGCCGGTGCGGTTTCGTTCCTTGCCGGTAAAGACAGTACATATATCACCGGGCAGGTGATCGCAGTCAACGGCGGATTGTTTATTCCATGAAAAATAAGTTTGACTACCTGATCTTGGGCAGCGGTATCAGCGGCATGACTTTGGCTTTGCTCTTTGCCAATAATGGAGCCAAAGTGGCAGTCGTTGAGCAGGCTGCTGTCCCCGGCGGAGCCATGCAAAGGTTCCGCAGATCGGGTGTGCCGCTGGATACAGGGTTCCACTTTACCGGCGGCTTGTCAGACAGTTTCGGCGATATGCTGACTGTTCTGGGCATACGGGATTTGATAAAAACGGTTCCGGTCAGGCAGAAAATATATTTTTCCGACAGCAAAAATCTTGTGGAGTTGCCTGCCGGGCACCGGGAGCTTGAAGAATACCTTTTGCAGTGTTTTCCGGAACAATCCGCAGGTATCAAAGCTTATTTTGCAAGCGAGCGGAAAGTTTTTGAGCAAACGCCGCTTTTCCATTTAAAAACGCCCCGGGCTTTTGCTGACGATATACCTGCTATGGCGGAAGAAGATATAACGCTGGAAGATTTTCTGGATCAACACCATATTTCCGGAGAACTTCGGGGCATACTTTGCAGTATCTGTTCCTGCCACGGTACGCTTCCGGAAGAGATCTCTTTTGCCAATCATGCCCGAATCCATTACGGGTTGAGCCACGACCCGCTGCGGCTGGTCAATGGCGGCGATGCAGTGGTCAAAGCATTTTTGCAGCAAGCTGATAAGCTGGATATAACCATTATCAGAAACACCACCATCCAAGCGTGGGGCGAGTTGGAAAAGCCCGGTAAAATATATTCGGCAGTGTTGACCAACGGCGAAAGTGTTGAGTTTGAAAATCTGATTTTTACCCAGCACCCGCAGGAGATATTGAAAATGCTGCCGCCGGAAAAGGTTAAAGAAGAGTTCCGGCAAAGAGTGAAGAGTTTCAGCGACAGTTGCGGATTTTACACCTGGTACGGGGTGCTGGATGAAAGTGTAACGCTGGAAGAAGATGAACTTTGTTCCTGCTTGAGTTCGGCAAATTTGAATAAGATCCTTTCGGGAGAACATTTGGAAGAACGCACCACCGGATTTGTGCTGTCCCGGGAGGTGAAAAGCGATGGTACTCCTTGCAGCTCTGTAACAATTTTTCAAAGTGTTTTTCCTGACGAAACCCGGGAGTTTGCCGCCAGCAGCTTGAATGACCGGCCGGAGGGATATAAACTTTACAAGCAGGAAAAAGACCGGGAGATCGAATCTTTGCTCTATGAGATTTATCCGGAGTTCCGCAACAAGGTCAAACATTTATGCTCATCGTCGCTGTTGACTTTCCGGGATTATCTCAAAAGCAGCGGTTCGGCATACGGTGTGCGGCAGAAAATCGGGCAAGCCAATCTTTTCGGCAGACTGCCGGTGCGGAATTTTTATACCGCAAGTCAAAGCTCCATTCTGCCCGGAGCCGTGGGCTCCATGCTTACAGCGTTGGTGTTGTTCCGGAAACTTGCCGGAGAAGAAGCGTATAAAAACGCACTGACCAGGGTGCAGGAAGGCGGTGTGAAATGAATAATTTGCCCCGCCGGGTGGTGATAACCGGTTCCGGAGTGGTTTCGGCTCTGGGTAAGAGTGCCGGAGAACTCTTTGAAAATTTGCTGGCAGGCAGATCCGCAGTAAAGTTTATGAGCCAGTGGCAGGAAAAAGTCCCCGCTGCACCCATAAGTGATTTTGTTCTGCCGGAAAAGCTGAACAGACGCAATCTGGTTCGTTCCATGGGCAAAGTCAGCCAATACTGTGCGGCGGCGGCTTTGAGTGCTATGGAAAATGCCGGGTGGGAGAGATTTCCGGAAAACGGCAGAAGTGTCTGTGTTATCGGTTCCACATTCGGTTCGTCGGAGGTGTTGGAAGATACATTCAAAACACTTTTGCAGGGCAGGGGGATGAATGATGTATCGCCCATGAATTTTTTCAAGACCGTATCGCACAGTGCTGCCTGCAATACAGCTAATGCTTTGGGGCTTGATGGAGCTGTGTATGCTCCGGCGGCAGCCTGTGCTTCGGGGTTGCAGTCCATCGGGCTGGCAGCAACATTGATCGCCTGCGGCGAAGCTGATTATGCCATTGCCGGGGGCGGTGACGAGCTGAATCATCTGGTAACAGAGAGTTTTATACTTATGGATGCCCATGCTTTCTGCAGCAGAGAAAATGCGGCAAGCTACCCACGCCCATTCGACCGGAACCGCAACGGTCTGGTTTGCGGCGAAGGTGCGGCAGTAGTGGTGCTTGAAGAGTACGAAGCTGCCAAAAAGCGAGGGGCAAACATCATTGCCGAAATCAACGCCTATGCCAGCAACCGGGGGCGGGATACGGTTACGCAGTCTGACAGAGAAGCGGTCAAAAAGTGCTTGAGCATGCTTTTGGCAAAATCGCCGGCAGTGGTAAGTGAAAATTGCGTGGTCAATGCTCACGCCACCGGCACTTTGCAGGGCGACCGGGCAGAGGCAGAGGCGTTGTATGATGTTTTCGGCAGCTGTCTGCCGGTAAGCAGCTTTAAGGGCAATTTGGGGCATACACTTGGTGCGGCAGGTGCTTTGGAGCTGGTGGCAGCTTTGGAAATGATGCAGCGGAACATCCTGCTGCCGACGGTGAATTTAAGCGAACCGGGCGAAGGGTGCGAACCTTTGGCACTGGTGCGGCAAGTCCGGGAAAAAAAGTGCGATATGCTGTTGAAAAATTCATTTGCATTCGGAGGGATCAATGCCGTAATGCTTTGCAGTAAAATATAAACATAAACAAGAAAAAATAAAGTCAAAATGAAAGGGATGGATTTATGACCAGAGAAGAAATTGTGGAAATCGTCAACGGAGCTTTTGCAGAATTGGATATTCCAGCAGAGGAACTTGCTCCGGAAAAAGAGTTTTTTGAAGATTTGGGTCTGGACAGCTTGGATATGGTCGATGTGGTAATAAGCTTGCAGCGTAAGTTCGGCGTACAGCTCCGGGGCAATGAGGAGATCAAAAAAGTGCGTACTATGAATGATCTTTACGAATTTTTTGTCAAGATCGATGCCGAAAAAGCCCAGTGATCCTGCCGGAATAAGCTTGCAGGAGTAGAGATGGTTTCGGTTTTGGCATACACTTTGATCGTGCTGCTGGGGGTGCTGTATTGTATCCCGGCGATAAGTTTTATGCTCATATTTGCGTTGCTCAACTTTTATAACCCTTTGCGGATAAGAAGAATGATGCGGCGTATAATTCTGGGTTTGGGCAGGGTTACGGTCAGATTGGCAATGCGTCCCTTTGTTAAGGTGGAAACCGAATACGAAGACAGCTCTGAAAATCCGGGGACGGCGGTGTATATATGCAATCACCGCTCGGCATCGGATGCCTTTTTAGTATCCGAAGTGCGGACAGATGTTATTGGCTTTCAGGTAATGAAGGGCTGGGTCATACACCTGCCATTTCTGGGGCTTTGCTCCAAAATCGGCGGATATTTTTCGATAACGGAGCAATCTTTTGAAGAAACTCTTGAAAAAAGCCGCCAACTTATGCTCAACGAAAAGGCTCCGGTTTTTGTCTATCCGGAAGGGACCCGCTCCGGCAGCCGGAAAATCAATCAGTTTCACGGCACATTTTTCAGGATTGCCAAAGAGCTCGATCTGCCCATTGTGCCGGTGGCTATTGCCGGAAATGAAAATATACCGGATTTGAATTTCAAGCTCCACTGCGGCAGAATCAAGATAAAGGTGCTTAAAAGTATACCCAGAGAGCAGGTTAAAGAGCTGTCGCTTTTTGCGTTGAAAAATCTGGTACGCAACCGCCTGATCGAAGAAACCGGATTGCTGGATGAAAGGCTGGATAATCATGAAAAATGAGCTTTTCTGTTACGACCCTGCTTGCGAAAAAATAACTTTGCCGGAAATTGCGGCACTGCAGGAGCGTTTGCTGCAGAAAGAGCTGGCATACTGTAAAAAGTTTTCGCCATACTATTCGCAGATATTGAAGAATGTGGATGTGGAAAATTTCAAACTCTCTGATTTGAAAAATCTTCCGCTGACCGAAAAAAGTCTTGTTGCCGAAGATCCGGAGCGTTTTATTTGTGTGGAACGCAAAGATATTGGCGAAATCGTTTTCACCTCCGGCACTACCGGCGACCCGTGCAAGATAATCTACTCCAACAATGATATGCAGCGGCTCCGTTACAACGAACAGCGCTGTTTTACTGCCGCCGGTGTCAATGCCGAAGATATCGTGCTTTTGACCTGTACCGGCGACCGCTGTTTTATTGCCGGCATGGCATATTATCTGGGGGCACGCAGTGTGGGGGCTGCCGCAGTCCGCAATGGTTTGAACTCCATTGCCAGCCATCTGGATATATTGCGTTCCATCAAGCCCACTGTAATTGTGGGGGTGCCGTCGTTCCTGAAACATCTGGGCGAGGCGGCACTTGAAGAGAATCTGACATCTTCTGTGCGGAAACTTATGTGCATTGGCGAGCCGGTGCGGGATAAAGATTTCAACCTTGCCGGATTGGGCAGTCAGATCGGAAAATTGTGGAATGCAGAAGTACACTCCACTTATGCGTCGTCGGAAATCGTTTCCAGCTTTTGCGAGTGTACCAGCTTGCAGGGCGGCCATTTGCTGCCCGATCTGGTGATTGCCGAAATAATCGACGATAACGGCAATGTGCTGGATTATGGCGAAGTCGGCGAACTGGTGCTGACCCAGCTTAATGCCGAAGGTATGCCGCTGATAAGGTTCCGCTCCGGCGATATAACATTCCTTACTGCTGAACCTTGCAAGTGCGGCAGATTTACTCCCCGGCTGGGCCCCATATTGGGCAGAAAGAGCCAGCTTCTGAAGTGCAAAGGCACATCCATTTATCCGCAGGGTATTTACAATATTATGAATGCCGATGAGTTTGTGGATGATTTTTACATAGAAGTAAGCGGCGAAGACCTCTCTGACCACATCGAAGTTTTTGCCGCCTTAAAGGAGAGTGCTTACGATACAACGCAGCTTAAAAACAAACTTTACGCCCATTGCCGCATGGCGATACCTTTGAATATCGTTTCGGCAGAAGCTGTGCAGAAAAAGGTCTTCGGCAGCAGCCGCAAACCGGTAAGATTCCATGATTTGCGGAAAAGGATGTGATTTATGAGCAACTGTTGTGTGCAGAAATTCCCTGCCAATAAAATCATGGAAGCGGCAAAAAACAGCCGCTTGCTGGTGCTGGATCTGGAAGTGGCTCCCGGCAAGGTCGGAGCCTTGAGTCTGGAAGAGATTTATTCCCTGCTCCGGCAGGCTGCCGGTTTGGGGATGGCTCTTTGCAATATAGTCTGCCGGGAAAGTGTGGAATGTGAGAAGGTAAAAAGTGTATGCGGTTTTTTGCAGGAGCTGAAAATCAAAGCCGCGGTGGAACTCCCTGCGGCAAACGCTGATAAAAACTTTATTGCTGAACTGGCAGCACAAGGTGCAGAAGTATATTTGTATTGCAAAAATATGGATGAAGTTCCGGCTTTGGACGAAGTTGCAAGTTTTCCGGCAGGTTCGGTGAAGCTGTTGATGCTGCCAATTCATGACGGATGTGCAGATTATGTGGTTCTTTATAAAAAATGCCAGGCCTGCGGTGTGGAGCTGACAGCCGCTTGCATGACCGCAAACGCTGCTTTGCCCGGGGAAGAGTTGACTTGTGCTGAACAGGAGTTGATCGAAAAATCCTGCAATACAGTTTTGCCCGGCTGTTTGCAGCTTTTGTGTGCGTGCAGTGTAACTTTTGACGGCAAGGTTTACCCCTGTTTTGCCATGGGAACGCTTTTGGGCGATGTAAAGGAATCATCCCTCGAAGAAATTTACATACGCAGCAAAGTATTATCGCTGCACCGTGAACACCCCAAACGCTGTCAGGAGCCTTGTTTGAGCTGTGCTTTTATTGACCGCTGCACCGGGTGTGCCGCCAGAGCCTATGCGGCAACTGGTAATTACATGGCTGCTGACGGAGCATGCAGCCGTAATCAGAAACAAAGAGAGTTGATAAATCATCTTCCGGCAATGTCGCAAGGTATGCTGCCCCATGCGGAGAGAATGCTTTTGATCGACCGCATAGTCTGTTTGACGGAACTCTATTCGGTACACGAAGCGGTGGTGCGGCAGGATAACCCCTTTCTCCGCAGCGACGGTGTGCTGGAACCCAACGCTTTGCCGGAGTATGCGGCACAGGCGGCAGCCTTGCGGGACAGTGTGGAATGTGGCGGCAAACCCTCGCCGGGGCTGTTGTGCGAAGTAAGCAAAACCAATTTTTTCAACGAGGTCAGGGTAGGGGATCTATTGAAGATAACGGTAAGAACTGAATACAACATGGATATTTGGTACGGTATAAAATTCACAATATTGGCCAATGACAATATTGCAGCAGAAGGCAGTCTGAAATTATGTATTTACAACGATCAGCAGTTGCCCTATTGATACTGTTAAGTTCGCTGCCGGTTTGCGGCGGCGAGTTTCTGGAAAATGCGGCAAACTCCATGGGCAGAGTGAAAACTGTTCAAAGCTCTTTCCGGCAGGAAAAATATTTGAAAAACTTTGCTTTCCCCTTGAAGATCAGCGGAGTTATGTGTGCCGATCAGGTGAAAAACCGTTTTGCGTGGCGTGTGGAAAAACCCATGATCTCCAATGCTGTAATTACCGACGGCAAACTGACCGCTTTTGATGGCGAAAGCGGCAAAACTCAAGTTATTGCACTTGACCGCAATCCGGCATTGAAAATGCTTGCCGGTACTTTGCAAATACTCTTTGCGGGTGATGTAAAAACCATGCTCAAAGATTTTTCGGCAGTCAAAGAGTGCAGCCCATTGCAGCTTATACCCCGGCAGAACAGTGTTTTCAGCAACTTTATTAAAAGTATAACTTTTACTTTTTCCCATGATCTGCAATATATAAAAGTTATTGAAATGGTGGAAAAATCCGGCGACAGGACCCGGATCGAATTTTTCAATACCTCTATCAACACTCCCATCAAGGATTCTTTATGGCAGGCAGACTATCAGGGGCGTTGAATAAATTTTTGCGGCAATGTTTTTTTGCGGTGCTGCGCCACTGGGGGGCGGCTCTGACGGTTATTGCTGTGATGTTGGCTCTTTCGCTTTGGGCATTGCAAAACACCCGGTTTGAAAACAACATAACCCGGATGCTGCCGGATAACTCTGAAGCGTTGGAGATTTACAGCAAGATCCGCCATTGCTCCATGTTCAACAAAGCCATGCTGCTATTGGAGTGCGATACGCCCGAAATATTTTCCACGCCGGAGTTTGAGCGTAAATACGATGCTCTCGCCCGGGGCATTGCCGGACATAAGGAGTTTATCAAACAAGTGGATCACCGGCTTTTCAAAGGCGGCGACCTTATGGCACCTTGCCGGATATTGTCCTACGCCATGCAGCTTTGCACGCCCGCTATATTGCCGGATGCGGAAAAACTGCCCAAACAGGTGATGAAAGAGCTTGCAAACTTATTTTCCACCGGCCGCAGTCAGGCATTGCAGCAGGATCCCCCAGGGATCAGCCGGGTGCTTTTTGCCGGATTGAACCGCTTCCGGGAGATATCCGCTTTGCAAACCGCTTGGGGTTTGCCGTGGGTGGCAAGCATGGATGGCAAATATCTGCTTTTGACTGCGGAAACCACGCTGGAGTTGTCGGATACTCAAGCGGCGGCGGTATTGCAGAAAATCATGGAAGAAGAGTTTGCACAAGTTGCCATGCCTCCGTCGGTAAAAAAGAAGATCGTTCTGCCCCACAAGCGGGCGGAAATCAACGAAAAAGTTATCAGAAAAGATGTGCAGCTTGCCGGGATATTGACTCTGGCGTTGTTCGGCTTGCTCACATGGATTTTTTACCGGGGCGATCTGCGGAGCTTTCTTATCGCCTTGATAACCTTTCCGGCGGGGGTGTTGAGTGTGGGCTTGCTGGTGATGTTTTTTGATACTCCCCAGCTTTTTGTGCTTGGTTTGGGCGGCGTAGTTACCGGTATAGCCGTGGATTACGGTATACATATTTACGGAGCCATGAATGGACGCTTGCCCTACCGCTCGCTTGCCGGATTGCTGCCTTCGCTGTTTATCGGCATGTTGACCAGTGCGTCGGCTTTTCTTGTATTTACCCTTTCAAGCATGTCCGGCGTGCGGCAACTGGGGTTGTTTGCGGGAGCTGCATTGATTTTTTCGCTTGGGTTGATGCTGGTTGTATTGCCCAAAATCTTCAAAAACAAGCCGCAGGTACCGGAATTGGCTTTGGCAAATATAAAGCTCCACCGGCAGTACTCCAAAATTACTGTTGCAGTTTTTGCAATGCTTGCTCTGACGGCGGCAGCGGGGTTTATGAAGCTTGAAATTCACGGCGATGTGCGGCAATACGATATGTCGCAAGGTGTTTGCGATAAAGCCGAACAGCAGGTGTCGGAGATTTTTCAAAAAAGCCGATCTGGCGGGATAGCTTTGATCGAGGGCAAAACTCCGCAAGATGTTTTAACGAAAGCAGATAAAATTGCCGATAAAGATGTTTTTACGCTTGCAGAAGTGATCCCGCCCGAAAGCGTTCAGCAGAAAAATCTGGCAGCGTGGAAAAAGTTTGATCTGGCAGATTATGGCAGAAAGCTCCGGGCGGCCGGGGGCAAGGCGGGATTTCCGGCAGACTATTTTGATGATTTTCTCAATAATTTAGAGCAGAACCAACGCCGTGACGGTCTGGTTCCGGCTCCGGCTTTGCTCGAAAATATCCAGAAACGCCTGCTGGTGAAGGGTTCCAACGATTTGTGGTACACGCTTGTTATGTATAAAGAAAGCGATAAAACTGTGGAGTATTTGAAAAAGTTCGACTTCTGCACAGTGATCTCCCGGGAGCGGATACCCAAAGTTATGGCTGAAGATATTATGCGTGCCATACTGCCTACCGGCATACTGGCGGTATTCACGGTATTGCTGCTTTGCCGGATATATTTCAAGTCAACGAAAAAGACTTTTTTTGCCATGCTGCCGGTAGCTTACTCGCTTTTGTTCACGCTGGGCGTTTATGGCTGGCTGGGCAAAGGTATAAATATACCTGTTATGGCGGCGGCAGTGATCCTTTGCGGGTTGGGGGTGGATTACGGTATATTTGTGCTGCATGCTATTGATTCAAAGCGGATGAATTCGATTTTTCACAGTATAACTGTTTCGGCAGTTACCACTTTTGCCGGCGGTATGACTGTGGCTTTTGCTCAACACCCCATGCTCCACGATGCGGGCATTACGCTTATAATCGGGATAACAGCGGTTTGGGCAACAGCGATATTTCTTTTGCCTTGTCTGTATAGAAAAAGGGATTGGCTTCAATGAAGAAAAAGCTTTGTAAAACTTTTTTCCTGATTGCGGCACTTTTATTTTTGTGCTCCTGCCGGAATGTGCCGTTTGAATACGAAGATTTGTGCGAGCTCAATGAAAATATGCCGTTGAAAGCGTATGATTTGCCCCAGTGGCAAAGTATAGCTTTGCAGGCAAATGTGGTGCTGGATTCACCCTTTTATACCACATCATTTATCTGTATGCTGCAAGTTAGCGGCAATAAACTTGCTCTTGCAGCCATGCTGCCTGCCGGGGTGAAATTTCTGGAGATAACCGGCAGCAGTCAGAAGGCAGAAAAATGGTACTTTATGCCGGGATTTATCAAAGATGAAGCAGAGCAGAAAAAGATGGCAAACGCTTTATTGCAGGATTTCAGCCGGATATTTTTGCATGAACGCTTTCTCTATCCGGGAAAGTTGCCGGGTTCAGAGCTGGAACGCAGTAAATACTGCATCGGGCTTTATTTTCCGGAAAAGGGCGAAAAACGCTTCTATGCCGGTAAATTGCTGCGGCTGGTGAAAAAATCTGTTAAAAATAAAGATTGTAACTGGCAAACAGAATATTTCCGATGTAATGTATCAAACGATCGTATTTATCCGGATCGGATAGTTTACGAAAATAAGCGTTCCGGGTAAAGTCGGAGGCCAAGCGGTC
>JAZSHD010000140.1:0-17608 GCA_045533055.1 Victivallaceae bacterium | reverse complement strand
AGTCATAGCTCCATTTGTCAGTTTCGATTTCTTTTACCGGAGTGTTGAGCAAGTACCACTGATTGGCGGTGTAAGTAACATTGGCACCTTCCATAACGACCAGTTTACCGGCACTTTTTTCCGCAGCAGCCGCAGCAGCGTTCACATCAGCAAAGGCGTTCACGCCCATGAATTTGCCCACACCGACCAAGGCGTCGGCATCTTTGCCTTCCCAATTATTGTTGACATAGATGATGCTGGTATCGGCATTGGCCGGATCGGTTTCGGTGGTGATGTAGGTTTTGTTGCCATCGACCACGACCACAGCATCATCGTTGCCGCTGACATTGACCCGCACGCCATCACCGGTAGCACCGCTGATGATTTCTTCGGAGCCATTCAAACCGGTGGCATCGACATTGACAACCGTATTGGTCAGTTCGCCGCCGGTAACTTCGACCGGACCGGCCACTGTAACACCTTTGTCGCCGCCCTTGATCACGGTGTTGCTGCCGTTGCCTTCGCCATTGAGTTTGACATCATCCAGCACGATTTGCGTGCTTTCAGAGTTATAAATAGCAATCGCAGCACCGCCGCCGCTGGCACCTTCGCCGTTACCGGCAGCCACGGTGGATTCGGTGATGTTCATTTTAATATCTTCGTTGCGGTATTCAATACCGAAAGCGTTGCTGCTCTTGCCGCCAGCACCGCCGGTGATCGTAGAACCGGTAATATCGATCGATTCGCAGGAAGTACTCATATTTGTATAGATACCAGCACCGCCCTGACCGTAGTTGCCGACCAGACCTTCAGCCTTGCCGCCGGTTACAGCGGAATCAGCCACATCCAGAGTTCCGCTGAACTGATTGGAAACGTTGATCGCAACACCGGCATTGTACCAGTTGCTGCCGCCGCCGTTGACCGTGCAGTCGGTGATCGTTACTTCAGAAGTACCATGCAAACTGATACCATAACCACCGGGTGAAAAGAGTTGGGAAACATATCCGGTCCATTCAGCATCGGTTTTGCCGTAGCCGCCATTGATCGTGGAATTGGTGATTTCGATCTTGCCGCCGGATTTATTGGGAGCATAGATACCAACAGCCCCCGAGGAGATGTTACCGATGCTTTCGCAATCAGCATTACGGGTTGCCATACCGGCGGTAATGGTGCAATCGGTAACTTTCAAGCCGCCGGTTGCATCATAAGTTACTGCGTTGGTGTAATAACGGCTGTTGATCGCTTCGCCGCCATCGACTTCCACGCCGTTAAGTTCCAGCGAGGTCGGAACCACGGTCTTGACGCCGTCAACTTCAACTTCACCATCCATGACCTTGATCACTGCATCGTTGAACGCCGGACTGTTGCCGGCAACAGTCATCTTACCGTTGCTGACAACCACATCAGCACCATTCTTGATATAGGTTTTACCGGTGAAAGTAAAACTGCCCAGATCAATGGCAATATCTTTGCCGTCGATTGAAATGCTCGCTTCAGTGATATTTTCAGTCAAGACGATTTTATCACCGTCTGCCGCCGCATTAATCGCAGCCTGCAACGAAGTGTACTCTTGTCCGGTACCAACTTTTAATTCAGCCATAACGTTACCTTCTTTCTCTTTTTTTTGGTAATTTGTTATTTTGTTTATATTGTTAAAAATTTATTTGTTTATGCTTTATATTTTTTATTGAGATATTGGGAAGGGTTGGGAGGTTTTGGGATAGTATGGGAGTTTATGGGATGGTGCTCGCGGCGCCGCTTCTCATACTTTCTCATACTCTCTCATACTTTCTCATACTCTCTCATACTCTCTCATATTTTTCCATATCTTCTTTGTCTTTCGCGGGCGGCTTTCCGCAATTTCATCATATTTTCTCTAACTCCGCCCTCTTCTAAAAACCTTTGCCACTGTCCTTTTATCTGACGGTGCAGCAGCAACTGTGCCTGACAAATCAATGTTATAGCTATATTGGCTACAACTTCATCCGTTCTCGTTTCCACAAACTCCCGGTATTCTTTATAATGTCCACCGTTCCGGCTGCACAACTGCCGCACATACTTTGTTTCGCGGTCGTCTTTCTCCCATATCCGCAAATTTCTTACCCGCAGGTAATCCAAATAGTCTTCTTTTAACTCTCCCAAACTTGCCAATGCCACATTTGTCAGAAACATTTCACTGCTTTTACTGCCCATTGCAGCATCGGCACCCTCTATTATATTTTGTTTACTGCTCCTTGCCGCCTGGATCATTTGATCTATCGTCCGGTCGCCCCGTTCCAAAAAACGATTCACAAAACGGCAAGTCACCAGAAATATCACCAGCGTCCGCTGATATGACAGCAACTTTTTATAATCACGCCAATGAAAAGGGCGACTATCTGCCATCTTGATTTAACCTTGCCTTTCTTTTATGGGAATGTATGGGATTTTATGGGATTGTATGGGAGTTTATGGGATGGTGCTTGCGACACCGCTTCTCATACCCTCTCATATTTTCTCATACCCTCTCATATTTTCCCACAAAAAAACAACAAAAGCCCTGCCCCCTATCTTTTTGACAGGAGTAAGGCTTTGGTTGTTGCTCTGTAATTTTCAAAAAACGCCGTTTTGCTCATAGCCGCAAGCCTCCAGCACAGGCTAAAATTGCCTGCCGCTTGAACAAAACTTTTTTGCTCGTGTGGTGTTTCGGCCCACGCAGGTGCTTTTTCATCACCCCAAGCACACGGCGGTACAAAACATTGACCACCGCTATAAATTCTGCAGCTTTCTTCTCCACCACCCAGCACGCACTGCTCAAGGCAGAGCTTACCGAAAAACTCAAACTGCTCTTCGTTTCAAACGCAAGATCAAACGAAAATCCATGCTTCAAGGCTGTTGCTAAAGAGATAGTTATGGAAGAAATTCGCTGTTTGTTCACCGCTATATTTGTACCGTTTTCAAGGCACGAAGATACCACAAAGCGTACGCCTTTAACCAGCGTTTTGAGCTCATTTTTTACGCTTACAATCATCGTTTCCTCAAAAAAACACATACAAAAACACTAAAATACTGTTGTTAATTTATACCTGCAAATCACATTTTGCAAGTGTTTTTTGTTCATTTTTTAGCAAAATAAAGCTTTTCCGCTGCAAAATCAACTCAAACTCATGCCCTGCACCGATTGCAGTTTATTCTCAAAACCGCCGATCCGGTTAAAGACCGGCGGTTTTGATTGTTTTTGATTTTATGCCAGCTTTGCCTCAAGAGTGTAGTTGAGCTTGCTGTACTTATCTTCGTAATCGCCAGCTACTGACACAAAGATCCGGTATTCGCCGGGAGCCTGCAAGCCAACTTCGTCGTTGTAGTCCACCCACTCTGTCCAGGTGCCGTTGACATTATACGAATACTGAATTTCAACACCTTCACTGCCTTCAAAGGTCAGCTTCTTGCCGAAGTTTACTTTGTATTCATAGCAATCCACTTCGTTTTCGTAGACCGAACCGATATTGGCAGGACCAACCCAAAGATTACCTTCATCGTCAATGATCGTTGCCTTATCCCAGGAACCGGTGACCAGACCCAGCTCAACATCATTGTTGGCGCCGTTCTGGATTTCCAGCACTGCTCCCCAGGAGGCGTTGAATCTATCCATACCGGAAATGTCGCTGACGGTCAGCTTGGAATCCATGCCGATGGTCAGGGTGTCTTTGCCGGCACCGAAGATAATATCGTCAGTCACAACCACATTGCTGTTATTGCCGACCTTGAAGTTATCGTTGCCGGTAGACATGGAAACTTCGCCATTGACCTTAACTTCAGTCAGTTTGGCATCTTCAGTCCGGGTTGCGGCCTTGCCGTTGCCCACGGTGAATCTGCTGACATCAGCAATATCATCTGAAACAAAGCTGCTCTGGGCACCGATGTTGACTGTCTTGACATTTTCTATGCTGCCGGCAGTAAAAGTTGCTCCCTTGCCGGTAACAATAGTGTTATTGCCGCCGTAAAGGTCAATATCACCGGCACTGAAGACAGCTTCAGCTCCAACATTGATCCGGTTGTTGTTGGCAGTACCGTCAACCGCACCGGCAAAGGATACATTGGACTTCTTGCCGGTGTTGATTCCACTCATACCGTCAGCATTTCCGGCAACGGTCATGATTGATTCGGTTCCAACTCTGAGATTGGTACCGGTACCGCTCTTTACGCCGCCGTTTTCAATATTGCCGCCCAGTGTGAAATTCACATAGTTGCCAATATTCAGATTGTTGTTCATTTCGGCAGCAATATAGTCGCCGGCAATCGTCACATTGGTCCAGTCGGCACCGCTGCCGTCTTTCTTGGCTTTCTTGCCGGAACCAACGACAAAGTTGGAAGCTCCGTCAATATCGCCATAGATCGCAACATCACTTCTGGCACCGATATTCAGAGTGTTTCTGCCGCCTGCAAGGTCAATATCGCCAGCAATGTTCACAACGCTGTCGGAACCGATCCGGATTGCATTGTTATTGTTCTGACCATAAATATCGCCTTCGTTTTTGTCGATGATATTACCATCTTTATCGTAGATAAATTTACCGATATTGACAAAGGAGTTATTGCCGATGGTCAGATTGCTGATAGCATCAATATTACCGTTGACTGCAACCTTGTTGTAGTTGCCGAACTTGATATTGTTGGTACCGCCCAGATCGCTCTTGAGGATTCCGCCAATGGCAAATTCCATATAGTCGATGCCATCCTTGCTCTTCTTGCCGTTCTTGACGGTTACCGAAGTATTTCCGGATTCCATTACGATATTCAGATTTGCCCACTGGGTGTTGTCTTCCTTAATGGTAATGCTGGCAATATCGTCTGTTTTTACAGCCAAATCACCGGAACCGTCAGTTACCGTAATGAAGCCGGCAGCATCTTCTTCCACAAACATCAACTTATTATCTGATTCGTAGTAGTATACACCATTGAGCAGCTTAAGTTCGTTTGCGTTGATGGAAATGATGTTGGCAATGTCGATCTTGACCTTGATCTGCTTATCTTCTTCCAGATCAGTAATGACCAGTTTGGCATTTTCAACGGTGTTGCCGTCAAAGGCACCATCTGCGGCAATGATGACCGTGTCGTCAGCAGCACCAGTGATGACGACCGAATCCAAATCATCTTCCTTCTGGAAACTTGTACCATTGGCAACGATCAGACCAACAGTGCTGCCATCCTTCAGTGTCAGCTGATTTCCGGCACCGCTGATGCTCAAGGTTCCGCCGGTAACTGCTGCATTGACTGCTGCGTTACCTGCCAAAGAGGCACCTTTTTCACCAACATTCAGAGTATCGGCAGTCAGCGAACCAGCCAGAACTGCACCGGAGGCAAGTTCAACGGCATTGCCGGTAACAGTTGTATTCACTGTTACATTGCCGGAGAGTGCCAGCGAACCGTTGTTTGCAACACTGACGGCACTGAAACTTGCTTTATCAGTGACTGTAATGCTGCCTGCATTGGTAATTGCATATTTCACAGCCAGAGTTCCGGTCACATCCAACAAAACGCTGTTTTCGATGCTGTCGGCACTGACTTTGCCATTGACCAGCAGATCTTTTTCATTCTTGATATTTCCAGCGGTCAATGTTCCGGCCACATCCAACAAACCGGTGTTTTCGATGCCGCTGACAACTGCTTCGCCCTTAACCAGCAGATCTTTATCGTTCTTGATATTTTCAGCGGTCAATGTTCCGGTCACATCCACCAGGCCGGTGTTTTCAATGCTGTCGGCACTGACTTTGCCCTTGACCAGCAGATCTTTATCGTTCTTGATATTTTCAGCGGTCAGAGTACCGGTCACATCTACCCAACCGGTGTTTTCAATGCTGTCGGCAGCAAGTTCAGCACTTTCGCTGACCACAACTTTTCCGGCATTGAGCATTGAATCAAAGTTCACGCTGCCAGTTGCTGTCATGGTCTTTTCGGCAAGCACTTCCACTGAAGTAATTGTGGAGTTGTTGATTACGGCATCATCAATGACCTCAAGCACAGTACCGTCAAAGCCTTCAGCGGCCTTGATTTCAGAATCAGTCAAAGTTCCGCCGGCGAGTTCGATTGCGTTCCCGCGGAACGCTCCGATCTTGATCTGACTGGTAAGAGCTTCGCCTTCACCGGCATTGACCTGTACCTTGTTATTATTAGTCATGACCTCAGCAGCCAGCGTACCGTTTACATCAACAACGCTGTTGTTTACTATTTCGGTGGCAGTGACTTTGCCATTGACCAGCAGATCGCCAGCATTTTCAACAGTGCCATTGACTGCCAGAGTACCGGTCACATCAGCCGAAGCATTTTCGGCAACATTCACATTGCCGGTAACTGCATAAGTTTCTTTGACCGTTACATCGGAGTTGATGTTGGTATTGGCAAGTTCAACAACTTCGTTCTCTTTGGTATCGGTAGCGATATCCACAGCCTGATCAATATTAAAGTCTGCATCGTATTTTCCGCCGCGGATAACAACTTTTTCAGTATAGTTGCGCCAATTCAACTTGGCCGGCGAATCAACCGCATTCATACCATAGATCAAGCCCTTTTCGACCTCTTCATACTCTTTGGCACCGGCAAAGCTGTCATCGACCACCAGAGTAGTCATATCAGCCTGGGTAACAGTAATATCGCCATCGCTGCCATACTCGATTTTGATATCATCTTTATTCATATTTTCATTGTAGATGATCTTAATATGCTCGTTACCTTCCAGGCTACCGGTCAAATTCAGGTCAAGCACCTTCTTATTAAAGCCGCTGAAATTGGTCAAGTCGATAGTGATGATACCAGCGTTTGTAAACGCACCGTTCACGGTCAGAGTATCGTAACCGGTCATGCTGACATTACCATTGTTGACCAATGAACCGAATGTCACTTCGTCGATCACAGTCAAAGTTGTGTCGGCAGCGACTTCCACCGATGCCACGAACGATTTTTTGATTGCAGCATCACCGGCAACCTTGAGGGCGATCACTTCAGAATTTTCTGCGATACTGATATTCGAATCAGCCAGTGTTCCGCCAACAAGTTCAATAGCTTCACCGGTCACATCACCAATAGTGAGTGTACTGGTAAGGTTTTCACCTTCAGCAGCATTGACCTTGAAAGCTGAACCGGACTGAACATTAACAACACCAGCCTTAAAGTTTGCTCCGTTGACCAGCAAATCGCCATTGCGGGTGCCGCTGTAACCGACATAAACAGTACCGGTGGCATCGACAGTTGCACCTTCTTCGATTACGAACTGCGAACGCAGACCTTCGACATCGGTACCGATCTTGGTGGCACCGTTGTTGGGATTATTTTCAGTCAACACCATTTTAGCATTTTCGCCGGAAACAGTTACATCGCCGGCGGCCTGCAGATAGTTGGCACTCACCTTACCGGTAACATTCAAGTTACCCAACGCTTTATTCCAAATGCTGTTGGTTTCGAGTGCACCATCTACATTCAGAGTATGTTCCTTCAAGGCAGAGTTTTCAGCAATGTAAACCTGATTGGCTTTTACATAAGCATCTTTGGTAATGTTGACCGTGGTGCTGCCCATTGCGGCTTCGCCTTCTTCCGGCAGAACACCGGCAGCATCCTTATAGAAACCGCCGACCTTCATGGGATACAACCCATTACCTTCGGTCTTGCCGGTAATATCGACTGTACCGTTCTGGGCGGTAAACGCCACTTGATCCCAACCGGTAACATCAACTTCGGCATCTACTGTTGCATCCATCGAACCCAATACGATTGAGTCAAGTCCATCAGTCAGCTTGATATCAGAAGCACCGGTAACATTGAGTGTACCGCCAACGACGGAACCGGTGATCGTGGCATCAGCAGCGTTGATTTCGCCGGTAAGATTACCGATTTCGAGGTAAGTACCGCCGGTTACGCTGACTGTACCTTCGGCGTTGTTGAAATCCTTGAACAGTATGGAGCTGTTGTTGGCTGTGATATTGCCGGTATTGATTGCACTGTCGGCAATCGCCTTGGCAGAAGTAAAGTCAACCTTACCGCTGTTGTCAAAAGTACCGGCAGTGAAAGTTGCATCATACACTTTTACAGTACCGGCATTAACAACTTTACCGGCAGCAGTGAAAGCTGCACCATTTTCAACGGTAAGAGTACCGCTTGAATGTATATCGGCATCAACAGTTGCTTTGGTAGAGATGTTGACAGAAGCATTTTTGCCGGAAACAGTCAACTTGTTGGCATAATCTGCATAGCCGTTATAACCGATAAGCAACGCTCTACCCGGGTTGCCGGTAGTTGTAATGTCGATCTTACCGTAGTTGACAACTTCGCCATAAACAGCAACTTTGCCTTCACCGCTTTCGGTGCTTGCCAAAGAAGCATTTTCAGCAATAACAGTTTTACCACCGATAAACTGGATGGCTGAATTTGAAACAAACGAGGCATCCTTGAGGGTGATAGTTGCACCGTCAACCCCTTTGAATCTGGTAACACCGTTTACCTTCCAACCAAGATTCTGACCATTTTCCCACACGGAACCTTCAGTACCGGTTGTAACAAAATTGCCGCTGATGGTATAATCCCCTGCTTCACTTGCCAAGAAATACAGATTGCCTTTTTTATCAAGCGTTACAGTACCTTCTGCCTTGACATTCTTGATGCCGCCAGCCAACAGCGAAACCCACTTATCGTCTTCACTGCTGTAAGTGCCACCGGCAATCACCAGATTGGTGGTGTCAGCAGTGGCGTTATCGGCTACATCATCAAGAACATCAAAGGCGTTGAATTCGTAGATGCTGCCGTTGGCGAGGATCTTGCCCGTTTCGCTTCCGGCGTATTCGCCATTCACATAGAGTGTACCCATATCCTGATCGGTCAGATACAAGTCATTGTTGAATACCAGATAATTGTCGTGCCAGACATCGTTGAGAATCGCTTTGTAGCCATCGGCAGTCATTTCGCCGTCGCCGGTGTAATCAAAGAGTTTGTAAGTTCCATCGGTTACACCTTCGTTATCTACATAGTTGGCGGCATCCTTAACGGTAATGTAACCACCCTTGATACCGGTAAAGCCAACTGTGGAATTTATATCCATAGTAAGGTTGTTACCGGCAAGAGCGATTTCCTTGCCGTAAAGATCCGAATTGGTCAAATCCATTGTACCGACTGCGATAAATTTGTAGGTTTTTTCCTGATGCAGTTCGGTCTTGGCTTCGTCCTTAAAGCACTTGGCAGTGTATTCGCCAACGGGCTGGATACTGAACTTGGGGGAGAATGTGGAACCGCTGGTGGAGGTTCTCACAATAGTTTCCAACTCGTTACCTTCGGCATCGTACAGCACAGCGTAGTAGACTTTGCCTTTTTCCAACTGGTTGAAGTAGAAACTGCTGTTCTCTGCCTTGGTTGTACCTGCGTTGAGATTTCCAACTGTGAGCGAAGAATCGGTCATCGCCACCACATTGCCGACTTCGACATCCGCATCTTCTTCAACTGTAATACTGGAACCGTTGGTCATGGTCAGAGTCTGGGCAACATTGCCGGTGTAACCCAACCACACCTTTTCTGCAACCGTTTCGGCATTGCCATCATCAACCACAATGCTGGAGTTATCCATTGTCAAGGTGGCGAGGATGGTACCCACAGTGCTGTAATAGGTGTTTTCGTTCATCAGGTTATGACCCTTGATCGTGACTTCAGTATCGGTCATGGTCGTTTTATACAGTGAAGTACCTTTGATCGCCAGAATACCGTCGATGGTCAAAGTGGTATCAGTAAAGCTGGCTGTGGACTGCAAGCCCATATCGCCGACTTCAATCAAAGCGTTGTTGGCAGTGATCGAACGGTTAATCCCGCTCAACAGGGCAATGCTCATGGTCTGGTAATTAATGCCGTTCTTGCCTTTGATGAACAGCACTTTTGCCTGCTTATCCGAACCGGCTTCACCGATGATCCACTTGTTCTTGACATGGGTATTGCCATAACCGGCACTGGCGGGACGGGCACTCTGCAGAATCCCGCCGGCTTCGATAGTCATGGCAAACACTGCATCCCACTTACTGTTGGCATTACCGACCGAGGCACCGTCTTTGACAATGATTGCCGCTACACCGTCAGCCTGTTTCGGAAAACAGTTACCGGAAATCGTAGTGGTCTTTTCAAAAACGATAGTCGCTTTTTTGGCGTTGGCACTGGTGAAGGCGTAAGCTCCATCCCAGCTGCCGAACTTGGTAACGCCCCAGCCTTCGGTGGAGCTGTTGTAATCGCTTGATACATAGACAAATTCCGGCGACTTGTTCAAAGTCACATCACCATCATCGCCATAGGTCAGATAGTAGTTGTTACCGTAATTGATGAGATTGACATTGGTAAGTTTGCCATCCTGATCAAGCTCGATCACCTTGACCGTATCGCCGGTGTAGCCCTTGGCGTCGATAGTGATCGTGCCGGTTCCGGTGATGGCTGTAGCCACGATCGAACTGGTGGCATCGATGGTGATCGCTGCGGTGCTCTCGAGTTTGCCCAAGCTGTTCAAGGTGGAGTTCTTCAGCGTGATCGTACCTGCAAGCGTATTAGTTCCCTGACCATCTTTACCAAGATACATTTCAGAATCAGTCAGACTGATGGAGTTGGTAGCGGTCATGGAGATATAGCCGAAATCTTTCGGACCACGGAAATCCAGCACCGAATCATTGGTGGCAACGATCGAGGAATCGCCATTCATCAGCACCTGACCGGGCTGGGTGTTGGGGCCGCCAATGGTCTTGATAGAAGCATTGTCAGCAACCAGCGTAGCCTTCGAATAGCCATCGCCATCCGTATCGCCGTTAAGCAGAATATAACCAAATTCAGCAGCGGTATCTTTAACACTGAAAGTACCCGAATAGTGCCCCAGATAATTGATGCTCTTGTACTGCACGGCGGCATTTTTGCCTTCACCGGCAGCAGCAGTACCGACCACATAGATACCGTCATCAGCATTGACATAGTAACGGCTCATAGTCGTATAGACTTCAGCGTTGCCGTTCATGGTAAGCTTACCGATGCTGTAGAAAGTAGTGGAAGACTTCACATCGCCGTTGAAAGTATTTTCGCCATACAAGTAGAAGTATTTGGCATCAACAGTGATATTTTCATCCAAAGTTACACCGGTAAAGTTTACATAAGTACTGTTGGCACTGTCGGTAATGGTCACATCACTGTCAGCAACCAGATTGCCGGAGATGGTTTTACCGGAAATTGCCTCACTTATATCGCTTTCGATAACGATTTCTGTGGTATCGGCGGTTTTGGCTGCAACAGCATCCGACAGGCTGCCGAATGCGTTGACACCGTAAACCTTGTCGCCTTCGACCGCACCGAATTCCTTATCAGCATAAGCACTGTTGACCAGAAGTTTTTCAGTTGCAGCATCGGTGATAAATACATCGCCATCCTTGCCGTAAGCCAAACTGACACCTTCGCCGAGATTTTCGGTTGCGATCGAGCCTTTCAGGCTGCCGTCGATAGCAAGGTCGATCACCTTTTTGGTGCCGCCAGCAAAGTTAGATCCGTCGATAGTGATCGAACCGGCGTTTACAAATTTGCCGGTAACAGTCAGCAAACTTGTGGCATCAATGGTAATGCTGCCAGCCATATCAGCAAAGGTGGTGTTGATATTGCCCGAACCGGTCAAGTCGTTGGCTTGGGCATTGACCAGCTGATCCAGAGTAAATTTGGCTCCGTTGCTCAAAGTAATTTCGCCGACATTGTAGAACTCAAGGCTTGCAGTCTTGTTGACAATGGTCAAATCAGAAGCATCCACCGTAATAGTACCGGCATTCAAGCTGCCTTTGCCCGCCCAGTCACCAAGAGCGTTGTTGACCAGCGAGAAATTAACCTTTGAACCATTGGAAACACTGAATGTACCGGTGTTGCCGAACGCAGTTGCCGTAAAGTCGGTATTGTCAATAGTGACAGTACCTTTGGCGTGGTTGTTGGTAAAGTAGTTATTGATTTCAACCACGCTGTCCTTGAAGTTCAATACCACTTCCGGAGCGTTAGCAGCATCGTAACCCGCCTTGGTCGGGTTGACCGAAATCTTGTAACCGGAGGCAAGGTAGGAATTGGTGAAATTCAGTGTCATCTTGCCGCCGTAAACATTGGTATTCTTGGTAGTGACTGCACCGCTGCCGTAGGTGACATATGCGTTGTCAACATTCATCACCGCTTCGCCGCCGCCGGTACTCAAGGAAATACCGGAAACATTCAAGCTGGCTTTCAGAGCAGCTTTTTCTTCAGCGGTAAGAGCTTTGACATTTTCAATGCTGCCGTTGATATCCCAATCGGCATTGCCGCCAAACGCCCATCTGCCGCCGGTGGCAGTCAGTGAACCGCCTTCGGCAACCGTGATCTTGGCACTGCTGGTGGAGTAGGATGCGGCATTAAGAGTATTGTCGCCCTTGAAGGTAACACCATTCAGACCCATGACATCCGAGCCGGTGTAGTTGATATTGCTGTCAACCAGAGTAGTGCCGTCAGCAAAAACCGGAGCATGCCCGCTAACGGTGTTGAGTTTGAGTGTAACTTCGCCTTTGGCAGTAAAGGCGGTTCCTTCGGGAGCTGAAACGACTTCACCGACAGTCACTTTATCCGTAACATCAGATTCACCGTAGAAGAATTTATAGTAACCATCGGACGGACAAGTTATCCAGCCGAAAGTTTCTTTTCCTTCTCCGCGGCGGAAATCGATAACCTGTCTGCCGATTTCATTGCCGTTTTTATCATAGGTTACGGCTGTAAAGTAACGATATTCGGTGTAGAGGTCGTGAGTGGTAGAAACTTCCACTTTGTCAGTAAACAGCCGATCAGCTGTAAAAGTCGCACCGTCACCAACTGTGATCGAACCAAAGTTGGTCAACGCATCCGCTTCAAAGACGGTTTTTTCGCCAGTTACTTCGATCGAACCGGTATTAGTGAAGTTGTGCTGCCAATCCACAGTTGAACCTTCTTTGAAGATCATTTTACCGGCGTTGGTATGAGTTCCTTCGGTGCCGGTGGAAATCACCGTCGAATTACTGGCAGTAAAAGTTGAGTCAACATCAGTATTATCGAACTGACCGCCAGTTTTGAACACACTGTCTTGCAAATTGAAATTATATACGCCGTTGGCAGAATCCGTAAAAATGAACGAATTTGCTTCAACAACCGAATTATTCAGGATAAAGTTATAGGTACCGTAGTTATCGCTCTTGTAGTCGTTCTTGAAAGACTTATCAAAGCCATCAATACCGATTCTCACATAGGCATCCTGGGCTGTGAAAGTGCTTTCGTCACCTTCACGGGCACCTTGGGCAATGATGCCGCCAGCAGCAATCAAAGAGGCATCTTCAGCGGTCAAACCGTTAGTATAAGCAGTCTTGGCGTCGTCCAATTCACCGTTGATTGTGACTTTATCGCCATAACCGAAGCCCATTTGTGAGCCGTTGGTCAGTTTAACCGAAGCCCCGGCTTCAACAGTCCAGTCGCGATTATTGACAGCTTCTTTATCTTCAAAGTAATAGGTAGGACCAAAGTCTTGCATTGCCGCAAACTCATTATCTCCACGGAAAGTAACTTTGCCGTCAACATGCACTGTACCGCCGACTTTTGAATCTTTGATAATTGCCCCATCCATAAAATCAATTGCAGTACCGGTAAGTTTGGCAATATCCAGCGTGCTTTCGCCGGAAACATTGATTGTGCCATTGTTGGTAACAACGCCTTTATTATAGGCTTCTTCGATTACACCATCGCTGACCAAAGTACCGTCTGCAACAAAAGTACTGTTATCAATATTGATCGTACCGGAGTTGATGACATTGCCGGAAACTTTCAGAGCTGAACCGTTATTCAGATTCAATTCGGCAGTTTCGCTGTTCAACCGCAACTCACCGTAACCGTTGGGAACCGGATTATAGTACCAGACTCCATCGACATCATTCCCCAATTCAATAAGCGAATTATCGGCAGTAATCGAACCATTGTCCTTGATGTAAAAGCCCTGATAGGATGCGGCATAAGAGTTATTAAGCTCTATATTGCCCTTTACATTGCGGCTATACTGCAAGAACATCTGACGATCAGCAAGTTCAGCAGTTTCTACTGTAAAATCATCTTTGCCGTTGATCACCAAGGAACTGCCAGCATCTATTTGCAGATCTTCCTTGAAAACATTAAACTTACCGCCTGCCTGAACTTCTACCGTGCTGTTGCTGGAAATCTTGGCATTATAAATGCTGACTTCAGAATCCGCATTGATCACCGTATCAATATCAAAGAAGAAAGCCTTTTTGGCTTCGGTCGCATTGAGGGCAAAACCGTCAAAGATGAGTTTGGTATCTTCAGCGGCATTTTCAGCCTTGCAGAAGTAAACCCAGCCGGATGCACTTGTCCAGGTGACATTGCCGCCGGAAATGGTCAGAGCTTTGCTCAACTCGACCGTGGTATTGGCAGCCGGACCGGCTTCAGTAATATCGCCAACGATTTCGATTTTTTCAGTTTTGGCAGCATTATTCAGCGCACCGGGCAATGAATCGTAAGCATTGGTGCCGACAATATAGGATTTACCATCGATCACAACCGTATCCCCGGTTTCACCGGCAATACCGCCGCAAACGATCAATGCTGAACCGTCATAAGCCGGATAACTGTCGCTCAAAACATTACCATCGACTGTTGTACCGGTAACAACAGAGCCGTTGGTGATGACAGTTTTTCCGCAATCAGTGATGGTATTATCAGTCAAAATGACTCCTTCACCGTTACGGACTCTGACGGCATAATCCAATGCAGAACCGTCAATCTTATTTCCGGAAATCACATTGCCTTCGCCACTGTTGTAGATGTAAACCACACCCCAATAGTTGTAATTCGGAACGGTTTCATTACCATTCATCGTATTGCCGTGAATTACAGTGTTGGCAATCAAATTGCCGTCGCCGCCGTAAACACCGCAGTCAGCATTGACAGTGTTATTGGTTATATCAATACCATCGCACTTCAAGGTCATTGTCAATGCAACCCCGCTGCTGGTTCCGTCAGCTGCTGTTGAGTTGAGTGTACAATTTTTTACTGCAAGACCGCTTGCGGTTTTACCGGCATAGTTATCGCCGAACATGATCGGAGCAAAGTAACCGCCGTTTTTGACTGAGTTGGTAATATTCAATCCATCAAAAACAACATCCTTTATATCGTTGGCAGGACTGTTGCACTGGAAATAACCATTGATATTGACAACCGCACCATCGACTGCCTTGAAAGTGATTCCACCGGTGTAGGTCGTTTCATTTTCAACAAAAGTACGGTTGCCGAATGAAACATTTTCTGTATAGTCACCCGCAGCGATTTCGATAGTGACTTTTTCAGTAGTTTTCTTTGCTTCAGTAAGTGCGGCATTGATCGTGGCAAAAGCAGTTTTCCCCACAATGTAAGTAAATCCGTCGATTACAATTTCGGTATCAGCTTCCATACCGGCAACATCCGCACTTACCACCAGTTGATTGGCAGCAGTTTTACTCTGCACAAGTCCATCATCAAGCACATAAGAAACACCGTCAGCGGAGGCATTGAGCACCCCCTCTGATTTGGCAAGCAGCTCTGTAACATCATTGTCAGAGCTGGTCAATCCGCTGATAGTAATCCGACCGGCTTCGTTGGCGGCATTAGTAGTGCCGTTTTTATTGAAAAGCAATTCAGATTGTTCCATTGCTTTATCGGAAAAATTCACTTCAATATCATTTGCAGTCCATTTAGTACCACCGGCACTACGCTGCCACAGCACGCCCCATTCTGCCTGATCGGCGGCAACTTCGGTCAAATCAGAATCGATATTGAAAGTAGTACCGGTAATATTGATTGCATTGTCATTGGAGCGGATGCAGTAGAAACTGTCGCCCACATTGGCATCGGTCAGAGTGTTGTTGAAAGTACAATTCTGCACCGCCACACTGTTGCCGCTCTGGATATTCACCCGGGAGTCGTCAAAAGTACAATCGTCAATCAACAAATTGGTCCCGAAGCTACCGGCACTCTGAATACCGGCATTCTCAAAAGTAGTCCCGGTGATAGTTGCCCCATTATCCACATTGGTACCACTAATACCATATTCGCCATCGCCGATAACTTTACAGTTGGTCATAGTAAAGTCGTTGCACTGCTGGATATCAAGGGAGTGTTTGGCAGCGGCAGCCTGATCAAAAGTGATGTTTTCAAAAGCGACATCGGCTTCCCATGCCTTGCTGCCGACGCGTTTTTCATAATAACCGATGGTGATCAATCCGGCGAATATAACTTCCGCCCCCTCTGCGGCGATAAATTTGATATTGCCTTTCTGTTCCATGGTTCTGGCATCAAGCGTGATATCCTCATTATAAGTACCGGCAGAAATCACAATAGTAGTTTCCTCGGTAGTCGCTGCAGCCGCAACTGCTTCATTAATGGTTTTGTAGGTTTGGTCTGCTCCAACATGCAATGTTGCCATAACTTTACCTCTTTCTCTCTTTTCCGCCCTGCCCTTCTTGTTTTTGCTTTGAAGGTGGGCTTTTGTTTTATTTATTATATTGTTACTTTAATTATCCAAATACTTTCTTGAGATTCTTGGGAAGGTTTGGGAGGGTTTGGGAAATTTTGCGAGGTGCTTTCAGCACCGGTTCCCGGCGGTTCTGCCGCTCCCTTGCTCCATCTCAAGGCTTCTCAATCCTACTCAATTAAAAAAACAGCAAACGCCCTGCCCCGGAAAATCTTCCCCGGAGAATGGAGTTTGCTGTTTATACGATTCATCTTCAAATACAACTTTTTGCTCATAGCCGTAAGCCTCCGGCACAAGCCAGTTTTTGCGTCTTGGGCATCACTGGGGTGTTCAAGAGATGTCTGCAAGCATTGAACACACCTTTTTTCAAGCTCAAAAACGCCTTTTTGACCATGCCGCAGACAGTAGTAAAATATTCAGCGGCTTTTCTGCGGACAACATGGTATACTGCTGTAAATTCACAGCTTACGGAAACTACCTTTTCCTGCCGGGAAACGCCGGGAAGCGAGAAGCCGGGTCTGCCATTGAAGAATTTTGCAAGCGAGATAGTTACATCAGTTCGCGACATTGCATCGCTCAAGGATTTTTTTGACACGGCAAAGCCGGTTCCGGGTACAGTTATACACATCCCGAAAACACCGGTATCATATTCATTTTTAAAATAAAAAGACATCTTAAAACCGCATCAAATACATGTATTTATAATTGCAACTGACCTATTATACACCATTTTTTATTTTTTTTCAAGTTTTTTTCTGATTTTTTTTGAACACATCATCCAAATATTGATCTACTGCGTTCCACGCAAAAAAAGAGTGTTGCAAAACTTTAACTTTTGCAACACTCCTGTATTATATTGTTTAAGCTCAAATTTCACCACAGAACGAGTTGTGATTGGCTGAACAAAAGCTTAATAAACCCTCATTGGGCTTTTTGCTCAAAACCAATCTTTGAGCAATGCAAAAAGGAGAGTGTTGTGCGGCACACTTTTACCGGCAGCAATATCGTATCCGCCGCACAACCACGGAGGGGATTGCTTTCCCCTCCGTGACCTCCTGATGTGACCCCAAAAAATTGGACGGATTAATTACATGGAATGGGCTCGGAATTCAACCG
>JAZSHD010000206.1:0-6869 GCA_045533055.1 Victivallaceae bacterium | reverse complement strand
CTGGCAGATTTAGAGCAAACACAGCAAAAGTAAGAATGACAGGGCAGATGCAACTGCCCTCCTGTCAACAAAAAAATATGCTAATTACTTGACAAATCTGTTTTTACGGCTACTTTATAAAAAAGTTATGGGATAGCTGTGCAAAAACTTTGAAACCGCAGTCAAAGAGCTTAACGCCCAGCTGGTAAATCAGAAAAGCAAAGAGCAGGTAGTAAAAGAGTTGGAAGATATTTCCGTACTGCTGCAGGAAAAAAATCAGGAACTCGGTTCCTTGAAACAGCAAATCAGCAATGATGCGGCAGCTAAAGAAAAAATGGCTCAACAGCATGCAAAACTCCTTGAACAGAAAAAGATCATGGAACTTTGGGAACAGTTGTATGACCTTGTTGGCGTAAAGGATAAATTCCAGCGGTTTGCTCAAGGCATAACCCTCGAACACCTGTTGGTGCTTGCCAATCTTGAGCTGGAAAAACTCAGCGGCCGCTACCGTTTGCTCCGCAGTCAGCAGGAAGTGCTGGGTATAGATGTAGCCGATAAAGATCAGGGCGATGAGATCCGTAACTGCAAAACCCTTTCCGGCGGCGAAAGATTTCTCGTTTCGCTGGCTTTGGCGTTGGGGCTTTCGCAGATGGCGGGCGAAAAGATCCGGGTGGATTCGCTCTTTCTGGACGAGGGTTTCGGCACTTTGGATGCCGAAACGCTTGATACCGCTCTGGAGGCATTGAGCAACTTGCGTAACCGGGGCAAGCTGGTGGGAGTGATCAGCCATGTGGCAGCTTTTTCTGAAAAAATCCCGTGCATTATCGAGGTGCACAAAACCGGAGGCGGCCGCAGCACTCTGCAAGGTCCCGGAGTCAAAGCAATTTAACAGTGAGAGCGATTTATGGAATCATATTGCCGTACAATAAATTCACCGCTGGGAAAATTACGGTTGACCGCTTCGGAGACTGCCCTGACCGGTGTGTTTTTCAACGCTCAAGGAGTCAGTAACGACTCCAATCTGGTTTTGGAGCAGGCAAGCAGGTGGCTTGCTGACTATTTTGCCGGCAAGGTGGTAGAACCGTCGCTTTTGCCCCTTGCTCCGGCGGGCACCGTTTTTCAACAGAAAGTTTGGGATATATTGCTTGAGATACCTTATGGAACAACTGTTACCTACGGGGAGATCGCTGAACGCATTTCGCCAACCATGTCGGCTCAAGCCGTGGGCAACGCTGTGGGGGCAAATCGTCTGCCCATAATCATTCCCTGCCACCGGGTGGTGGCTGCCAACGGTATCGGCGGCTTTTCCGACGATCTTGCCATTAAACGCCAACTGCTTGCCATAGAAGGGATAATCTTTCCGGTATGATGTATAAAAAGATTGTTTCCGGCAGGTTCATCGCCCGCCCCAACCGGTTTATTGCTCAAGTGGAAGTAGCTGGCAAGTGCGAAACTGTGCATGTAAAAAATACCGGCCGCTGTAAAGAACTGTTGCTGCCGGGGGTAGAGGTTTTTCTGGAAAAATCGGATAATCCGGAGCGGAAAACATTGTATGATTTAGTTGCAGTAAAAAAGCTCCGTCCGGGCAAAGAGCCGCTTTTGATCAATATGGATTCACAAATACCCAACCATGCGGCGTTGGAGTGGCTGCCGGAATCGGGCTTGTTTTCGCCGCAAGCCAAGTTCAAACGGGAGGTGGTTTTCGGAAAATCCCGCTTTGATATATTTGCTGAAGATTTTGACCGCAAAGCATTTATCGAAGTAAAAGGCGTAACCTTGGAAAAAGATAATATTGCCATGTTCCCCGATGCCCCCACAGAGCGGGGAGTTAAGCATGTAAAGGAACTCATTGAAAGTATCAAAGAAGGGTTTGAAGCATATATATTGTTTGTGGTGCAAATGAAAGAAGTCCATACATTCAAGCCTCACGACGCTATGCACCGGGAGTTTGGCGAAGCTCTGCGGCACGCGGCTGCTTGCGGAGTAAAAATGCTGGCAATAGATTGTCTGGTAACTCCAAACAGTATAAAGATAGACACCCCCATAAAAATCAGTTTACAGTGAAGAAAAGCTTCATTGGTATATAAGTGATCGGCAAGTAATATTTGAATATCTCTGTAACCAGATACTTGCAGTGGAAGCTCAAAATAAATTACTGCCGGTAATTTGTTTAAACCATTTACAGACCCAAAAATAACATTCTATTCCCTGTATAGGTTGATAGACAGAAAAGATGTTGAATCAAATCTTTACAAAACTCAAATAGTGTTTATCTGTTTGCAACATAAATAGATAAATGTCAATAAAAGTTTTCCTGACAAGGTGCAAATTTATCCGGAATATCTGCCGGAACGGCGCAAATATTCCCAGTCAGATTTGATGCCGGATCTGCAATTAGTAAATTTTATGCAGAAAAACAGCCCGGAAATAGCCATTCTGCCGCTGCGTAAAGTTGTGTATGATGCCAAGAAATATTATGGCGATGACTTGTTTTACCGGTTGGATAGCCACTGGGGCCCGGTAGGCGGCTATGTGGGAGCCCGGGAGATCATACGGCATTTTGCTCCCGGACGAAAGTTACCTGCTCCCGGCGAGTTCACCGTAAAAAACAGCGGTAAAAACGAACCGGTGGACTTAATCAACCTGTCGCTTAATGTTGCCAAAGATTATATAAAATACCCGGAAATCAAACCGGTAGTGCCGGAATTTACCGGTAAAATTCAGCGGGTGGCGGGCGATTGTTTGTATACTTTCAACCCCAACGCTCCGGATAAGCGGCGGGTAATGATGCACCGGGAATCTTTTGCGATTGCTCTGCTGCCGTATCTTTCTGAACACTTTCAGGAGGTATATTATATTTGGAGTCACAAAGTTTACCGCAAAAGAATAGAAGAAATCAAGCCGGATATTTTTATCCTTGAATATGTTGCCCGGATAATCGGCAGAATGCAGACCAAACTGCGTTAAGCAGTATTGAACTTCAACGCAGTTTGTTACAGCTGAATATCATTACAACAGTTTTGCTGCCAGAGCCGCAAGTTCGCTGCGTTCGCTCTTCTTCAGCGTTACATGACCGTGGATCTTTTCGTTTTTGAACTGTTCCACAGTTACACTCAAGCCGTTGCTGGAGGCATCCAGATAAGGATTGTCGATCTGCTGCGGGTCGCCGGTCAGCACCATCTTGGTATTTTCTCCGGCACGGCTGATGATGGTTTTGACTTCGTGGGGCGTAAGGTTCTGGGCTTCGTCAATGATCACAAAGTGTTCGGGTATGCTTCTGCCCCGGATGTAGGTCAAGGCTTCCAGCTGCAATGTGCCTTTGTTCATCAAGTTGCTCACTTGCCGTTCCGGATTGTGCCGGGGATCGCTGTTGGTGCCTTCCAGCAAAAATTCCAGATTGTCAAAAATGGGCTGCATCCAGCTTTGGAGTTTATCGTTTTTGCCGCCGGGAAGATACCCTATATCGTTGCCCAAGGGCACGATGGGGCGGGATACAAGGAGCTTTTCGTAGTGTTTGCGTTCAAAAATCTCAAACAATCCTGCCGCCAGTGCCAGCAGCGTTTTGCCGGTACCGGCACCGCCGACCAATGTGACCAGTCTTACCGCTGGATCGCACAACAACTCCAACGCCATACGCTGTTCTTTGTTCCGGGGCGATATGTGCCCGATGTGGAAATCGTCGGCAATGTTCAGTGCCGTCAAGCGGTTGCCCCCCGCATAGCGGGCAATGGCACTGTGTTTGGCATTGGATGTGCTTTGCAAGACCGCAAATTCGTTGGGGGCAAGCTGCAAGCCGGATTTTTCCAAAACTTTGTTCTGATAAAATTTGTTGATTTCACCATCATCGACTTCAATGGTAGCGAATCCGGTAAACAAACGCTCCGGCTCCACTTTTTCCTGTTCAAAGTCAGCAACCTTCAAGCCCAATATATCAGCTTTGAGCCGTAAATTTATATCTTTGGAAACAAATATCACCGGTTCAGACAGTTCCGCTTGCAGCTGCAATGCCGCCACCAATATCCGGTTGTCGGCTTTATCTGTATCCCAGCCGAAAGATTCTATTTTCTGCCAATAGCGGTTGCTGGCGTTGCCGGAACTGACGATACGGAGTTTGCCCGGAGTGCCGTTCCGCAGCGTTTTCATGGAAACACCGTCAGCAAGGCTGCCGCTGACCCGCAGCGAATCCAATGCCCGGATGACCCGCCGGGCATGGCGACCCAACTCATCATGGCTTTTTTTGAACTTGTCCAGCTCTTCGATCACCGCCATAGGGATAGCTATATTGTTATCCTGAAAAGCGTTCAAACATTGGCTGCTGTGGAGCAATACGTTAGTGTCAAGAACAAATGTTTTTATCATACAAACTCCTTTCATGGATATATGGTTTTTGTGTTAAACAGCTATGCCCAACTTTGCCATTACCAATTTCAGATCGTGCCACGCTTCCCGCTTGGCTTCCGGCTTCCGCAGCAGAAATGCCGGGTGAAATGTGGGCATTACTGCTATATTATTGTAATTCTGCCATCTGCCCCGGTATTTGGTAATGCCGTTGATCTCCAACAGAAAACTCAACGCCGTTCCGCCCAAAAGCACGATCACTTCCGGCTGGATCAGCTGGATCTGTTTTTTCAAGTAACCGATACAGGCGGCGGCTTCATCGGCTCCCGGCATCCGGTTCCCCGGCGGGCGGCACTTTACGATGTTGGCTATATAGACATCTTCCCTTGCCAAATGCATGGCGGCGATCATCTTATCCAAAAGCTGACCGGCAGCACCGACAAAGGGTCTGCCGGTGGCATCTTCATCAGCTCCCGGCCCTTCGCCGATAAACATAAGTCTTGCTTGGATATTGCCTTCGCCAAAGACCACATTCTGCCGTTGGCTGCATAAAGCACAGTTCTGACAGTTCAACGCCACAGCTCGCAAAGCCGCCCAATCGTCGGGCAGGGCAGCTGCCGGGCAGTGGTCTGCGGGTGGTGCAGCCAACACATCTTCCACTACCGGCACCGGAGCCGCCGTCACAGGCTCAACTTGCTTTTGCATTGGGGGGGGAGCCGGTTGTGAAACTTGCGGTGCAGCAGCTTCCGGGACGATATTGCTCAAGAATTTCTGAAACTCCTCCGGGGTGGTGCGAATACCCCGTTTGGCTCCATCCCGGGCGACAGCCGCGTATAATTCGTCGTAAAAATCCATATAAAAAGTCCTTTCAAGAGGTAATATAACATTTTTTTACCACTCTGCAAGCGTAATAAGCAAAAAAATACTTGCTAAAAAGCTATAATGGTGGTATCTTATATATTGTATAAGTAAATACGGTATGAAACCGCGAAAATTATAACAGGAGATCTTATCATGAAAGTCGTAGTTGCCTATTCCGGCGGTCTTGATACTTCAGTGATCGTGAAGTGGGTCAAGGAAACCTATAATGCAGAAGTCATCTGCTACTGTGCCGATGTCGGTCAGCAGGAAGAATTGGAAGGCTTGGAAGCCAAAGCCATCGCCACCGGTGCCAGCAAGTGCATTATTGACGACCTGAACGAAGAGTTTGCCAAAGATTTCATCTTCCCGATGCTCCAGGGCGAAGCTATCTACGAAAACAACTATCTTTTGGGTACCTCCATTGCCCGCCCGTTGATCGCCAAGCGTCTGGTGGAAGTTGCCAAGGCCGAAGGTGCCGACGCAATCTGCCACGGTGCTACCGGCAAAGGCAACGACCAGGTTCGTTTTGAACTCAACGCCAACGCCATTGATCCCTCCATTAAAATCATTGCCGCCTGGCGTGACCCCAACTGGAAGTTCACCGGCCGTCTGGATATGATCGAATATGCCAAACAGCAGAACATCCCCGTAAGCGTTTCTGCCAAGAAGCCTTACAGCATGGACCGCAACTTGCTGCACATCAGCTTTGAAGGCGGTATTCTGGAAGATCCGTGGGAAGAATTCCCCGAAGAGATCGCTGTGATGACCGAACCCCTTTCCAAGGCTGCCGATACAGCTGACGATGTGGTCATTACCTTTGAAAAGGGTATCCCCGTCAAGATCGACGGTGTGGAATACAGCCCCGCCAACATCATGCGTAAACTCAACGAAATGGGTAAGAAACACGCCGTTGGCAGAGTTGACATCGTGGAAAACCGTTTTGTGGGTATGAAGAGCCGCGGCGTGTACGAAACTCCCGCCGGAACTATTCTTTCCAAAGCTCACCGCGGTTTGGAAGAAATCACCCTTGACCGTGAAGTCATGCACTTGCGTGACAGCTTGATCCCCCGCTATGCGGATATGATCTACAACGGTTTCTGGTTCGCTCCCGAACGGGAACTTTTGCAGGTGATGATCACCGAAAGCCAGAAGTTTGTTACCGGTGATGTCCGGGTCAAGCTCTACAAGGGCAACTGCTATGTTACCGGCCGCCGCAGCGAATACAGCTTGTACGATGACGACATCGCCAGCTTTGAAGGTGCCGATAACTACGACCACAAAGATGCTGCCGGTTTCATCCGTCTGAACGCTCTGCGTCTGCGGGTGCGTGCCAAGAGCAAGCAGCGGGCGTACTGATATTCAAGCGGCAGTACCCGCTTGAAGTTTGCTCTGTTCCCAATCTTTTCTGGTTAACAGAAAAGATGTTGAATCAGATTTTTTCAAAACTTAAAGGGCATTTATCTATTTGCAGAGCAAATAGATAAATGCCGGGAAAAGGTTTGGAAAAAGGGGGTGGAGTTTGAGTTGCTATGTTAAAAGGAAACATTTTGTCGTAAAAAAGTGGCTGATTCTCAAAAATGTGATACTGTGTAACAAAGGCGACAATGTCGTAGCTTACATTTCGCAAACAGTAATCCATTGAAAAAGGAGACATCAGCCATGACACAATGTAGCACACTTTCGTTCAAAGG
>JAZSHD010000024.1:0-6795 GCA_045533055.1 Victivallaceae bacterium | reverse complement strand
GGCATTTATCTATTTGCTCTGCAAATAGATAAATGCCATTCAAGTTTTAAAAAAGTTCCAATACAAAAGTTGATCATAAAGATTTTTACTAACCTACCCGTATTGGGAACAGAGCTAAAGATAAACGGAAAAGAACGGTAGTCAACGGAATTCAACGGAGTACCCTGGAAGCACTGCGAGCCTATGAACACTACGAATACTATGCAGGCAAAACCCAACATAAAGCTCGCTGACAACAGTTTGGCGGCAAGAGCTGTCCGTAAAACTCCGTACCAGTCCGTAAAAGTCCGTATCAGCCGCCACCAACCGTACCGCCGGACTTATACCGGAAAGTATGCGGAAAAGCCAACCGGCTTCTGCTTGTAAATGCTGGCAAAGTAAGATTTCGGAGCAAAAAAAATGGAGGCGTGGATCGGAGTCGGACCGATTTAGGCGATTTTGCAGACCGCTGCCTAACCGTTTGGCTACCACGCCTCGTTAAGAGAACTGTTATATACTATACAACACTTTTTACAAAAAACAACTTTTTACCAAGTTTTTTTTGCAAAATAGTTTTTCAGTTGGATTTTCACCTGTGCCGCAGGCTTGAAAAACTCCCGGTTTGTGCTATATTATACGACATTTTTTTTCAGCAACAGATAATTTTACGGGCGTAATTTATGACACTTGCAGCTTTTCTATTGATCGTTTTTTCCGCGTGTTTGCACGCTTCGTGGAACTTGATTGCCAAACGCTCGGCTATGAGCGTGGCGTTTTATACTGTTATTTGTGCCGTTGCGGCAACGCTCTGGTGCCATGTGCAGTTCTGGACGCCGCTGGCAATGTGGCGTTTGCCCATGATTTTCTACATCTATATCGCCGGTTCGGTCTTAAGCGATTTGGTTTACTGTCTGGGGCTGGTTCGGGCTTACCGCACTATGGAAATGAGTACCGCCTACCCCATGATGCGGAGTCTGCCTTTGCTCTTTACGGCGGCAGTTACCAGCCTTGCCGGGTGGGGGGCTCCTCTCACGCCCATAGCTTTACTGGGAATGGTGGTGGTGTTTATCGGCTGTTTGATAATGCCGATGAAGGATTTCGGAAGTTTCAAGTGGAGCGATTACCTGAACAGCCGCATGTTTTTTATCATCATCGTGGCTTGCGGCACCACCGGCTACACGATTTTTGACAGTCAGGCTCAAGGAGTGCTGCGGCAGGTCTATATTCATGCGGAAAAACCCATCATCAGTTTATCCTACTACTCGACCCGGGGCATTTGTCTTACGACCACGCTTTTGGTTGCCACGCTGCTGCTCAAAGGCGAATTTGTCAATCTCAAGAACATTTTCCGCCAGAAACAATGGATGGCTCTGGCGGCGGGGGCGTGTGCGTCGCTTACCTATGTAACAGTTTTGCTTTCAATGAATTATGTAACAAATGTATCTTATGTGCAAGTATTCCGGCAACTGGGATTGATCTTCGGGCTGCTGGGAGGAATACTTATTCTTAAAGAAAAGTGCAGTGCCCCGAAGATCGTTGGTACATTGCTGATTTTATCCGGTTTGGTGCTTACTGTACTCTGACCAATCTTTCGCCGGGAGCAACAGGGGAAACACTATCCACAAAAGTTCCTTCGCCGTAGCGGGAGGCTTTTTTCAGCGGCCTGGTCTTTTCGATCATAATATTTTTCGCGGAGCCATTCTTGAACTCCAGCTTGAAAGGAGCTAATGTGTAGCCGTAATTCTGATACCCGGTCATAAAGTTGACCGTTATCCGCTTGCCAGCTTGGGCATTGATCGTGTAACTCTTTTTGAATTGGGCCTTGACTTTTCTGGTAACTGAATAGAGCGTAAAAGTTATTTCGCCCGTCTTTTCCGGCTCCATAGAAAGGGTGTACCAGCCGGGGATCAGCGGCAGACTTGCCGCCTGCTGCTTCTGCCAGAGATTCACCACCTTTACGCCCACGGCACCTTTTCCGGCAGATTTTTCTGCTTTCATAGCCTTTTTCATTACCGGAGCAGCAATTCCGGCGATCCACTTGTAGCCTTTGGCAGTGGGGTGGGCTCCAATAAGATTTTCCCGCTTTTTCCAAGTGGCAAGCTCCTGCCGCAGAGGTTTTTCGTATTCTATCCAAATAACATTGCCATTGGGGAAAAGTTTTTTGAAATCCTTCCGCAGCATAGCATTTATCAACGACCCGGTACGCTCCCGCACGGTGGATTCGCCGTTTTTGCCGAAGGGGCTGGGCAGAATGGAACCGAGGAACACTTTGCGTGTGGTCAGACGGGCAAGCAAACCGTTGACGATCCGGGCAATGCGTTCAACGGCGGCAGCGGCTACTGCGGGGCTTTTGCTGTCAACTTTGGCGGCACTGGCATCGTTTACACCGATAAGCAAGTGGTAGTAAGGGGCATCGGGAATACTGTTTTTGTCGTTGAGCCGTTTCAGCACCCCATAGCTGGAGTTGCCGCCCTCTCCGGCATGAGAATAGCCCAAAGCCGCCGTGTGCGTGCCTTCAAACGCCAGATCGGGTATCAGCAGCAAAAGCTCTTTGCGGAAATAGTCGCCCTCCTGTGCCCAGGTAACGCTGTCGCCGATCATGCAAAGAGTCAGCTGCTTATCGGCACGGCGGAGCAGCTCGTTTTTACTCAAAGGGCGGGCAAGCTCTTCGGCGGAGAGAGTTTTACCGTCGTGGTCAAGTCTATCCCAGGAGCGTCCGGCAATATCAGTTTCCTGTGCGGGCAGTAACAACGCAGCAAAAGAGCTTAAAAACAAAATTTTTTTCAGCATATATAAATCCTTTTTTTGTTGATTTATTTGAATATATCACAACTTTATGCTATATTCAATGGCAAAAACTATAAAAAATTTACCATTTTCATTAAAGCTGCTATGAATATAGAATTGCTGTACTGGGGCAGATCGTGGGGAAACTTGAGCAAAAGCGGCAAACGCCAGTTTGAGTATCACCCCTACTGCCAGCTGGAGATTTGTGAAGCGGGGCATCTTTTGATGACCACCGATCAGGGAAAATTCGTGCTGCAAGCCGGTGATATGCTGCTCTTGCCGCCGGGCACGGGGCATTATGTGACTTATCCGGATGAAAACAACAAATTTTACTCGCTTAAATTTGAAGCCGCTGCCGCCCCGGATGAACCGGCACTGCTCTTGAATTGCGACTTCAACTTGTGGTGCATAAAAAGTTTCAACTTCTGCCACAGCGAAGACGCCCGCTACGCCATGCCCATAACCAACAACAACCGGGAAATCGTGGAAGGGGTGTTAACTCTTTGCATGAAACGCTTTATGCCGGAAAGAGTGCAGCACCGGAGCCATGAGCCGGAAATTTTCAAAAAAATCCGCGATACAGTTCTCTTTTCCGGTGCTGCGATCAATGTGGAGGACTGTGCCGAAAGGCTCAATATGAGTACCCAGCAGCTCAATTATCAGTTTTCAAAAGCTCTTAAAGAGTACGACCTTTCGCCGGATAAGTATTCGGTAAAAAAAATCATCGACCAAGCCATACTCTATCAGATCGACCGCTATCTGGACTTTACAGATTTTTCGCTTTCCATGATCGCCAGCCAGCTGAAATTCAACAATGTTTACACTTTTTCCCGCTACTACAAGCGTTTAACGGGCATTTCGCCGGTCAAACGCCGTCAGCAGCGGTAATTTACAGGATGCGGGTAACGGCTTCCACGGTGTATTTAGGCACATGCAGCGTATTGTATGTATCTACATAATAAGCAACGCTTTCGCCGGAATTTATCTGGTCTTCCACCGGGGTTTCCGCCGGATGGCCCACTGCCAGCAGATAGATCAGCTCTTCAGATTTATCTATTTCAAGGATTTTTGTAACTTCTTTGGCGTTGAATGCCCCGATCCAGCAAGTGCCCAGCTTTTCTTCCACTGCCTGAAATGCCATGCTCATAACCGCCGCTCCGGCATCGGCATAAACCATGGGGCTTAAAGCCGGAGTATTTTTTACTGCACTTAAAGCGATAAATGCTGTGGGGGCGTTCACTCCCCACTCCGGCGACCGCTTGGGCGTAACTCTGCCGGCATATTTGGTGTGGTAAAATACCGCCTGTACCAAGTCCGGATTACGGACGACCGTGTAACGCAAAACCTGATTGTTGGCTGCCGAAGGGGCGTGGCAGGCGGCAGAGATCATCTTGAGCAAATGCTCTTCGGCCACCGGCATCTGGCGGTAAAAACGGATGGTGCGGCGTTTACGCAGCAAGTCAGAGTAATTCATAAAACACTATCTCCAAAATTAAAAATGACGGTTCATAATTTGTTGATACATAATTGTTTGAAAAAGTGACGGAACGCTATCCGTCACTTTTCCGTCAGTTGTTTTTGATCTTTTTCCGCACTGCCGGATCAATGGAAAGCCGGTGGATGGCTTTTTCGTAATCCTGCCACCAGCGGCGGCACTTGGTACGCTGCCACGGGTCGGGGTATTTACGCAGTTTTTTCCATTCGTGCAAAACTACTTCGCCATTTTCACAGCCGGTAAAGTAAGCTCCCGAAATATTCATCACCACCGCTTCCAGCAGATTGCGTACCGCAAAATAAGCCAGCCGCACCGCCTGGATGCGGTCAATGGGTGACGGCACTCCCCCCTGCTGCAAGGGGCCCAGCACCGCTTTCCGGACATCGAATTCAATGCCGCCGTCGGCTTCAAACAAAGTGGAAATAAAGTCGGTGGTGTAGTCATCGTGAGCGTTTTCGTTGCGGATGATCAAACCGGTGTGGCGGTTTTCCTGCTTGAATGCTTCGGCAAGTTCTCTTACATCGTGCCGCAAATCATCCAGCGACAGCACTTTTTCCGGCGTATAGCAGTATTCCGCCCCCGATGCCAGAGCTGCACAGCATGCCAGATACCCGGAATAACGCCCCATAACTTCAACAATATAAGTGCGTTTGGCAGTATCAGTGGAGTTGCGTATCTTGTCCACGGCATCCACGATATTGTTCAAAGCCGTGTCGCAGCCGATGCTGTACTCGCTGCCCGGCAAATCGTTGTTGATGCTTGCGGGGATCGCCACCATGGGTATATCGAACTCTTTATGCTGCCTGCGGCTGTTGTGGAGTTTGTTCAACAGTTGATAGCCGCCCCAGTCGCCGATAAGGATAAAGCCGTCAAGAGCGTACTTTTTGAAGTTGGTGGCGATTTTTGCTGTATCGCCCCGGCTTTCGATATATCGGCCTGCCCCCAGTCTGGAACCGCCGAAAGCGTTCCACAATTCCGGCTCCATCCAGCTGGCGATGTGAGCTTTATCGTTGATAAGACCGTTGGGGCCTTCTTCAAAACAAACCACTTCTGCCCCCGACGCCATGCCCATACGGATTATGGTACGCACCGCACTGTTGACTCCGGGAGCCGCCCGCCCGGCAGTGACTACACCGATGCGGAATTTCCGGCGGGTGGAGTTTTTGGGCGGAGCTATCCGCATTAAAGTATTTTTTATATCAGCCATCCGCAGCCACTCATCGCCCCGGGCTTGACCGGCAGCGGCAAAGTCACCGTCAGCCAGAGCTTTGCCGGCAGCACGGGTCTTGGCAACTGCGTCGGTAAGCGAAGTGCTGGTAATGCGGTTTTTCTGCAGACAGGCTATTTGCGAATCGCAGCTGTTACGCAAAAGTATATTCACTGTTTCCACACCGAAAAGGGTACTCATGCAGCGGTCGTAAGCACTGGGTACGCCGCCGCGCTGGACATGACCGAGAATGGTTATGCGTGAATCCAGCGAGCGTTTGGCAAGTTCCTGCTGGATTATCCGGGCGTCGAGTTTCTGATTTTTATTATCTCTGGCACCTTCGGCAACTACTATCAAATTGACCCGGCGGCCCGCTTTGGCACCTTCAAGGATATTTTTTTCCAGCTTGTCTGCCCAATCCCCGGCGGGCGGGGTTTCGGGTATAAAGCAGCCGCTTGCCCCCGATGCCAGTGCCGCCATCAGTGCCAGGTGGCCGCAGTTTCTGCCCATAACTTCAATAATAAAAGTCCGCTGGTGGCTGTAAGCGGTGCTGGTAATGGCGTCCAGAGCCTCCACGATCCGGTGCAGAGCTGAATCGGCACCGATGGTGATTTCGCTTTCTGCCATATCGTTATCAATACTGCCGATGGCTCCGGCAATGGTCAGATTGCTGTATTGAGCCGCTTCGGCGGCAGTGATCAACCCTTTTTCCTGCAATTCAGCGGTCAGACCGGGGTATTCCGATCGCAACGCTTCCGCACCTGAAAGAGAGCCGTCGCCGCCGATGACCACCAGTTTGTCGATTTTATTTTTGATCAGGTTATACGCCGCTTTGAGCAAGCCGGAGCGTTCCCGGAACTCTTTGCTGCGGGCAGTGCCGATCACAGTACCGCCCAGCTGGATGATATTGGCAACATTTTCCCACTTAAGCTCACCGATATTTCCGGCAATCAACCCCTGATAGCCCTCATAGATAGCGAAAACTTTGTAATTTGCCTCCAGTGCTGTCCGCACACAGCCCCGGATACAGGCGTTCATACCCGGAGCATCACCGCCGCTGGTCATTATGGCGATAGCTCCCCGGGAAACACGATTTTTATCTGGCATAATAATTCTCCATGTAAAAAAATTCAAATTTTCTGGGGAAAAATAATCCGGAAGAGCGTTTTTTGCAAGAAAAAAAGCGGATTTTTTTCACAGCTATCCCATAACTTTTTTATAAAGTAGCCGTAAAAACAGATTTGTCAAGTAATTAGCATATTTTTTTGTTGACAGGAGGGCAGTTGCATCTGCCCTGTCATTCTTACTTTTGCTGTGTTTGCTCTAA
>JAZSHD010000146.1:0-7480 GCA_045533055.1 Victivallaceae bacterium | reverse complement strand
CATTATCATGTAGGAATACTTTTAGATGGAAACAAAAAACGCTCTATAAATGCAGTCAGAGAAACCATAGAAAAACATTGGGCTAATCAGTTGGATATACCGTTGGAAGAAGTCCAGCAAAAAGCATTGGTCTATCCGTGCAATAAAGCTCCCGATGGATCACCAGAGAAAACGGCAGAGTGATCAAACGCGGGACTTGGGAAAACAGCAAACAAAAAGATAAAACCATGCGGCAATAATCTTACTTGGCAAAAGTAGATGAAAATGATCTTACACCATCAAGTACGAAAAAGTTTTTTACTTCACAGTTTATCAAAGATTACAATCGTTGTATGCTGGCAAGAGAATATTGGCGAGAACAATACCGGAAGAAAAAAGGTTATCAAGGTAATTAAACAGCTAATGAGATAACAAGGCTGCGGGGAGCTTATATCCTCGCATACCCAAGAGTTTATTCAAATGACATATAACAAAGAGGAATGAAAAATGACACAGGCTGATAAATTTTCAGATTCAGCATTAACGGATTTGTGAAACGAATGCGATAGTGACTGTATTCCCATATCAGGCATACGCAACAATCGGCTGCTGGATGGAGCATTACCCGGAGAGCTGTTTCGTCTGCCGGATGATTACCCAACACCACGAAAAGTATTACAGCAGCACTTTCCACTCACAGCTGATAAATGTAACTTTTCTGGAGGATGGGGATATGATGTAGAAGACGCAGCCATCGTCAAGGAGTTTGATCCGGAAATCAATCCGCATAAAAGATTTGATGGAATATCGCTGGAGTATGCTTTTGTCGATAAAAGAATTTGGGAGGAATTGGTTCATTCCAAATCGGCGGATGAACGTTTTCAAGGGTTTCATTACATCACAGTTGCCCAGGAGCTTTGCGATGTAAACGGTATATTACACGATCACTTGATAGTTGCTGTACGGGCTTTTCTTGAAAAAGATTGGTACGCGCTCAAAGCCGATTGGCAAAATCATAATGAGTACAAAAATGATCCGGAAGGAAGAAAAAAACATATTGCACGAAGAAAAGCCGCCCAGATTATTTATCGGACAGAGTACTGGTTCAACATCAGCAACTTTATGTCGGTCTGAATGAGGAAAACTGATTTTTTGTATTTTATGAAATAAAATAATTGGAAATGCAGTCAATATAGTGTATATTACGCATTGAGGAGCATATAACAATGAAAGATATTACCAGCAGCGTTTACAATTTTGAAGATCTGATACAAGGGAATTTCCTGTATGTGGACAAAACTGAATATATCTGGCAACTGATAAGACCTGCCAAAGAGATGTATTTTCTCTCGCGTCCCCGCCGCTTTGGTAAGTCTTTGACTGTTTCCACTCTGAAAGCGGTGTTTGAAGGCAAAAAAGAGCTTTTCAAAGGGCTTGCCCTTTATGATAAGCCGTATGACTGGAAGCCGTATCCGGTCATACATTTGAGTTTTGGTGATTTTTCCAGTACTATGAATACACCGGAAAAATTGACCGATTACCTGAATACAAAAATAATTCAAATTTCCAGTCAACACCAGTTTGTGCCGCAGAGTAACGACCCCGGATTGAAATTTGGTGAACTGATAGATTATCTTGCCAAACAGAATCAGGTTGTTATTCTTGTGGACGAATATGACAAGCCGATTCTGGACAATATCAGCAATCCGCAAATAGTTGATATTCAGAAAGTATTGAAAGGCTTTTACAGCGTGCTGAAAGACCGCAATGCCTCCGAGCGTTTTCTGTTTTTGACCGGAGTCAGCAAATTCAGTCATGTATCGTTGTTTTCTGATTTAAATAACCTTACTGACATCTCAATGGATGCCCGGTATGCTACGATGTTTGGTTATACCCAGCAGGAACTTGAAAACTCCTTCGGGGATAGAATTGAAAGCGTTGCGGTAAATCAAAATATGCCTGTGGATGATTTTAAGACCAAACTTAAAGGGTGGTATAACGGATATCGATTCCACGCGAACTCACAGACCGTTTACAATCCGGTGTCGATAGCCAAGTTCTTTGAGAGCAACGGTGAATTCAACAACTATTGGTTTTCCACCGGTACTCCATCGTTTCTGCTGGAGCTTGCCAAAAAGCGGAATTTTGATTTTGAAAAAATTCTTACCAATCCCGTGCAGGGTGTTGCATTCTCTGCTTACGAAATAGATCGTATTGACCCATTGGTACTGCTTCTGCAAACTGGATACTTTACAATAAAGAGCACATCAGAAGATTTCGGAGTACCGTTGTATCAGCTGGATTTTCCCAATCAGGAGGTGGCAACAGCATTCAACACTTATCTTCTGAATTGCTATACTCCTTATTCCCGGGAACAGGTAGATTCTCTGATTCTTGATTTGGCACGAGCTGTCCGCAGTGGAGATGCCAATCATTTTATGGAACTTTGGCAGACATACCTCGCTGATATTCCATACGACATTCAGTTGAAACATGAGAAATATTATCAAACCATATTCTATACTACATTCCGTACATTGGGATATACCATCGAGGCTGAATCCAGAACTAATAAGGGGCGCATTGATGCAGTAGTTTCCTACGGTGAATGGGTTTATGTAATTGAATTCAAACTGGATAAAAATGCAGATATTGCACTTGACCAAATCAGGCAAAACCGATATTATCAGAAATATATGCATTCCGAAAAACGCATTGTTTTAATTGGTGCAAACTTTGACTTTACAGAGCGACAGCTCACGGATTGGAAAATTGAAGAGGTTACGACGCTATAAACTATTTATCTATCGCCGCAACAGCGGCTTGGAGCATTGAGTTTCAAGCCGCTGTTTTTCTTTAATTTACCCCAAATACTAATTATAATAATCAATATTCGGGTGGACTGCATTTTTATCTCAAACATCCAAAAATCGGAAGAATTATTATTAACGATATGATATTTAGGGAATGTAGCTCGAGCTGATTTGATCAACGGGCTCTTAAAACGCTAAAAAATAAATCCCCATCTGTTCGGTAACAAGAATACAGATGGGGATTGGTTCAAACAACGTCTTCGTTGATCGGCGGCTCATTAAACTCGCAGCCGCAGTCACGGCAGATGTATCCGTCGTCCCAGGGGATTATGTCGTCTGAATTACAGTCAGGGCATCTCATTATGCTGCTCTCCATTGGTAATTGCAGTTGCTGCAGCGGTACATCCGCATTACGTTTTCATCAAGCAATTTGCCTACGGTATTTCCAGCGACGGCTCCACTGGCGGCTCCAATCAAGATTCTGAGAACACCTCCGATTGCGGTGCCGATTCCCGGGCAGAGTAAACTGCCAACTGCGGCTCCGGTTTTAGCTCCGGCGGTGGCAGCTACATAGCCTCCTGCTCCAGCTCCTAAAAGCGTTGTTGTTCCGCGGGTTGTTGTTACGATATGAGCTTTTGATTCACATTTTGGATATTCAATAATTTCATCTTTATATTCGTATGGTTAAAAAAAGATAATGCTTTTCTTGCATTTAGGAGCAAACTTCACTCTATAAAAAAACAATAAGTAGCTGAAGGGGGGCAAACTTGCAAGGCTTGTTAGTAATAGCATTTAAACGGCACACAGAAATCGATCTCCGCTTCAGCGAAATCATCCACCGCCACCGAAACCGTCTCCACGCCATCCGTAGCCATGGCACAGACCCCATCACCATCGCCGACAAACCGCACCGACCGATACAGTTCCACCGGTGAAGTTTGCGAAACCACCTTGCCCAGCCCCCGCAGGGCATCATTCAAATTTTTCTTCTCAATTCTCATATTTACCTCCATGAGTTTGGTTAAAAATTTAAAAACGAAAAAGACCCGCCGATTCCGAAGAACCAACGAGGCTTACATTGATCGTGAGCTTATCTCACAAAAGTGATATATAACTCAAATTTTTTGAATAACAAAAGTCATACAAAATAACTGAAAAGTTGCTAAAAGCATTGGAAATATGTTGTTTTTGTGTTATGTTACCATTGAACAAAAATAAATACCTCTATGGAGCTTTTAATATGGAAGATCGTTGGTTATCGCTTAAAGAAATTACCGAGTATCTGGGCATTCGCCGCGAAACTGTTTACCGCTGGCTGGAACAGCGCGAAATGCCTGGGCACCGCATCGGCAAGTTGTGGAAATTCAAAAAAGATGAAGTCGATGCCTGGGTAAAATCCGGCAAAGCTGCTGATGCGGAGGTGGAAAAATGATCATCAATATCCGCAAACTGGAAAGCGACCTCTGGGAATCCGCTGACTTGCTTCGTGCCGGATCAAAACTTACTTCCAATCAATACTGTATGCCGGTACTTGGCTTACTCTTTTTGCGTTACGCTTACAGCCGTTTCAAGCTCGTGGAAAAAGAAGTACTTGTCAACCGTCCGGTTCGCAATGGCAGAGCTTTGCCGGTGGAAGCCAGCGATTTCAAGTCCAAGAGTGCACTGTTTTTGCCCGAAGCAGCCCAATATCCTTATCTGGTGAATTTGCCGGAAAACATTGCTGAAGCACACTTGACCAGTGCTGATGGTTTGCCCATTAACAGCTTGGGCGAAGCTGTCAACAACGCTATGAGCCTTATTGAACAGCAAAGTGAACAACTGCAGGGTGTGTTGCCCAAAGAATACACGATGTTTTCCGATGATCTTTTGGAAGAGCTTTTGCGTATTTTCAATAACGATGCACTGGATGAGGTTGGCGGCGATGTGTTCGGACGGATTTATGAATACTTTCTCAACAAGTTCGCCAAGAACATCGCTTCGGATGATGGCGTGTTTTTTACGCCAAAATCTCTGGTAAAAATGATTGTGAACGTGCTGGAACCGACTCACGGAGTTTTGCTTGACCCTGCTTGCGGATCGGGCGGAATGTTTGTACAGACCGGTGATTTTGTTAATCAGGCTGGAATGATCGCCAACAACACTATGACATTTTTCGGTCAGGAAAAGGTGGAATACAACGCCAAACTCTGTTTGATGAATATGGCAGTGCATGGCTTGAATGGTAAGATTCTTTCCGGCGATGAAGCAAATACTTTTTATCACGATGCCCATAATCTGGCGGGCGAATGCGATTATGTAATGGCAAATCCGCCTTTTAACGTGGATAAAGTCAAAGCCGAATCAACCGAAGCCGCCGGACGGCTGCCGTTTGGGATGCCTGCGGTAAATAAGTCAAAGGAAGTCGGTAACGGCAATTATCTGTGGATTTCATACTTCTACGCCTACTTGAACGAAAAAGGGCGGGCGGGATTTGTTATGGCATCCAGCTCAACTGACAGTCAGGGCAAAGATAAAGAAATCCGCGAACAGCTGGTCAAAACCGGACATGTTGATGTAATGGTCAGCGTGGGCAATAACTTCTTTTATACCAAAAGTCTGCCCTGTTCGCTCTGGTTCTTTGACAAAGGCAAGGCTGAAACACTGAAAGATAAAATTCTTTTCATTGATGCACGCAATTATTATACCGTAGTTGACCGAACCCTCAACGAGTGGAGCGAATGGCAGTTGAAGAATCTGAACGCCATCGTTTGGCTCTATCGAGGCGAAACGGCAAAATACCGGGAGTTAATTACTGAATACCTGAAAACCTTCCGTGATGGAGCAGAGAAAATCAAAGAAGCAACTGCAACTTACCGGCAGTTATTGGATGGTGACCGTATTGGACATTTTGATTGTGCGGTGGATCATCTTTGCGAAGAGTTAAAGACAATAACAGCAAAGGATTTGGCAAATCCGGATGAATTGCTGGAAAACCTGAAAATTGTTGCCGAAATTCACAAAAAATGTACCGGCTTTATATTGAGTGATTACGAAAAAGTTCCGGCAAACTTGCAGAAAGAAAGATTGCAAGGAATCGGCTTCAGCCGTTTAACAGCGTATAAAAAAGCATTGGAACAAAGCGGAGAAGCGGTTGCAGAATTTATAAATGATTACATCACCATTTTGCAGGAAGCCAACTGGTTGACCGGCAAATTCGGAACTGATGGCGAATATAAAGATATTCCCGGGTTGTGCAAGATAGCGAGTATTGCCGAAGTCGAAGAAAAGAATTGGTCGCTGACTCCGGGAGCTTATGTGGGTGTCGCCGAAGCCGAAGATGACGGAGTGGACTTTGCCGAAAGAATGCACGAAATCCACGCTGAACTGCTGACCTTGCAGCAGGAATCCAACACGCTGATGGAAAAAATCTCCGCCAACTTCAAGGAGATGGGGATATGAAGTTGAAATACCAGCCGACAGAGCCGCTGAAACAAACTCCGCACATCGTAGCATTTTTAGATTTTCTCGGGGCAAGCGAAAAGATGCGTGATCCCGTTAAAAACGACAAGTTTCTGCAGGAAATAAATTCAGTATATATGCGTGCTAAAATTTCCAAAAATGTAAATCCGCAACTGAAAATAAAAATTTTCAGCGATAACATTGTGGTTGCTGAAGAAATTCCATATCCGAATAATCCGGATAGCGTTGCTGACACATACTGGAGCGTGGAGAATTTCTCTTCAATGCTTTATACGGCGGCAATGGTAACAGGAAATTTTATGCGTGGAGCTATTTCTACTGGATTGCTTTATATCGATGACACCTTGGTTTATGGCGAAGCACTGCTTAACGCTCATGACGGAGAATCAAAAATTGCCAATTATCCTCGAATTGTTATAGACAAAACTATTTTTGTTTATGCTGGAATAAATCTGTGGAAAACCTTTAATCCTCCTGATAAAGAAAATATGATTTTGCGTGATATGGATGGAGAACTATATTTAAATCCATTTTGGGGAATACCGAAAGTTGCCGAGCATAACCGAAAAAGGGAAGAAGAATTTCTTAAGCATGTCGACAAAACCATAGTAAAAGAATACAAAGAACTGTTCCATAAAAACAAAAAATCTGTTTTTCCCAAATACCACTGGCTGGCAGAGCAATTTAATGAATATTGTATTGCCAACAAGCATCCTTTTGAAATCAATCTGGATGGTTTGACATTGGGGGTGAAGCAATGAGTAAGTGGCAAAAAGTAAAACTTGGTGAACTTTATGATGTTCACAATGGATTATCTAAAAGCCGAGATGCTTTTGGTTCAGGGTACCCATTTTTGAGTTTTTCGGAAGTTTTTAATAACTATTTTTTACCTGATGAATTGAAGCAACTGGTTGAATCCACGCCCCAAGAGCAAGAATCATATTCAATTCACAGGGGCGATGTATTTATCACAAGAACAAGCGAAACAATGGATGAACTGGGAATGAGTTGTGTTGCTCTTCAAGATTATCCTAAAGCAACATATAACGGCTTTACAAAACGTTTGCGTCCTAAAAATCAAGGCAGTATTTTACCAGAATATGTCGGATATTTTTTGAGAACTCCTTTGTTTAGATCAAAATTTGTGGCATTTTCAACGATGACGACAAGAGCCAGTTTGCGCAATGAAGATTTGCTTGCAATGGAAATCTCGCTGCCGCCGATTGAGG
>JAZSHD010000001.1:0-3937 GCA_045533055.1 Victivallaceae bacterium | reverse complement strand
CCCAAAACACCCTGAAAGAACGGGTTCAAAAAGTCCTCGACTTACTTAATTCAAAGCCAGAGCCTACGCAAGAACTTCTCAATCAAATCAAGAAGCTGTTAAGCTGAAAATAAACGTAAGGATCAGGAAGACTTTTTCGGTCTTCCCGGTCCTCTTTTTATTTTGTCAAAATCCGGATGCAATTCCCGAAACGTTCTGCCGCGGTTATCTTTCCAATATATTTGTCCGTTTATATTAATCCCTGCCAATACAGAAGCTGCCGACGAAGGTGATGAAAAGGCAACAGATTCTTTAAGTATGAACAAATCTTCACGTTCTTCTACCATGCCGGAGTCTATTATTTCCTGACGCTTTTTTAAGATACGTTGATGCTTTTCTTCGAGTTTTGTATTTTTAACCATCTGAGCCCCCGCAAAGACAAGAAACTGTCCGTGATCTTTTATCAATGCAAGTTCAATTGGCAATCTGGGAAAATCAATAGACCAATTTTTCAATACAAGCTGGGCAAGTTCATAATTAATCCAAATACCGTAAGCACTGATATCTTTTCGATTCAGAGTGTATCTACTGTTTGTGCTGAAGATAAGATCTAATGTTTTGTGGCTTTGCATCCATATTTTATCGAATTTTTCTTGAAAAATTTTCGATAACGGAAAATTATTATTGTCATATTCAACAGAAACCGGAATCTCTGCAATAGCTTCAATTGTTTTCCATAATTTTGCTTCAATCCTCAAATGTTGTTCCGGTGTTTGTTGTCTGAATCTTTGATACCGCTTACAAACAGCTGCCGTCGTCAATTTTTTGTTCTGCGGATTATTTTCATTTATAATATCTGCAACGCATTCAAAAAAGTGTTGCTGACTGCCACTGCTCCAGCGGTGATCAGGAGCATCAAACCAATTAAACAAAACGTTACAACTCTTGTTTGAACTCAGATATCTGTCATTCAACCCGGCTTTATACGCCGATTCTTCAAAAAAAATTTTTCCCATTTCACACCTCTGATATACAATACATCAAGATTGAAAAAAAACAAGTCAGTATTGTCCAAATTCTATTATTTTTATCTCTATTTGTTTTATTGTAATTTCACTCTTGGCGGCGTATTTTAAATGCAAAGCAGGAGGAAATAATGCAGAATAACGGACTCAGACAGACAGTTGTCAAAACTATTTTGGCTTTGCTCAGAACGCTGATCGAGCCGGGTGTCCTTACTGTGTCTGAATACGCCGTAATTGCCAAAAATTTAACTCATCTTGCAAAACACGGAGAATTGGCTCCAGCTGTGCCACACAAACTGATAACGCCGCAGGAGGTAGCAGAGCTTTTGAGCATTTCTTACAGTCAATTCAGGCAGCTTGAGAAAGAAGGTGCTTTTGATGGGCATTTCAAACGTCGGGTTATCGGCACTAAAACAATTCGTTACTACTTGCCGGATATTGTGTCGTTCATGGCCACTCAAGAACATAAGGAGGTTAACTAACGATAAAAAGAAAATCAAAATGTGCTATCTTAAAATTTTAGTGTAAGCAACTCCAAACAAAGAAAGGTTTTATTATGGAGAATTACGAAAACTTTGAAGACTATTTCGCTGGCGGTCTTCAGCATCCGGATACTGATGAAGAAAAAGCGGCTGTACTTGAACTTTGCGAGGATACCTTCAACGGATATGAAATATCCTCGAATTTAGCATCCATTGCGTTGTTTTGTGTCGAAAAATTCAATCTGTATAAAAAGGTCGGATTCGATAATCTGAGGACCTATCTCCAAGATCGAGGCTTTACACCCGGAACAATCACCCATAAGATTGCATACGGGAAATTTTGCATTGATATGGAATTTGCTGTCGATCAGCTTCCGAGTGAATACAGTGTTCGTCCCATTCTCAATAAAAACTATATCGATAACGCCAAAGATATTTATCTCAAAGCGTGCAAAAAAAGGTACAATAACCAAAGAGTTTCCTCCAAAGCGATTCCAGAGAAACCAAAATCCGAAGAAAATACTGATTCTGTTGATGAATCTGATAACAGTAAGTCCATCGATGTCCCCCATGATACTCAAGGCGTCGAAAGCTTGATGGATGACGAAAAAGAACTCCTCAAGTTCCGACCGGGGGTTACTGAAATCAAAGAAGCTCTTGACGAACATAAAAAATCTTTGAGCGATCAGATTTTCCTTGATTCAATCAAAGAAACTGTTCCGAGCAATGCCGATTTCGTATCTGATGTGCTCAAAAAGTACAAACGTAAAATTCGAACTGTTCCGCTTCTGGCAAGTGTCGTAACGGATTTTACCAGGAAAACTGCGATTCCTAAAAACCTTTTTCCCGAAATCAATAAATTTGCCGAGAAGCTTCACGAAGAAGAAAGCAGACTTTTGACCGAGGCAATGAACGGTAAAATTTCTGCAGAAGAAGAAACGGATACAGAAGATTCCATTGAAAGCTAATAACATGAGCAGCGGGGGACTCCATGCATTGGAGTCCCCGCTGGGAAAGGTTATAAAAATGAACGAATATGAAATTATTGAGCCCAAAACAGTCAGTATTGAGCCCCGCAAAACGATTATTAAAAAAGGCTTTCATACTGAACCGTCAGTATTCAACTGGAACACCTTTTCATTTCAGCCGGTTAACAGCAATATTTCCATTGATGCGCTGGAAGAAAACACGGTGTATGAACTTTTAAAACTTGCAGGGCTTGAAGATGATTACAGTCGGCATGCGATGGAAACCCGCAGACGGATCAAACTCATGCTCCAAAGAATCGGGCACACTGGATGGGGTGCTGATGATTATTACCCATTTTCAAAAGAATCCTTGATGCACCTTACCTCTTATGTCGATGCGATGTCCAATACATTAGGCTATGATTATCATCGTTGCCTCGATGAAGATGCCAGTCTTTTGATCCCGGGTAAACTTATTCTTAATCCGCTCGATGTTAATGAATTTTTGCAGCCGCTTTTCACCTACAAGTTCAACAGACAGTTTTTGCGTATTCCCATGATTGGAGTCGGACTTTTTCTGCTTTTTTTCCATACTTGTCTGCAGACAAATTATGGCAAAGAGTTCCGTTTTGACCTTGTTGCGAAAGCTGTTATGAGTGGGCTGCCTGAAGAAACAATCCGCACGGAAGTTGAACGCATTATTTATCAGGGGCTTGTGTAGTATGGCAAATATCTATAGACTTCGCTCCCCCAAAGATCGGGATGATGAACACAATCATTGCGTCAAAAGCAAGGTTGAGTTTGCGTTGAGGTCATTCCCGATTGATAAGTTACAAGCAGCGATACGTATTTTTAAAGATGAAGACAAAAAAATCCAGCTCTGTGCCTGGTTGAGTATTGTCCGTGATCATCCGCTGCACCCGCAAGCTCCCGCATGTTATTCCATAAACGGCGATAAAAAAAGATTTTACAATCAACCGCTGATTGCACAATCTATTGGAATCAGCTACGGTATGCAACAGGAAATCAGAATGCCGATAGCGGGCGAGTCCCCGATGCTTACGACGCTTTTTAAGTATTTGCAAAGCAATGGATGCAGTTTGAAAGACGAGTTGGAACTTGCTGAACAACTGGCTCCGGCGTTGGGCATTTATGGAGGTTGGATTGAACCGGCTCTCGTTGATTCCGGAAATTCATGGAAAGAAGCAAAAATAGAGTACGAACAGTACTTCACAGCGAAAGAAATGTCTGATGGGAACATTTATGCGATCAAAGATGTCGATGGTTATATCCGGCATCTTATCTGCGAAAATTATGCAGATGGAAAAGTTCGCATTGTTCCCATGACTTTCGCACAACACCCCAATTATCGTACTCCTTTGGTGTGTCATTTTATCTTTTCTCCGGAATGGTGGCTTATGGGCAGAAGACTTCGCTCCAGGCTGCCGCAAAGGCGTGGACTTCGCCGCAGAAGTCTTCCTTG
>JAZSHD010000177.1:0-7641 GCA_045533055.1 Victivallaceae bacterium | reverse complement strand
GGCTACGCTGAAGCTTCGCCGCGGCAAGGCTTGTTGGACAGGTCGGACAGGTCGGACAGTGCTTGCCGCCACCGGCGAGCAATAAAGTGCGTGGCGGCTGGTGCCGCCTTTGCCGCATACGCGGGCGGAATGGTAGATGGCGGCTTGGGAAAATATGGGAAAGTATGAGAGAGTATGGGAGAGTATGGGAGAGTATGGGAGAGTATGGGAAATCGTGCCGCCCCCGGCGAGCAATAGTGTGTGTGGCGGCTTGTCGGACAGGTCGTACTTTGTCGGTCCCCGTTTTTTTTGCACAAAAAAAAGCTGCGGCTTTTGCCGCAGCTTTTCCTTGCTTCTTACTTCTATCAGACGCCGCTGTATGCGTTGAAAGCTCCGTCGATCGGTATAACTATACCATTAACAAACCCGGAAGCCTGTTCGTTGAGCAGGAACTGCAATGCTCCGATCAAATCTTCGGGCTTACCGAATTTACCCATAGGAGTATGTTCGATGATCTTGTTGCCGCGGGCGGTCAAACTGCCGTCGGCATTGGTCAGCAGTGCACGGTTCTGGTCAGTCAGGAAGAAGCCCGGAGCAATAGCGTTTACCCGGATCCCCACCTTGGCAAAGTGTACTGCCAGCCATGCGGTAAAGTTGCTGATAGCCGCTTTGGCACCGCTGTATGCCGGAATCTTGGTCAGCGGCGTAAAGGCGTTCATGCTGGAAATATTCACAATACAGCCGTTGCCTTTTTCCGCCATCGCCCGGGCAAAGACCTGGGTGGGCAACAGGGTGCCGAGGAAGTTCAGATTAAAGACAAAACTTACACCGTTTGGGTCCAGATCGAAGAAGGTGGTAACACCTTCCACTGCTCCTGCCAAATCCACCTTTTCCAGATATTCCTTGCTGGTGGTGCCTTTGGGGTGGTTGCCGCCAGCGCCGTTGATGAGAATATCGCAAGTACCATACTTGGCGGTGATCTCTTTTTCCGCAGCCTGCAGGCTTTCGATTTCCAGCACATTCGCTGCAATACCGATGGCTTCGCCACCGTCGGCCTTGATTTCGTCGGCTACCTTCTGGGCATTTTCCGCACGAAGGTCAAGAATCGCTACTTTTGCCCCGCTGGCTGCGATAGCTTTTGCCATCATGCCGCAGAGCACGCCGCCGCCGCCGGTAACGACTGCGACTTTGCCGGAGAGATCGAGTGCAAAGGGTAACTGCATCATAATAAATTTTCCTTTCTTATTTCCGGATAACTCCGGAAGGTTGGTTAAAAACACTTTAATTTAACACCGTTTGCCCTTTTACGCAAGAATTTTTACAGAAAATAGCACTCAATTTGATAAAATATTGTCAATAATCACGGTTTTGCTGATTGCATTTGCCCTTTTGTTGAGATATAGTAAGCGTCTGTAACAATATTATGCAGGAGTTTTATATTATGCTTTGTGAAATTTGCCACAAAAACGAAGCTACTATCCATATTCAGGAAATTGTCGGCGGTCAGAAGAAATCCATGCACATTTGCAGCAGTTGTGCCGCCGCCAAACAACAGAGCGAAGGTCTGGATTTCGGCCCATTTAATCTTGCCGGTTTGCTTTATAAACTTTCCGGCAGTGCCCCCGCCGGGGATAAATCCGGCAGCAAAAGTTCTGCCGGTCAGCTGGTCTGCCCCGTTTGTTCGTGGGATGAACAGCGTTTGAACTCTTCCGGTAAACTTGGATGCGAAAATTGTTACAAAGTTTTTGCTCCGCTTTTGTGTGATGTGATCAAAAATATCCACCGGGGCAACAGCCATGTGGGCAAACAGCCTGCCGGTACCGGTCAGGAATTGGGTTCGCTGCACCGGAAACTTACCGAGATGCAGAAGGATTTGCAGAAAGCTGTTGAAGTTGAAGATTACGAAAGTGCCGCTTTGCTCCGCGACCGGATAAATGATTTGAAAATATTGTGCGAACAAGCCGCAAAAGTTCAGGAAGGCACAGATAATGAGTGATTTTATTGATGAACTGATGGCTAAGCCGGTGCATTTCCTCAACGAAAAGGCTCCCGGATCACCCGTGGCAATAAGTTCACGCATCCGCCTTGCCCGCAATATTAAAAATTACCCGTTCCCCACGGCTGCTGACCGGGAAGCGGCTGCGGAAATCGTTGAACTTATTGCATTGACTCTCAAACGCTCAAAGGCTTTCGGAAAAAGGTATTGGAGCTTTGACACCGCTGCTTTGAACGATATGGAAAAAGCCGTTTTGCTCGAACGGCACCTTGCCAGCCGGGAACTTTTATATGGCAATTTTGTGCAGGCTCTGCACATTGCGTGCGACCGCACTTGTTCGGTTATGGTCAACGAAGAAGATCATTTGCGTCTGCAATCTCTAATGCCCGGGCTGCAGCTGGAAAAGTGTTTCAAAGAAATCAGCAAGCTGGATGATAAAATATGTTCGCAGCTGGATGTAGCTTACGATGGTACTTTAGGGTATCTTACTGCTTCGCCCGGTAATCTGGGTACCGGCATGAAGGCTTCGGTTATGCTGCATTTGCCCGCTCTTGCCATGGATGGCGATATAAAATTGCTGGAAAACAGCCTTGCCAAGCTGGGATTCAATATTCATGGCATGTTCGGCGACGGGTCGCAGGATCTGGGGCACTTTTATCAAATCTCCAATCAAAGCACCCTCGGCGAAAGCGAAGCTGAAATCATTGAGCATTTGCAGCGGCTCGTTGAGCAGATCATTGAACAGGAAGAATCTATGCGGCTCAAACTTTTGGAACACCGGCGGAACGATCTGCTGGATGCTGTGGGCCGCAGTTACGGTATTCTGAAATATGGCTATATGATTTCGGCTAAAGAGGCTTTCAAAGCGTTGTCGCTGGTGCGTCTGGGCGTGGATATGAAGATGTTCAGCACGCTGGATATGGCAAACCTTAACGAACTTTTTATCAATATAAGTTCCGGGCATTTGCAGCACCTTGCCGGACGAACTCTGCTCGATGAGGAAGAAAAATCCTATCGGGCACAGCTGATTCGGGAGAAATTCAAAAAAAGCTCCGGCAATAACAGCAACAGCTGACCGGCATTTTTTGATTGCATAATGGGAAGGATCTTACCGGGGTTATGGAAATAGTCAACACTTTGGCTCTGATTTTTTTGGAGCTGACTTTTGTTTTTGTGGTCATGCTGCTTTTGTTCAGCCAGAAAAAGAGCATCGGCGAAAGCTCCTTTGCTATCGTTATGGGGGCGATTTGGGTGCTGGGGACTTTTCTGGGCGGTGCCGAACTGCGGTTCAGCGGTTTGGAAGAATTGACTTTCCCTATTACGCCGGTGGTGATTTTTGTGCCTTTTTTGGCGGCGATGCTGATGGTTTATATTTCCGACGGAGTGTTGCCCATGCAGCGGCTGATCATAGGTACTTTGATCTGCATGGGGATATTCTTTTATCTGGGCGACCTCTCGCGTTTGCAGATGCGTTGGGTTGCTTATTCGGTTACCGGCAGTCTGCCGCTGGAAGCTTTTGACTTTTTGCTGGAACGGTCGCGGCGGATAATGCCAGCATTGATTTGCGGGCAGCTGGCGGCTCTTTTTGTGATGCCGGTGGTTTTTTCCCGCTTGCGGAATACCGGAAAAAATCTCTTTTTGTGTTGTGCCGGAGCGTTGTGTATTGCTATTTTGATTGATACATTCCTCTATCAATTTATTTCAGGCGAAAAGTTTACCGGCAGCGGCAACTTTATTTCGGGGCTTGCTATACGGGGGATTGCCGGGGGCTATCTGGCGATTTTGCTGTCGATTTATATTGCCAAAATGGGCAAGGAAGGCGATTCGCGGAATGTGGGGCCGCTGGAGATTTTCTTTGCTTTTTTCGGCAGTTACGGCAGATCAAAAATTCTGGAAGCCAACTTGCTGGAGTGGGAGGGCCGCTATCGGGTGATATTGGAAAATGCCTCCGAAATGATCGTGGTTGTGGATCAATCCGGCGTGATACTTGATGCCAACCATGCCGCAGAAAAAATCCTCGGAAGCAATAAAATTGCCGGAGTGAAATTTACCGGTTTCCTAAACGCAAACGATGTGGAGCAATTCAACCGGGCTTTACAGGAAACAGCCAAACTCAACAGCAGTACCGGGCAGTTTTATGTGGAAATTTCCAGGCAGGGAAAAAACGCTCCGGAGAGTTTGCGGTATCTGGCTTTGACCGTTACTTCGCTTTCGCTGGGCGGAGTTCCGGCATTTATTATCATGGGGCGTGACCTTACTGAAGAACGCTCTCTGGAAGCCGAAAAACAACGATTGAATGAAGAACTTGCCCACTCCCAGCGGCTGGAGGCTCTGGGGCAGCTGGCCGGCGGTGTGGCTCACGATTTTAACAACAACATCCACGCCATATTGGGCCATGCGGATTTGATCGGCATGAAGAAGGATTTGGATGACCGTACCCGCCGCCATCTGGGCAAGATCATAGAAATTGCCGAACACTCCGGCGGCTTGACCAGTCAGCTGCTGGGCTTTGCCCGCAAAGGCAAATACCGGGAAAGCGAATTTGATTTGCGGGTGCTGCTGCAGCGAACAGTGGAGTTGTTTATGCCCGGCTGCACTGATATAGAATTCAGTGTGGAAACAGCCGCTAAACCACTTTTGGTGCTGGGCGACCAAATACAGCTGCAGCAGGTGATCCTTAATTTGCTGATCAATGCCCGGGATGCCTTGCATTTAGTACACGACCGGGATCTGCGGCTGGAAATAAGTGCGGTGGAGCATTCGGTGGAATCTCTGCCTAAAGAGGTGACTTTGCCGGAAGAGTTGAAGAGTGCCGGTGCGGTATTTCTGCTGACGATCAAAGATAACGGCTGTGGTATGGATGAAACTACGCTCAAGCGGATCTATGAACCGTTTTTTACTACCAAACCCGTAGGAAAAGGTACCGGAATGGGAATGGCTATGGCTTATGGTACGATCAAAAATCATCACGGAGTTATCGGGGTGAAAAGTCAGCTCGATGTGGGGACGGAAATTTATGTAGTTCTGCCCAAAGCTGTTGAATGAGAAAAAAATCATAACAGGAGTTTATATATGTTTATAGATGTTCATGCTCACGCTTATTTATTCGATTATCCGCCGCAGGATGGTGTAACTCAGTTCTGCACAGTGGACGAAGTTTTGAAACGCTATGACGAGTTGGATATTGAAAAAGGTGTTCTGCTGCCGCTGATCGGGCCGGAAACCTATATACCGCAATCCAATGCCGAGATCGCTGAAATCTGCAAGCGGTACCCGGAGCGGTTCATACCCTTTTTCAACATAGATCCACGGGGTATCCAAAACTCTGAATTCACGGACTTTTCGCCGTGGATCAACTGGTTCAAAGAGCGTGGTTTTCTGGGGGTAGGGGAATTTATGCCCAATATGTATTTCCGTGACCCCAGAGTGTGGAACTTGTTCCGGCAGTTTGAAGCGGCAGGGCTGCCGGTGATTTTTGACGATACAGTTTATGTAAATTACCACTACGGTCTGGTGGATGACCCCGGTTTGCCCCAGCTGGAAATGGTGTTGAACAGCTTCCCGAAACTGATTCTGCTGGGCCACGGCCCCGCGTTCTGGAGCGAAATGGGCACTTTGGAGACGGTTTACGACCGGGGCCGTTACCCCAAATACCCTATCAAAGAAGAAGGTGCAGTGCCTAAACTTTTCCGCCGTTACAAGAATTTGTGGGGCGACCTTTCGGCAGGCAGCGGCTACAATGCTCTGGCAAGGGATGTGGATCATGCCATCAACTTTTTGAACGAATTTCAGGATCGGCTCTGTTTCGGTACTGATATATGTTACCCCACGCAAGATTTGCCGCTGGCAGGATTTTTGCTTGATTTGAAGAAGTCCGGGAAGATTTCAAACGATGTATTTGAAAAAATCGCCCGGAAGAATATTAAACGCCTTTTGAATATTTGATATTATGAAAATTTCTCCCCGTACGATCGGACTTGTCTGCGGTGCAGTCGCCGCTGCTGCGTATGGCATGAATCCGCTGTTTGCTGTTCCGCTTTACAAAGCTGGACTTACGCCGGTAATGGTACTCTTTTACCGTTTTCTGCTGGCATCGCTCATGCTGCTGCCCATATTGATCATTAAGCGTATCCCGCTGGGGATCGACCGCAAAGAAGCATGGTCATCATGCTTGGGCGGAGCTTTGATGGTGGCGTCGTCGCTATGTTTATACAGCTCGTTCAACTATATGGATATTGGCTTGGCAATGACTGTATTGTTTGTCTATCCGGTGATGGTGGCAGTGATCATGAGCTGTTGTTTCGGCGAAAAAACTTCGTGGTCTACCATAGTAAGTATTGCTTTGGCATTAGTTGGATTGATCTTCATAACCTGTATCGGCAAGCCGCCCAAAGCCGGGTCGATAACGCTTACAGGAGTACTGTTGTCGCTGGGGTCGTCTTTATCTTATGCCGTTTACATCGTGGCGGTTCGCAAAACTGCCATGCACAATATGCCCAGCGAAAAACTTACCTTTTATACGGTGGTGTTTGGTACACCGATGTTTTTTGTGCTGGTCAAGTTCGGCATGGAGCTGATCGTGCCAAGTCAACTGGCGGCGTGGGGATATTTGCTGGGAGTGGCGTTTATTCCCACTATCATAGCATTGGCTTTTATGGCTGTAAGTATTGATAAAGTGGGAGCTACGCCCACAGCGATCCTGGGGGTGCTGGAACCGGTGACCGGCTTGCTTATTGGTATATTGCTTTACGGCGAAAGATTGACCGTTTTCAGCACTGTGGGGATCGTGCTGATTTTTGCGGCGGTAATGTTGGTGATAGTGGGCGACCGCAAAACGATTACCTCTTGAATAAATCGACCTGTTCCCGGTCGTCGAAGTGGTATTTTACCCCGTTGATGACCTGATAATTTTCGTGACCCTTTCCGGCAATAAGCACTGTGTCGCCGGGAAGGGCGTTTTTTAACGCTTCAGCAATGGCGGCTGCCCGGTCGCAAATCACCGTGAGTTTCGGGCTGTCGGCGGAAATGCCGCTTTGGATCTCTTCAATGATTTTTTGCGGATCTTCGCTGCGGGGGTTGTCGCTGGTCAAATATACCAGGTCGGACAACTCTGCTGCGATCGCTCCCATAAGCGGGCGTTTGCTCTTATCCCGGTCGCCGCCGCAGCCGAAAACAGTCATCAATCGCCGGTGCGGCAATGCCTTCAATGCGGTCAACACATTTTTCAATGCGTCGGGGGTATGGGCGTAATCCACAAATACATTTACATTATTTGCCAGCGTGATTTTTTCCAGTCTGCCGGGTACTGCAAAATTGCTGCTTGCCGATAAAATTTTTGCTGAATTTGCTAACGGTAACACGCCGCTTTCCGCCAGAGCAATAACTGCTCCGGCAGTGTTGTATACATTGTATATTCCGCAAAGGTTTATGGAAAATCTTTGACGGCGAGTATCTTTTACCAGTTCAAAACTGCTGCCGCAGCTTTGGGTATTGATATTTTCTATCTGATAAATACCTTTTCTGCAGCCGAAAGTTATCACATTATCTGCCGGTAAAAGTTCAGCCAATCGTTCTCCGTAAGGGTCATTTATATTGATTATTGCCTTGCCGGAGGATTTGAGGTGTTCTGTAAAAAGCAAAACTTTGGCTCGAAAATACTCTTCCAT
>JAZSHD010000246.1:0-22460 GCA_045533055.1 Victivallaceae bacterium | reverse complement strand
TGTTGCCGGCTTTGGTGCCGCTGCGTTCGATCGCCTGTTCGATGTTGTCGGCAGTAATCATGCCGTAGGTTACAGGAGTGCCCGATTCCATACCCAGCTGGGCGAGGCTTTTTGCTACTTCGTTGTTGATGTAACCGGCGTGGGGGGTTGCACCCTGAATCACCACGCCCATGGCGATGATGGCATCGTATTTTTTGCTGTCAAGCATCTTTTTGACCGCAAAGGGTATTTCGTAAGAACCCGGCACCCATGCCAGAGCAATATTGTCGGCACTGCCGCCGTGGCGGACAATGGTATCGACCGCACCATCTACGAGATGACTGACGAAGAAATCGTTGAAGCGTGCCGCTACCAGACCGAACTTGAGATCTTTTGCCTGCAAGTCGCCTTCATAAGTTTTGATGTTTGCCATAATTTTTCTCCTTGCTTTATGTGAATTTTTGTTGAAAATCAGATAAGGTGCTCCATTCTGTCGCGTTTGGTTGCCAGATAGAATTCGTTTTCTTTGCCCGGCGGAATTACGATCGGAACGCGTTCAGTTATGGTTATACCGTAGCCGGAAATACCGGCGATCTTCTGCGGATTGTTGGTCAGCAGCCGGATGGATTTCACCCCCAGATCCAGGAGTATCTGCATGCCGATGCCGTAATCACGCAAGTCGGCGGGGAAGCCGAGTTTTTCATTGGCTTCGACGGTATCCAAACCTTGATCCTGCAATTTGTAGGTGTGGATCTTGTTGAAAATACCGATGCCTCTGCCTTCCTGTCGCATGTAAACCAGAATACCGGAACCGTTTTCGGCGATCATTGCCAGAGCTTTGTGCAGCTGTTCGCCGCAGTCGCAGCGTTTGGAGGCAAAAACATCACCGGTAAGACATTCGCTGTGAACTCTTACCAGCACATCTTCTTTGCCGTCCACATCGCCATAGACCAGTGCCACATGTTCAAGATTATCGACTTTACTGCGGTATGCCTTGATGGAAAAATCTCCGAAAGCAGTCGGCATTTTTGCCACTTCGCCGCGTTCGATCAGACACTCGTGCTTGCGGCGGTAGGCGATCAGATCCGCTACGGTACACCATTTGAGATCATATTTCTGTCGGACAATATCCAGTTCCGGTTGGCGTGCCATGGAGCCGTCTTCATTCATGATCTCGCAAATCACCCCGGCCGGTGCCAGTCCGGCAAGCCGCATCAGATCGACTGCGGTTTCCGTATGGCCAGCCCGCCGCAGAACGCCGCCTTTGCGGGCTACTATCGGGAAAAGATGTCCCGGCTTGATAAAGTCTTCCGGAGCCGTTGCCGGGTCGATAAGAGCCTGAACGGTTCGGGCCCGGTCGTAGGCGGATATACCGGTGGTGGTGCCGAACTTGTAATCCACGCTTTCAGAAAAAGCTGTCCGGGACGGGTCTGCCATGTTGACCGGCACATTGAGTTTGAGTTCAGCGGCCCGTTCTTCGGTGATCGCCGTGCAGATCAACCCGCGGGCGTGTTTGGCCATAAAGTTGATTGTTTCAGGAGTGCAAAGACTTGCCGCGGCAATAAGGTCGCCCTCATTTTCGCGGTTTTCATCGTCGGTAACGATCACCATTTTACCTTGTTTGAGATCGGCAATAATATCTTCGATCGGATCAAATTTAAATGACATAAAAAACCTTCCAGAGTTAAATACGACAATACCGCACGCACGCGTACGCGTGTGTTTTATCATATTAAGATACAATGTCAGGTACTTTTTTGCAAATAATTGTTGAAAAAATGTTGCAGAGAATATTGAAATCAGGAAAAAACGCTGTTTTTTTTCTGCAAAAAATTTGCATTGAGTTTTTTTACATGTATCTTTATAGGCAAAGCCGCGAGTGATGGGCACCGACGGTAAAAAAACAAAAAAAGGGGATGATGTATGAATTACTACATCGACGCATTTCGTAATTATGTGAATTTCAATGGCAGAGCCACCCGCACCCAGTTCTGGATGTTTGTGCTGTTCAACTTTATTGCCGGTGTTGTTCTGACTGTTATCGGGTTCATGATTCCTGCTCTTGCTTTTCTGGGATCGATCTACAATCTGGCTGTACTGCTGCCGAGCTTGGCTATCGGGGCCCGCCGTTTGCACGATACTGATCGCTCTGCCTGGTGGCTGTTGCTGGCTCTGGTGCCGGTTGTTGGCGGGATAGTGCTTATTATCTTCTATGTGCTGCCCGGTACGCCGGGTCCCAACCGCTTTGATGTCGGTTGCTGTTGCGGATGCTGCGGCGAAGAAAATGCCGAACAGTAATATGTTCTGAATATCTATTGGGCTGTTGCAAAACTGTTGATGTTGTTTGCCAACAGCTCACGCGGCGGCACGCCGCGAAGGGCGGTCAGCCTCCGCCTTCATGTTATTACGCCGTGACAAGCCGCGAACGCATGGGAAGGCAGTTTGCCGGATAAATTCCGGCAAACCGAGCGGAAATGTTCCGCGAAGCATCTCCGGAGTTGTGCGAAGCCTTCCGGCGTTTGAGGACAACTTTGCGTTCTACGCAAAGTTGCTTAAGGGCACTGCCGTGCCCGCTCTAATTAAAAGTCGCCAAGTAATTCGCACTGGATATTGCTGCCAACCGAGCAAGGGGTTCCAAGGGGAGAATGCAATCTCCCCTTGGGATGTGCATGGTCTATTATATCGAACAATTTGATAAGTTAAGACGCACAAAAACAATATTGCAGGAATTATTCCTCAAACATCCCGTTAGAGAAAAAGACAATATATGTTTGAATATTGATAAAGAAATAATGATTTTTTATAGGATTGAACGGAAAAAAATAAAGGCTATTGCCAAAGGTTGAGGTTTTGCAATAGTCATTTTTATTTGTCGGAGTATGGCAATCTTTCCAATAATCGTGGAGCTTGTTTATGAAAAAAGACTTTGTATTGAAAAAATACCGCGTCAAACGGTTCTTTTATAAGTTTTTTATGCGTAAAAGTTTCCGCAGTGCTTTGCTTTTTGCTGTTATTGGCGGCGTGTCGGCAATAATTCCTTTGACTTTGCTGGCAGTGGTGTTGTGGTTGTCGTTCGGGATGAGTGTTGCTGCAATTCTCTCTTTTCTGGGGATCGTTCTTCTGTGGGGGATTTATCTGCTGTGGGTTTATATTGCGGCGGTTGCCGGGTTGATCCGCAAAGTCGATCGCAGACATGTTGTGTGGGGTACTTATCTGGTCGTGATCCTGCCGGTCAGTTGGCTGGTCTGGTTGGCTGTTTACGGTAGAAAATATAAATACACCGGTGTTTTTACGCTGGCAATTCTGGCAATTCTGCTTGGCGTTGCCGCGTTCGTTGCGGGCATCGTTGCCGGTAAAAGCGGGTATAGCTTTTATATAGCTTTAACACAGACAGCGGTAAGTGCGGCGGCATTGCTGTTGGTACGCGAAAAACAGAAGCTCTGTTATTGGTTTGCTGTGCCTCTGCTGTTGGCAATATTGTGTTACAGCGGCTGTCTGCTGGCGATAAAATATCTCGATCAGGAAAAGGAAACTGTTTTAAAAGAGATAAGTATCATTGCAAATTATCCCGTCAGATTATCTGAAGCCGTCGAGTACAATCAGAAAGGTCTGTTTTTTGAACAGACTCCGCTGGGTGTTTTGAGCAAAGCAGATAAAATTGAGCGGGTGGATTATGACGAATATGATCCGGCATCTCTGAAACAAAAACTGGAGAATATCCGGAAAGAATATCCGGAATTTGTTCAGGCGTTGGATGTACTCGATTGTGAGTTTGCCGGGAATGTCAGAAAACGCGGTATGGAAGAAAATCCTGCCGCTACATTGTTGGGACATCTCCGCATTGTACGTATCGTCGGGCGTTATCTGGCAACGGAGATCAAACTTGATCCGCATAATACGGCTCTGGTGGAACGCAATAACCGCCGTTTGCAGAATTTACGCAATATAATGCTTGAAGACCGCAACAGTTTTCTTATCGGCAGACTCGTGGCATTGGCAATTGAAGCTATCCGTATTGATGCGTTGAAGTTCCTGATCGTAAATACGGTCGTGGACGAAGCAAGATTGCACCAGCTCATCGGTGAACCGGTGGATTGGGTGAAGTATTACTGCAACTCGCTGGCGGAAGAAACTATGACTATGCAATGGTTTGACGAAGCTATAAAAAGCGGGGAGCTGAATCGTCTGAATGATGGCTGTGTTGAAATCAGCGGTGTAGGGAATCTGACTGCAAATCCAGCTTTGAAATTATATTTTCTGTGTGATGTATTGCATTATATGCGGGGAATGAAGCTTTTGATAGCTTCCGCAAAAGACGGTACATGTCTGCAATTCGGCAAAAAATTCGATGAAATGTTTTCAGATGATCGCTATATACTTTCTGCTGTGATGATGCCGGCTTTGGACAGTGCGTATAAGCGTTTTAAATATATAGATGTTGAACGCAATATGCTCGTGGCGGCAAACCGGATCGTGCATTTTTACCGTGCCAACCGGCGTTTGCCGACCGCCGATGAATTGTGTAAGCTGAATATAAAAGTTTTGGATATATATGATGAAGAAGTGTTGTATCATACCGGCTCGATCAAATTGGGCTGGGGAGATTACGAAGGCGACGGCTTTGTTTTGTTCAGCCATGACCGCGATCGGAAAAACAATGTTGTGATACGCTCCGGTGGCGAATTCGGCACATGGAAATTGATGGTGCCGCTGAAAAATATCCGTAAAATAAAACATGATAGCAGCGACGGAATGGATTTATCGGGCGAATGAGCATGTGGCAAAACTGTTGATGTTGTTTGCCGACAGCACACGCGGCGGCACGCAGTGAAGCCACCCGGCGTTTGAGGACGATTTTACGGTTTGCCGTAAAATCGCCGGATAACTCGCACTGGATATTGCCGGTGGTGGAGCCAAGGGGTTTCAAGGGGGGGGATGCAACCTCCCCTTGGAATGTGCAAGGTATATTACATCGAATAATTTATAAGTCAAGCCGCACAAAAAACAATGTTGTGGTATATTTTGCTGTAAAAAAATTGGCAAAAGCTGAAATTTGTGCTATATTATAAGACGCACGAATTGTGTAAACGCATTTTAAACACACTGTAGGTGTTGAAAGTAAATGAGTTATAAAGCACGCTCGCAAAAGTTGATCGCCGGTGTCGGTAAACGCTGTGCGGAAAAAAGTCAGATTTTTTCCGCGTGCGGTCTGCAAAGTCGGGTCGTGGGGTTTATATTTGTGCTTTCGCTGATTTTCAGCTTGGGAAGAGCTGGGGCGGCGGAGGTGTCGGGTAAGGAGCCCGGTTCGGAAGTCTGGGTCGATGTCAAGCTCAAAGGTGCTGAAAGGCTTGATGAGATCATAGAACTGAAGAAAAAGGTGTCTGAACTCGAAGCGTTGGAGCGGAAAATCAGGGCGGAAAAAGCCCGGTTGGAAGCTGAACGGAACCTGCTGAAGCAGGAGTTGTTTGACGCAATCAATCAAATGGAAACGCAGAATGCGGAATTCCGGCAATTGGAGCAGAGTGTGGCGGGTTTGCTGGCTGACAGCAAGTTGCTGAAAGCATCCGCCCGGGAAGCGAAGCTCGTGGAAGCAATAGCGGGAATAACGAAAAGCGGTCAGGATTTAGCCGTCCTGAGTGCGGAATTCTGCAACGAGGCAGATGCAATAGTCAAGTCGCTGCCGGCAGGCAATCTGGAAGGAGTTCGCCTGCGGTTGAAAATCGACGAAGTACGAAGTGCATCACGCAAGTTCATCACTTTAAGTGATTGGAAAATTGACTTGGCACCGGTGGAAAAATGCCGGATAGCCGCAGTCAGGACCGATCTCAATTTCGTGGTGTTGCCGGTGGGAGCCAGTCATGGAGTATTCAATGGACTGGTTTACTACGTGCCAGGGAAGACGACCGATGCCAGGCCGGTCAAGTTGAGGGTTTTTGCAACCCGCAGTTTGACAGCTGGTGCCCAGGTTGTGGACGGCGATATACGAACCCTGTCGCAAGGGGATGCGGCAGTGCTGGATTTGCAACAAACAAACAAATGAGAGCAATTAAAAACTATGGAAGTCAGAGCATTAACCAGAAACGTGCGGATTTCTCCTGAAAAAGCTCGCCATGTGGCACGCGTGATTCAGGGCAAACCCGTTACGGAGGCCTTGGCAATCGTGGACTTGAGTCCTCGCAAGGCGGCTGTTTTGCTGGGCAAGACCCTTCGTTCTGCGGTGGCAAACGCCGAGAACAACGAAAACCTCGACCGTGCAAAACTTACGGTCAAGGCTGCGTTGGTCAGCCCGGGGCCGATCATCCGTCGTTTCCGTCCGAAAGCACGCGGATCCGCGGGCCGTATCCGGAAACGTACCAGTCATTTCGAAATCATTCTGGCTGATTAATCAAAGAGGTTTATTGTGGGACAAAAAGTAAATCCAATCGGTTTGAGAACCGCGTTGACCCGTAACTGGGAATCCCGTTGGTTCGCCGGTAAGGCTCTTTTCGGCAAGTGGCTCCATGAAGACCTGAAGATCCGCAAGTTCATCAAAGAAAAATTTGCGGCAGCTGCGATCGCCCGTATTCAAATCGAGCGTTTTGCCAGCCGGGTCCGGATCACGATTTTCGCCGCCCGTCCGGGTATGCTGATCGGCAAAAAAGGTGCGGAACTCGACGTGCTCCGTCAGGATGTCATGAAGATGGTCGAAGGCAAAGATATCCGCGATATCGCAGTGGATGTCAATGAAATCAAACGTGCAGAAACCAATGCACAGCTTGTCGCAGAAAGTGTTGCCATGCAGCTTGAACGCCGTATCGGTTTCCGTCGTGCGATGAAGCGTGCCATCCAGCAGGCTATGGATATGGGCGTGGATGGTATCAAGATCAACTGTGCCGGTCGTTTGGGCGGCGCGGAACTGGCCCGTACTGAACAGTACAAAGAAGGCCGTGTACCGCTGCACACATTGAAGGCGAACATTGATTATGGTTTCGTAGAAGCAAACACCACCGCCGGTAAAATCGGTGTGAAGGTGTGGATCTGCCACAAGGAAGGCATGGAGGAACAAGATTATGCCGTTAATGCCAAAAAGAACAAAGTACAGAAAGGTGCAGCGCGGTAGTATTGCCGGGCTTGCCACCAGTTGTAATAAGGTTGACTTCGGTGACTTTGGTCTTCAGGCTGTCACCCGTGGTTATATCACCAACAACCAGATCGAAGCGGCTCGTATTGCTATCAATCGCCACTTGGACCGTAAGGGTCAGGTCTGGATCCGTGTGTTCCCTGCCAAACCTTTCACGAAGAAACCGTTGGAAGTGCGTATGGGTAAGGGAAAGGGTAACGTCGAAGGCTGGTTCGCCCCGATACTGCCGGGTCGGGTGCTCTTTGAAGTCAAAGGTTGCAGTGAAACTGTCGCTCGTGAAGCAATGGCTCGTGCCGCAAACAAGCTTTGCCTGCGCTGCAAGTTTCTGACGAAGGGAGATCTCTAAGATGAAGACCTCGAAAATCCGTGAAATGTCCGATGCCGAGATCGTCAGCATGCTGGCTGATCTGCGTCGTGAAAAGCTGACACTGGCGATCCAGGCGACCACCGGTCAGCTGGAAAAATCCGCCCGGGTGCGTCAGGTGCGTCGTGAAATCGCACAGCTTCTGACCGAAACCACCCGCCGTGCGGCTAACTGAAACAGGGTAAGTAACTATGAGTGAAGATACCAGCAAGCGCGGTAACCGCAAGGAACGCGTCGGCGTCGTGGTAAGCGATGTGCAGGATAAGACCATCGTGGTCGAAGTCCAGCGTCGTACTCCCCACCCGCTGTATAAGAAGGTAGTCAGCTTCAAGAAGAAGTTCACTGCCCATGATGAAAACAACACCGCCAAAAAAGGTGACACTGTTCGGATCGCCGAAACCCGTCCCTTGAGCAAGAACAAGCGTTGGCGTCTGGTTGAAATCATCGCAAACGCCAATTGATTTAACTCTGGAGCGAGATAACTATGATTCAGATGCAAACCAAATTGGAAGTTGCCGATAACTCCGGTGCCAAGAAGATCATGTGTATGACCGTGATCGGTCAGGGCAAGAAGATCGCTCACATTGGCGACATTGTGAAGTGCGCCGTGCAGGAAGCTCTTCCGGACGGTACAGTCAAAAAAGGTCAGGTCGTTGATGCGGTGATCGTCCGCACCAAGGCTCCCATCCGTCGTGCTGATGGCAGCTACCTGCGTTTTGACAGTAACTCGGCGGTGATCATTGACAAACAGAAGAACCCGGTCGGCACCCGTATTTTCGGGCCTGTCGCCCGTGAGCTGCGCGAAAAAGATTTCATGAAGATCATTTCGTTGGCTCCGGAGGTGCTGTAATGAAGAAATATCACGTCAAAAAAGGCGACAAGGTGTTGGTCAACACCGGTAAATTCAAGGGCGAAGAAGCCACTATTGAAGCAGTTTTGACCAAGAATGACCGTGTCGTGCTGAATTTCGCCAATCTTTCCGAAGCAAAAGCCAGCAGTATCGGTATGCGTACGGTAAAGAAGAGTCAGGCCAATCCGAACGGCGGCCGTGTGCAGCGTTCGGTATCGGTTCACGTTTCCAATGTCAACCCGATTGCGGTAGACGCTGCGGAAGTGAAGTGAGGTAACTATGCCAGACATGATGAAAAAATACAAGGATGAAGTCCGTGCTGCTCTGCAGGCCAAACTCGGTTACGAGAATGTCATGCAGATCCCGAAACTCACGAAGATCGTGATCAGCACCGGTCTGAAATCCAGTGCCGAACGCGATGCTTTCGGCGAAGCGAAGAAGCATCTCGGTGCGATCGCCGGTCAGGCTCCGGTGATCACCAAGGCTCACAAGAACGTTGCTAACTTCAAACTCCGCGTGGGTATGCCCGTGGGTGTGATGGTGACTTTGCGTGGCCGCCGGATGTACGAATTCCTCGACCGTTTTGTGCACAACGCATTGCCGCGTGTACGCGACTTCCGCGGGATTTCTCCCAAGGGTTTTGACGGTGTTGGCAACTACAACGTCGGTCTTTCCGATGTATCGGTTTTCACCGAAGTTGATGCTGACAAGCTGAAGTACCCGCTCGGTATCAATATTGCGATGGTCACCACCGCCAAGACTGATGCCGAAGCCCGTGAACTTTTAACTATGCTGGAAGTTCCTTTCGGGGAATAATGCACGAGGAGATAAGTTTTTATGGCTAAGAAAAGTCTTATTGTCAAGAGCGAACGGCCCAATAAGTTCAAGGTCCGGGAATACACCCGCTGCAAGAACTGCGGTCGTCCCCGTGCTTACATTGGCAAATTCCAGCTCTGCCGTATCTGTTTCCGCGAACTGGCCTCCACCGGCCGGATCCCGGGTGTAACCAAGGCCAGCTGGTAAGAAAGGAACACGCAAAATGAGTATGCAAGATCCGATTGCTGATATGCTCACGCGGGTACGCAATGCCGGCGCAGCAGGGCTCAAGAAAATCGAAATGCCCAGTTCCAAGGAAAAGGCTGCTATTGCTGCCGTGCTTAAGGAAGAGGGCTACATCACTGACTTTGCGGTGCTGGAAGATGGTGCCAAACGCATCCTGAGCGTTACTCTGAAATACTATCAGGGTGCGCCGGTGATCGAAGGTATCCAACGCATCAGCAAGCCGTCCTGCCGTATCCACTGCACTTGCAAGGATATTCCGAAAGTGCTCGGCGGACTGGGTACTGTGGTGCTGAGCACCCCCAACGGCATTCTGAGCGGCCGCAAGGCCAAGGAAGCCAATGTGGGCGGCGAAGTGTTGCTGTACGTCTGGTAATTAAAGCAGAAGGGCTAATACAATGTCTCGAATTGGTAAAAAACCTGTTGCCATTCCGGCTGGTGTAAAAGTCTCCGTCAAAGACGGTGTCGTTACCGCCGAAGGCAAAGAGAAGTTGACCCTCGCGCTGCCGAAACTCGTTGATGTTGAAATAACTGATACCGAAGTCATCGTCAAGCAGCAGAAGGAAACTTTGGATTCCAGTGCCATGCAGGGTTTGACCCGTGCACTGATCCAGAATATGGTCACCGGGCTTTCTGTCGGTTTCAAGAAGGAACTGCAGATCATCGGTGTGGGTTACAAAGCACAGGTTCAGGGCAGCAAGCTCGTGTTGAACCTGGGTTACTCGCACCCGATCGAATACATGATCCCCAAAGGTCTGACGATCGCCATGGGTGAAAACAACACCATTATCATCACCGGTGCGGATAAGCAGATGGTTGGCCAGGCGGCCGCCACGATCCGCGGTTACCGTCCGCCCGAACCCTACAAGGGCAAGGGTATTCGTTATGTGGATGAACACGTGACGATCAAGGAAGGTAAAACGGTCGGTTAATTCTTAAAATTTAAGGTAAAATATTTATCATGGCTAATTGTGATAATAAAGCTAGACGCGCGAAGCGCCACATGCGTATCCGCAAAAAGATTTCGGGTACTGCTGAACGTCCGCGTTTTTGTGTCAGTGTTACTGCCAACAACATTTACTGCCAGTTCATCGACGATGTAGCTGGTAAAACTCTGGCAGCGACCTCGACGCTGGATGCCACTTTCAAGGCGGAAAATGGCAAACCGAACATGGCTGGTGCAGCTCTGCTCGGCAAGATGGCGGCGGAAAAAGCAAAGTCGGCCAACATTACCGAAGTTGTTTTCGACCGTTCCGGTTTTCAATACCACGGCCGGGTGAAGGCGATTGCCGAAGCCGCCCGTGAAAACGGACTCAAGTTCTAAGAAAGGGCTTTGCAAAAATGGCTAAACGTGAAAATTTCAAGGCCGAAGATCATGTGCAGAGCGAATTCGAAGATAGCGTCATCTGCATCAACCGCAGTGCTAAAGTTGTGAAGGGCGGTAAGAACTTCAGCTTTGGTGCACTGGTGGTTGTAGGTAACCGTAAAGGCCGCATTGGTTATGGCTACGGCAAGGCCAACGAAGTGTCTGATGCTATCCGCAAGGGTGGCGAAGCTGCCCGCAAGAACATCATGGATGTCAAACTTGTCGGCACAACTCTGCCGCACCCGGTCGAAGTTCGTTTCGGCGGTGCAAAAGTTCTGATGCGTCCCGCATCCAGCGGTACCGGTTTGATCGCCGGTGGTGCTATGCGTGCCATTCTGGAACTTGCCGGTGTGCAGGACGTGCTTGCCAAGAGTCTTGGTGCAGCTAACTCTGCGAATGTGGCAAAAGCCACCTTCAAGGCTCTCCAGAGCCTGGCTACCAAAGAGGACATGCTTGCTAAACGCGGCATTGATACTCTGTAAGTAAAACGGATACTGTCCTGTGCTTGAAAGAGTGCAGGACAGATTTGTTGAACACATTCTGTCGTTTGAGAGTGAAAGCGAGGCAGAGCGTGTTAATAGTAATTTACGCTGACACAATTCAGGTAAAGAAAAATGAGATTGCATGAAGTAACTACAACTCCGGGTTCTGTCAAGGGCCGCAAACGCGTTGGCCGTGGTGACAGTTCCGGCATGGGTAAAACCGCCTGTCGTGGTGAAAAGGGTCAGAAATCCCGTACCGGTGCAGTGATTCGTCCCTTCTTTGAAGGGGGCCAGATCCCGCTGTTCCGCCGTTTGCCGAAACGCGGTTTCAACAGTGCAGACCACAAGGTCTTCCAGCTGGTGAACCTTTCTGTTTTGGAAGCTAACTTCAACGCCGGCGAAACCGTTGATGTTGCAAGTTTGCGTGCCAAGAGCCTCCTGAGCAAAAAAGAAATGCCCCTGAAGGTTCTGGCCGATGGCGAAATCACCAAGGCTTTGACCGTTAAAGCAGTGAAATTCTCTGCTGCGGCCCGTGCCAAGATCGAAGCTGCCGGCGGCAGCTGCATCGAGGAGTAAGCCTACTGTAAGCGATCCGGGAGCGATCCCGGGTCGTTTCGTATAGAGTGCAGAGGTACTTTATACGAAACGATCCGAGTTTTTTCGGGTAAAATGTTATATAACGCTCTTGCAAAGATGTTGTTTGTGTGTTATATTCTCAACCGTGTAAATAAAGAATAATATTATATTAACAAGGAAAAAACTGCAATGTTGAAAGCATTTTTGAATGTCCTTAAAGTCAAGGAATTGCGTAGTCGTCTTCTCTTTACTGCCGGAATCATCGTTTTGGTGCGATTGGCGGATAACATTCCGTGCCCCGGGGTCAATTCGGTGGCGTTGAAAAATTATCTGACTCAGTTCCAGGCCAATGGAGCCACTTCCGGCGGCATTATGGATATGCTTGACATCTTTTCCGGCGGTGCTTTGCAGCAGTTTGCACTTGGTGTGCTGGGGATCATGCCCTACATTACCGCTTCGATCATCATTCAGCTTTTGACTCCGGTGGTTCCGGCGTTGGAAAAAATTTCCCGTGACGGCGAAACCGGCCGTGCCAAGATCAGCCAGTACACCCGTTATCTGACCATATTGGTCTGTCTGGTGCAGGGCGTGCTGGCGGCTATGGCAATGATCAACCCGGCTAAACTTTTCGGTCAGATGCCCAGCGAACCCTTGTTCTGGGGCAACGCCGGTGTGTTTATGGTCATGACCGTGTTGGTGCTGACCTGTACGACCATGATTTTCATGTGGTTGGGCGAACAGGTCACTGAACGGGGTATCGGTAACGGTGTATCGATCATTATTACCATCAACATTATCTCCAAAGTTCCGCAGGCGGTGGTGCAGCTTTTCCAGATGGCTCTTTCGCAGCAGGCCGGTTCGGCAAGTTTCAAGCCGGTGCATTTGCTGATTCTTCTGATCGTCTTTGCCGCTGTTACCGCTGCAACCATCATGCTTTGCCAGGGGATGCGTCGGGTGCCGGTGCAGATGGCTCGCAAGAGCATTGGCAATCAGGTGCAGGGCGGTGCGACTTATCTGCCCTTGAAGGTGAACTTTGCCGGGGTGATGCCCATCATTTTTGCCGGTGCGATCATGATGATCCCCCGTCCGGTCTTTGAATACTTCAACTGGACTACGCTGGCAAGCTGGTTCAACTACGATGCCGGCGGGTATCTTATCACCTACGGTTTGCTGATTATGGCGTTCAACTTCTTCTGGGTGGCTACCCAGTTCAACCCGCTGCAAATCTCCGAAAACCTCAAGCGTGAAAGCGGCTACATCCCCGGCATTCGCCCCGGCCAGCCCACCGCTGACTTTCTGGATACCACTATGACCCGGGTAACTTTCGGCGGTGCGGTCTTCCTGATGGCGTTGAGCTTGTTCCCCATGCTGCTGGCCAACAGCTTGCACATTCCGTTTTTGGTGGCGTCGCTCTTCGGCGGTACCAGCTTGCTGATCATGGTGGGTGTTACCCTCGATACCATGAGCCAGCTGGAATCCCACCTGACCATGCGTAACTACGAAGGCTTCCTGCGGAAAGGCAGACTCCACGGCAGAAGCGGCTTCTGATAAAGCTCTGTACCCAATAAGGGTCGGTACTTGAGGAAGGGAAAAAGACCTTTTGCTGGATCGGTCCTTTTTCCTCTCCTCAACTTGTCACGGCGTAGCCTCCGGCGAAGACGGAACTCCACCCCTTTTTTCCAAACCTTTTACCGGTATTTATCTATTTGCGTTGCAAATAGATAAATACCCTTTAAGTTTTGAAAAATTCTAATTCAACACCTTTTCCGTTTATCAACCGATACCGTGAACAGAGTTTTTTTAAAGCAACATTAAAAATTCAGTTCGTTCATCCTGGTCAGCACATCGCCGTTTTCCACATAAACATCTTCGGTATCCAACTCAATAGTTACCTTGTCGCCCACCATGCCGCTGTCGGCAGTCAAAGCCTGGGGCCGTTTGGGCGGTTCGCAAGTAAGAACCATCTTCCGCTCTTTAACGGTATAGACCCCCAGATCGCCTTTGGCACGCTGGATCTCTCCGGTAGGCAATGTCCGATAGATATTCACATTCTTGTTGGCTATTACTTTCAACAGTTCCCGCTCATTGCCCACTGCCAACCTATCCGGGAATTCATCTCTGGCCCGGAAACTTGCCACCGAAGGCACCGCCTTATCAGTCCTGGCGGCAACCATCTGCAAATGTTCGCACTCCAGTTTTACCGAGCTGTCTTTGACAACCACTTTTTCGTAAAAATCTGCTACATTAGTGAGCATATTCATCACGCCCCGTTCAGCATCCAGAGTTGTGGTGCCGTCAGCCGACTTGCCCAACAGAGTGTTGCCGTTGGACTTCTTACTGCCGCCTTTATCCGGCTTGCTCTGCAAACGCATTTTTTTGCTGGCGTAGATTTTTTCGATTTCGGTCTTGCCGGGTATGCTGCTGTCGCCCAAACGCACATCCAGCACTCCGCTATCGAGAATACCCGAATCATCCTCGGCATGCACATTGCCCACGGCTAATGCCCGAACCGGCTGCTTGCGGGTCTTGACCGCACCGGAATTTTTATTCTTCGACTTATCAACTGCCGGAGCGGCGTTTTTCAAATCAATATCCAGTTTATCGCTGTCCAGCTTCATGCCTCTGCCCCGCACCGCCACATTACCGGCAAATGCCAGCTTGTTGCCGCCGTAATTCAAATCAGCACTGCGGGAATCCACCGTGACCGGTTCGGCAGCGGCGGCAGCTTTCCTGCCTTTTTGAGCTGCACTTTTGTTGGAATCATTCTGCTTAACTGTTGCCGCCGACAAAGTTATATGGCTGGAGCGTTCCACCACCATCCGTTCTTTGGCTATATGGTAGGTCATCTCGCCGCCCTTGATTATATCGCCACCCCGCTGAACTACCGGTTTGTTTTCCAAATGGATGACCTCCTGTTTTGCCTGATAGGTCATGCGTCCTGCACGGGCACTTTCTTCCACGCCGTTGTTGTTGCGTTTATAAACGACATTGCCGTTGGCAACAGATTTTTCCGGCCGTTTGCCGCCGGATTTTTTTCCGGCTGGTTTGTCTGCCAGAGTTATCTCAATACGGTCGGCCTGCAGCTCGGACTTATCTGCCGGACTTTTGAATTTGGCATTGCCGATCAACCGGATCAAATCTGCCGGATAGTTCCAATCGGCATAGTCGCTGTTGACCAGATCCGGCGTGGCATTTTTGCCCTTATCCCGGTAAAACTTAAAGAAGCACTTGTCAAAAAAGCGGACGATCCGTTTTTCCGGCATCATCACTATCCGTTCAGCCTCCGCTATATCTCTGCCCCGGGCAATGCGGGGGCGGGAGCCGGTCAGCTCAATGGTATCATTTCGGGCATTGTAAACCAGCAAATCAGCATCGGCGGTCTGTTCACCGTCGGCAACTTCATCCGGCTGCAGCTTACGAACTGCATGTACCTTGCCGATAAAGCGGGCGATCCGGAGATCCTGTTTTTTTCCATCGGCGGCGGCTTTTTTTACAACTTTTTGTGTTTTGCCGCTCGTTTGGGCGTTTTTCTTATCGGCACTATTGGCCGGTTCGTCGCCGAACTCTATTTCCAACCGGTTGGCAGTTATGGTACCGGCGGCATCAAAAACCCTTACATTGCCCAGCAAAGTTATAAGATTGCGTTCTGTATCAATGTGCAATTCATCGCAAAATGCCCGGGTTATGGATACGCCGGACTTCTTCACTGCTGAGTTTTTATCCGGATTTAATGCCTGCAATGGCGAAGCTGCCGAGCGGCCGCCTTCGCTACGCATAACGATTTCCACATTGCTGTTGACTTTGATCTGGTGATTGTTGAAATCCGCAGAAAATCCCACTCCGTTCAAATCCATGGAAGGCGAACGCATGAACACTTTGGATTTACCGCTGGCAGTACGCTGTGCCTGATCAAAGGTAGCACTTTCGCTGACCACCACTCCGGCACTGTATGCACGACTTTTCCAAAACTCCTGTACCGTTTCCAGCGGTGAGTTTAATGCATAAACATCTTCCGAATTATTGGACTTGGCAATAGTTTCCACCGAAACGCCCTTATTCACCGAGTCGATCATCGGCCAGACTGCATCAACAAGTTTGCCCCGCAAAGTCATACTTTTGCTTCGCATAAAATATTCAAGCTGCTGATCTTTGTAAAAAGGCATTCTGGCTGCCCCGGTACGCACATTGCTGAATGCATTGATATCACGCCGCGGTGCAGCACTTGAATATGATACTGCCATGTAGAGCAGCACAATCAGGATTGTTACGGAAAAATTCTTCATTAAAATTTATAATCCTCCAGCCCGTAACGGCTCATGACTTCCGCCCACTTGCCGCTTTGCATCAAAAGGTTGTCGATAACTTCCCGCACGGCTCCCTGCCCGCCATTGTGCTGCGTGCGAAAATCGGCTGCTGTATCCATATAACAGGGGGCATCCGCCACGGTTGCCGCGATCCCCGCCTGACGCATTACAGCTAAATCTACCGTATCGTCGCCCATATACAATACTTCATCGGCTTGCAGCTGCTGTTCGGCAAGCAATTCGGCAAAAGCCAAAAGTTTATCCTTTTTGCCTTCGTAGACAAAACTCAACCCCAACTCTTCAGCACGGCGGTTATTAGCGGCACTCTTTCTGCCCGACAGCACACCAACAGCGATCCCGGCACGCATGGCAAGTTTTATACCATGACCATCGCGAACATGAAAAAACTTTATCTCTTCCGGCGAACCGGTACCGTAACCGATCCTGCCATCGGTCAATATGCCGTCAATATCCAGCACTATTGCCTTAATTTTCTGCCAGCGTTCAGGAGCAATATTCTTCATTATCCAGCCTTAAACTTACAAATTTACCATGTCGTGAATGGCCTTGACTTCCGTAAGCAATTCCTCTGCCAGCTTAAAATCCAGCGAATTGGGCCCGTCAGAGAAGGCTTTAGCCGGGTTGGGGTGGATCTCGCAAAAAAGTGCATCCATACCGATCGCCGCCGCCGCCCGTGCCAGCGGATGCACAAACTCCCGCTGTCCGCCGGAAGCATTGCCCAAACCGCCGGGAAGCTGCACCGAGTGCGTGGCATCAAAAACCACCGGCACTCCCAGATTACGCATTATCACCAGCGAACGCATATCCACTACTAAATTGTGATAACCAAAGCTGCTGCCCCGTTCGCAAAGCATCACATTATCGTTGCCCACAGCACGGACTTTATCCACAGCACCCTTCATATCTTCCGGAGCCATGAATTGACCTTTCTTGATATTGATGACTTTGCCGGTACGCCCCGCCGCCTGCAAAAGATCGGTCTGGCGGCAGAGAAATGCCGGGATCTGCAATATATCCGCTACTGCGGCTGCTTTTTCCACTTCCACCGTTTCGTGTACATCAGTCACTACGGGCACATTGTAACGCTTTTTGACTTCGGCAAGAAATTCCAAACCTTTTTCCATACCGGGGCCACGCACCGAACCGGCAGCAGAGCGGTTGGCTTTGTCGTAAGAAGCCTTGAAAACATAGCCGATATCCAATTTGGCACAAAGTCCGGTCAGAAAATCCGCCACTTCCAGACAGGTTTCCAAACTTTCCGCCATGCACGGCCCGCCCAGCAGCACCAGTTTGCCGTTGCCGATAACTACTTTATCATTAACATTTACCACGCTCATTTTTCACCTCAAATATTCTTCAACTTTTCTGCCAGTTTAGCTTCGGCACGCACCAGATCTTCCGGGGTATCCACACCCACACTTTCCAGATTGGTAATCAAAACCTGAATATCAATATCATTTTCCAACGCCCGGAGCTGCTCAAGTTTTTCGCAATTTTCCAGATTACCGGCGGGCATATTTACAAACTTTTCCAGCACATCCCGCCGGTAAGCGTAAATTCCCCAGTGCAGATAGACCGGCATATCCACCCCGCCGGTACGCAAAAACGGTATCATCGAGCGGCTGAAATAGAGTGCTTTGCCCGAGTTGCTCTTCACGAGCTTCACCTTGTTGGGATTATCCAGTTCTTCCCGGCTGCCCTGCACGCCGATAGTTGCCATTTCAGGCGAATCGCTTTGCAGCATCCGGTCGATCAAACTGTTGATCGCTTCAGTAGGCAGCAGCGGTTCATCGCCCTGCACATTTATTACCACATCAGCCTCAACACCTTTGAGTGCAGCTGCAATGCGGTCAGTTCCCGAGGGCAGTTCAGGATCGGTCATGATCGCCGTTGCTCCGAAAGCTTTGCAGGCGTCGATCACCCGCTGATCGTCGGCAGCAATCAGACATATATCTGCTTTACTTGCCGAAGCCCGCTCAAAAACATGCTGGATCATAGGTTTACCGGCAAGTTGAGCAAGCACTTTGCCGGGGAAACGGGTACTGGCGTATCGGGCAGGAATAACTACCGCTGTGCGTTTATTTGACATAATTCACCTCTTGAAATGCAATGATCTGCTTCACTGAAAGCAGATCACTTTTTTATATCTGCAGGAGTGTTGCTCCCCCGCAGCATCTTCAAATATTTTGTATTATCAAGCTCAATGGCTTGCGAAAAAGCACTGTTTTTCTGTATGCTGTAAAACTGTGCAGCCAGCTTGGACAATGTATCCATAAAAATTCTGCACTGGGCTGTGTTCATAAATTTGCTGTATTTGTGCATATACGCCGCAGCACGATCCAAACTCCGGCTTATCAGTGAAGCCTCAGCCCCCAGTGGTTTGCCAAGTTTCGTAGATGCCAATCTTGCCCGGAACCGCACAAAGTCAAACCGTTCGATCAACTCCTGCTGAGCAACCTGTTCAGCCCACATACTATCCAGACGCAAGTGCCACGGCAGCCACACTATCAGAAAACACTCCGCTGTTACTATCAAAAAAAACAGCATGAATGCCAGCACCATCATATAATCTTTCTTAAATTTTACCGACTGCGGTATCTTCCGCCCCATGATCTGCTGCTCCGTACTGCTTAAAAATATTCAATATACCAAGTTTTTCCATCTCTTTTGCCAAAGCCTTCACCGGCAAACCGATTATATTTTCCAACTCGCCGGTCATACTTTCAACGAGCATTTCGCCATGCTCCTGTATACCATAAGAGCCGGCCTTATCCAGCACCGGCACTTGCGATAAATATTCAGCTATAACAGCCTTGCTCAGTTTGCGGAACTTTACGGTCGATACCGCTGCAAATTCCGACTTTTTATTGCTTGCCCGGCACTCCAGCACCACTCCGGTTATCACCTCATGAACTTTACCGGAAAACTCCTGTAAAACCTCTGCTGCTTCTGCCAGATTCCGGGGTTTGCCGTATATTCTGCCAGCCAGCACTACAACGGTATCAGCCGCCAGCACCCAATCTCCGGGGTGATGACCACTGACTGCCTGAGCTTTCAAACGGGCATTGGCAAGCACCAATTCTTCCGGTGCAAGCTCTGCGGAGCTGTCCAACTCCTCAACGCCGGCAGCTTCCACGGCAAACTCTTTTACCAGAGTTTGCAAAAGCTCACGCCGCCGGGGCGATTCAGACGCCAGAAATAAACGCATTGTTTACAACCGGCGGAACATTGCTGTTGTCGCCGTCATCCTCTGAAATTTCGGCAGGGATCTTAACCAAATTGATCTCAACCGAGGTAACTGAATCTATGCCGAAAGACTTTTTCAACATTTCAAACAGCTGCCGCTTGAAATCCGCAACGAGAGTTTCAAAAGAGTCTTTATTGGCAGCAAACATCACATTGACCCGCAAGCCGAATTCGCCATTGCGTTTGCGATACAGCTTGACCTTGAGTATTTCCAACTCCGGGAAAAAACATTCCAACCGGCAGACTGCCGTAAATATTGCATTGCGTGACACAAAAATATTTCCGTCGGCCTGCTCAAGCGTGATTCCCTGCACTGCCGGTTTGCGGAAAATAAGTTTGAGAATCAAACAGAGCAAAAAAAGCAGCAGAAAAACCAATGCAGCCAACAACAAAGCAAGGTAAAAACCTTTTTCAAATTCAGTTGTTGCCGGTAAACTGATCAAAAACTTATCGATCAATGTATATAATTTTTCCATGACCCGAAGTCCTTCCGATTATTTTTTGCTCTGCTCTCTGCCAATCAGCCAATCGTAGGCATACCCGCCATTGCAGCAGCCTGACTGGCACTTACAGCGGCATGGGCATTGTCATCGTCATCAGCTTCTTCGTCATCATATTCTTCATCAAGTTGCTGCACGATCACATCAACTGATGCAACAGTAACGCCGGTGGCACTTTCCACCTGTTCAATAATCTGACGCTGAATTTCCACAGCAGCAGTCGGCACAACTGTACCGAAAAAGAAATTGACCTTGACAACGATTTTAAGCTTATCTTCGCTGTCCTTAACTATTTCAATAGCCCGGGAATGGCTGCCGACTATACCGGCAAGATTGTCCATGATGGCACTGCCTGCAAGGCGGGAAACGCCTTCCACACCCAAAACCGCCCTACTTACCAGGGCAGCAAGTACATTGTCATGAATTTTGATCAGCCCCAATTCAGACGGGGTATCGCTCGTAACGGTAGTACGGGTATTGGCAGCGGCAACTGTACTGTTGTTGGCATTTTCGGTGTTTTTCATAGACAACCTCCTTTGGGGTTCATGTTTTATTTTATCACACCCGGAAGAGATCTTCCGGGCATGTGCGGCATTAAAGCCAAATTATTTGACCGTTTTGCGACGGCTTTTGGTCGCAGCTTTTTCTGCTGCCGGGGCGTCTTCTGCAACAGCCTTTTTCTTATCCTGACTATCGCTGTCGCTCATAAAGGCCCGTTCCACAAAACCGGTATCGTAGTTGCCGGCAGTAAAGTCTTTATCGTTGACGATCTTCATAGAGAAGGGGATCGTGGTTTTGACCCCGTCAACAATAAATTCATCCAACGCCCGGCGGCAACGGATGATCGCCTGCTCGCGGTTGGGAGCTTTTACAATAAGTTTGGCGATCATGCTGTCGTAGTACGGCGGGATACGATAACCGCTGTATACATGTGTATCCACCCGCACACCAATACCACCGGCAGGTACCAGCAGTTTGACTTCACCGGGGCACGGAGTAAATTTGGTATCCGGATTTTCAGCATTGATACGGCATTCGATAACATGACCGTCAAACTTGATATCCTTCTGACGGACACTCAAAGTTTCCCCGGCAGCGATGCGGATCTGTTCTTTAACAATATCCACACCGGTAAGTTCTTCTGTTACCGGGTGTTCCACCTGAACACGGGTATTCATTTCCATAAAATAGAAATTACCTTCCTGTGTCAGCAGAAATTCAATAGTTCCGGCGTTGGTGTACCCCGCAGCCTTGGCAGCTTTTACGGCTGCAGTCCCCATCTTTTCCCGAAGCTTGCTGTTGAGTGCCGGTGACGGAGATTCCTCTATAAGTTTCTGATTACGCCGCTGCACACTGCAGTCGCGTTCGCCCAGATGCACCACATTACCGTGATTATCCGCCAATATCTGGAACTCGATATGCCGGGGATTGATAATGTATTTTTCCATATAAAGCGAGCCGTCGCCAAAGGCATTTTCCGCTTCGGTTTTAGCCGAATGGAATCCCTGGATCAAGCTGCCTTCGTTATGAGCTATACGCATACCGCGGCCGCCGCCGCCGGCAGTAGCCTTGACGATGACCGGATAACCCAGCTTTTGTGCCATCTTCACGGCATCAGCTTCGGTATTGATCAACCCTTCGCTGCCGGGAGTCACCGGAACACCGGCTTTCATCATAGTTTCCCGGGCAACCGCCTTATCACCCAAAGCACGCATAGCTTCAGGAGTGGGCCCGATAAAGGTTATATTATGTTTGCGGCAGGCTTCGGCAAAGTAAGCATTTTCAGCCAGAAAACCGTAGCCGGGGTGAATAGCATCCACATCGCAAATCGCCGCCACACTCAAGATACGGTCGATCAAAAGATAGCTTGCAGAAGCCTGGGCAGGTCCTATACAAACCGCTTCGTCAGCTTCACGCACCGGCAAACTGTCGGCATCAGCTATACTGTATACGGCAACAGTCTTAATACCCAACTCCCGGCAGGCACGGATCACCCGCAGAGCGATCTCGCCGCGGTTGGCTATCAGAATCTTATTGAAAAGAGCCATAAAATTTTCCCGGATGTTGTTTTTTATTCGATCACGAAAAGCGGCTGACCAAATTCCACAGCACTGCCGTTTTCCACAAGAATATCCCGGATAACACCGGATTTTTCAGCTTTGATCTCGTTCATGACCTTCATTGCTTCCACAATGCAGACCACGGTGTCGGGAGTAACTTTATCGCCAACCTTGACAAAGGGAGCAGCTTCCGGGCTGGGAGCACGGTACAGAGTACCGACCAGCGGCGAATCAATAGTCACCCGGTTGGCAGGAGCAGCAGCAACTGCAGCGGCAGCAGGTGCCGGAGCAGCAGCAGGAGCGGGAGCGGCAGCCACGACAGTGGGAGCGGCGCCGGCGGCGAGTTCTTCAACATGGACATCATAGGCAGTACCGTTCACGGTAATATTAAAGTGTTTCATAATTCATTTTCCTCCTTATTACGGTTCACAGCTTACAGCTGAATGTTAGCATGTTTCTTGGGAAGCTTGGTAACGCGCTTGCCGGACAGCATTTCGAGCAGACCGCAAAGGCGAGCCTTCGTCTCGGCAACC
>JAZSHD010000059.1:0-14780 GCA_045533055.1 Victivallaceae bacterium | reverse complement strand
CAGTTTATCCTTATTCTGCAGAAACATGGCAACTGTCTGGGCGGATTCAAAGTTTTCGCTCCGCAGAACATCTACCGCCGAATTGGTAGGTGCAACCACATGGATATTTTCGATACCACCTTTTTTCAAGCACTTGCAAAGCTCCTGCAAGGTGGAGGTTTTTCCGGCTCCGGCAACACCGCGGAAAACCATAAAAGGATCTTTGCTTTCCAGAATATCATTGATGACCTTGATCTGGGCTGAATGGTCATAAGTATCTTCAACTTCCGAAAATGGACGGTACGAACTGGTCAGAGCTGGCAGCAGACCTTTGGTGTTGTTGACTGTTTCAATGGCATAGTTTTCCCGCTGGAGATTTTCTTCGGTCGTAAAATATGGATTCCCCGCAGGACTTTTCAAATTCACTAATCCGGGCACATTCTGTAAGGCTGTTTGAAGCACGCCCAAATCGGTTTCTCCCAAATGCTGATTCTGAACTTCTGCCAACAGAGCATCCAGTTTCAACACACTGTGCCGTTCAAAAAGTTGTGCCGCAACTTTGCTGATCTGCTGAACCGCATCTTGTTCCTCAACATCCATAAAACGCAAGTCGCCCATGATCCGGGCATTTTCAGCAAGAACATAGAGTCGCTGCCGCTCCGGAGCAGTCAGAAGAGAACGCTTGAATGCTTCAACCTCTATTTCACTTTTTTCCAACATCTTGCGGTTACGGGTCAGCAAGGTCATAGTTTTGACCTCTTCAGCCGTTGGCTGTCTGCCTTTTTTCGCCACAAACTCCTCAATGGCTTTATCTATTTGATGACGGCGAGCAGTAACGCGAGTTTGTTGAATTTTGTCATAAATTATCCTTTCTATTAAATAATAAAACTTAAACTGTAAGTAATAATGTTGGCAAGCAAAGTCAATATCAACAGCTTGCGGCGGTTGTTTTCTCCCAACAGGCAAAAGAGTATAAACTCCGATGCCACAACCAGCACTTCTCCAATCAATATTTTATAGGACAACAGGGTATCGCCCGGGCGCAATATAAAAAGCAAGGTCACATTCAATGTTACATTGGACCACAGGTTTACTGCCGCACTCCAAAGCAGAAAATGCCTATTGCGGTATGCTTTGAAACAGCTCCAAAATAAAGATTCGACCAATATTGTTAATGCTGCTGAAATCAATAAGCACATATTTTCTTCCGTTTAATAATCATTTGAGTTATTATAAAACAAATTAAACTGATTCCGGAAAGGCACAAAAATACTTTGAGCGGCTCTACGCTGAACCGCACCCAACTGCCGGGCACCAGTACCGTTGCGGCCAAACCAAACGCCAAGCCCGGATAACGGGGAATTACTTTGCTCATTTGCCACAAGGTCAATGCCATCAATAAATTCATCAACAGCTGTCCGGTAATATATCCGGCCGGATGACTGCAAAACGCCAACAATACAGTTCCGGCAATCAAGGCGATTGAGCCTGCTTTAATATACCCCAGCCGGTCGCCGATAAATCCGCCCAGCGATTTGCCGGCAAATACCATTAAAACCGGCAGCCATTGCCAAAATTCCGGAATTTTTTTGCCGGGGAATGGAATGGCACCGGATGCTGCCCGGCAGGATATACATATCAAAATCAATACGACTGCCAGTAAGCAAACATGATCAAAGACAAACCGCGGTGGCTGTTCCGCATCTTCTTCTGAAATTACTCGGGCTGGTGCTGTATCTTTTAACATCCGGCAGATTGCGACTGTATTTATTAACATAATACAACAGAATACCCAACTGAATGATGCAAATATCCCGCCGATAAAAAGCCCCAGAGCACCAGGGGCTACGAACATACCCAATGGTCCGGCATTATCATGAGCATTCATAATAACATATCTGCCGCCAACTACATGAAACAAACTGTTGCCCATGCCAATTAAACCCACTCCGAGCAACGGCCAAAAATAACAACATATTGTTCCTGAAGCCAACGCAGCTGCTGCAATGCCGTGCATCAGGCGGTCATTTTTCAAAAGATCGCAAGCCAATCCGGTCATCCATTGGGTACAAAACGCCAGCAGATTGTACAAACTTATAAAGAAAACCACCCAAAAATGTCCAGTCTGGGTATTGCCGCAAAGAGCTGTCACCGGCCCCCAAAGGCAGGCAATGCAAATAGCATCAACCAGAAAATGCTGAACACCAAGCAGCAATTGTACTTGAAAGGCCTTCATTCGGCGTTCTCCATCCTCTCCATCCTCTCCATCCCATCCTATTCATCCTCTTCATCCTCTTCATCCTCTTCATCCTATTCATCCTCTTCATCCTCTCCATATCCTCATGCTCAGGGCCTCGGTAGATGTTAGGACGTGAGCCGGGAATATATCTAAGTTTGCATTTTTCACATTTTTGATATGCTTTATTGGGTACATTTTGAAATTTATGTCGTCCTGTAAGGCAAGGATAATGTTCCCCAGGATCATTGTAGATGGTATTAAAATCATAACGGCGATTCATACTCCATGCATAATATATATTCACAACAGTAGCAATAACAAATATGATTATCGCTGCAGCTTTAACTGCTACAAGCAATATTTTTCTGTTTTTATAACATTTCTGAATGAATATATTTTTGTCGTTTTCCAAGTTTTCTGTTTTTTCTGCACAGCTTGTATCTGCAGACAATTTGTTTTTTACATTTGAGTACACAACGACGAACAGAAACAACAATAAAATTTCACTCATAACAGACAATACGGGCATCGCCCAAATCCGCGCCTTAAGAGCTTCATATTCGCCAGCAATATATATTGGAGGAGTAGCAATATCCCCCCAAGTAACAAGCGGCAGTGCCAGTAAACAGCCCAGAACACTTTTTATAAGTTTTTTCATATTTTCAACAAATCCTTTTTTTGAATTGATGTTTATATTTCACAGTATTTTTTAGCGGGATGCCGTCAACTGTGCATCTAAATTTTTTATAAATAAATCAAGTTTTTCTGCACCAAGTTTTTTTTCACTGGAAATGCGAACCTTAACTAATTTATTATTCTTTTTTAATATCAAAGAAAAACTGTACCAATTTATCCATTTTCCACGCATTCTATCTTTGTATCGGCAATAGTTTGCAACATAATCCAATTTTGAAATTTCAAGTTTTCCCTTCTCAATTCCCTTTTGAATGACAAGATCTCGATATTTGCCGAATTGAGCGAATAATTTCAATCCGCCCAGCAATAATTGCATTTCGCGTTCAATCGTTTTACCTTCTGAATCATAAATAAAAACAGTAACAAAACTGTCTTTGTTATGATACCTTATACTGTAACCGGCTGATGGACGGCCATAAGTCTGCAAATACTTGGCTATTAAATCACCATTCTTATTAGAAAATAAAGCCTGCAAATCTTCGTCATAGCAACATGAAAAATCAAACGGTATCTTTTGAGCAACAGTCAGATTGAGATTTTTGCTGAAATATTTATCTGCCTGATTATTTGGGGCATTGCTTGCCAAAACACTGATACTCAAAATGCAAATAACACAAATAAAAAGTTTTTTCATAAGTAACCTCCTGTAAAATCCGTTTCATCCAGACACCGGACTCAATAGCTTTTTACCAATCATTATTCGGGGATTTCTTCGAATTCTGGAATCTATTCGAGTGTTCAGGTGGCTCCCAGCTAACCGGCATTACCAACCCGACCCGACCACACTCACCACAGCCGACGCCCTTGCATTCGTGATCTTCTTTCAATATAATACGTAATGGATCTATTTTTTCCCCGAAAAAGAAGCAAATTGTCAATGCTATAGAGGCGATAATTGCCGCCCAGAATACCAGTGTTGCCAATAAAGAATCTATCGACAGCTTCTTTTTTTCAACCTTTTTTGTAAGTTCCTGCTTTAATTTTTCTTCTTTCATAACTCATCTCCATTGAAAGGTGATTTCAAAAATCATTGTTTAAAAATTTATCGATCATACATATTTTTTCCGGAGAGTGCATACATTTGCGTACTCCTCCATCCGGCGATATTACCATAAAATCTTTCCCGGCATTACAATGTTCCGGCACTGTCCCCGATGGTATGCCATCCAAATTATAACATTCGCAACGCTGCTCATACGAAAAGCGTATGGGGATATTGAGTACCGAATTGAATCTGTTTGCCAGCAAAAGCAGTTTATGGTATTGCTTATCCGACAAACACAACTCCGGATGTTCCAACGCCCGTCCTTCCGGCATACAAGCCCCCACAGATAACGCAGATGCCCCGAAAAATTTTGCCGTCAACATCGTCAAAGCTGTTTCCCATAAATTCTTACGCCCTACTGTTATGCTGACTGTTACAGAAACATTTTTCCTGGCCGCCAACCTTACTTTTCCCAGCAGTTGCCGGGAAGTCATTGCAGAATTTGTCAAATATCTGAAAGAAAAAATCCCCGGCAGACTGGTTGCCCATTGAATTTTATACCGCCCGAAAACATCCAGCATATTTTCATCAATCAAAAGCCCGTTGCTGAAAACTGTTACAAACTCAAACGGCAACGCCGCAGCATGAGTAAGCAGCTTGCCAATATCTTTTTTCAACAATGGTTCGCCACCGCTGAAAGTGATATGTTTCACCCCGGCAGCAGCAAGTTTATCCAGAATTGCGATCCATTCAGAACAATCAAGTTCTCGGCCGACTAAATCCGGGAAACGCAACCACGGGCAGTAACAGAATAGACACTCGTGGTTACATTTATAAGTCAACTCAATCAAAACTGTTTTAGCAATATTCATTACTATTACTCCGGAATGTCCTGAAAGACTTACTGCGCATTGCTGACATTCTGCTGCAGCCAGTCGGGTCCAGAACTGTCGCCCCGTGTGCACTTTCCTGGATAATGCTGACCTCCGCAACTGCAGCAATGTGCAAATCGGAGTTCTACTCCAGCAGCTACCGATCTACAACAATTTTTACACCAGCGAGCTCCATCAATGTCGCGATATTTACTTAAGTCATGAAACTTAGCACATTTTTTACAATAATAACCTTCTACGCTTATAGCTTGTAGTATTGCTGCATATATTTGATTACCAAAATAAACAGTTCCTATTACTAATGACCCTAACACCAATGCGAACCCGAGAGCTCCATAAATAATAAGTCTTCCGTATTTATCCCCGAAAGATTTCTGTTTTTCAGGAATATCATTCCCTGCTTCAAATTGTTTTTCTGCTTCGGCATATTCTCTATTTTGTATCAGGTTTTCAACTGTTTTTTTCAATTCATCTTTCATAAAAACACCTATTTGCTATGTTATAGAGTTGAACTATGATTGGATTTTTTTACTATGTTTTTTTCAGGTAAAGTTTTTATATTATTTTTTTTTGTTGTTGTGGCTTTGTTGGGCAAATCATAAAATTTATCTTTATACTTTTTGATGTCATTTTCGCCAAATTGGCAGAGCTGCTGTTTATATGCACTTACTAATTTTTCCCAGACCTCATAATCTTTTGCCGAATTAATATCTTCTTCAGTTATATCCACTCCAAACTCCCACAAAGTCCAATCAGAATCATAAATGTATCTGTGCGAACTATATGACTCACACCCTAAAACCCATCCATTTGCAAGTAAAAACTCCAATGTTTCAGAATTATTCCGTTCCACCAATCGACTCAAATATAACAGTTTTGGAAAAAATTTTTTTAATTGCCTGTATCTATTACGTATGTATGAGTCCGGATAGACAAAAAGTACATTCAAACTATTGCCATCTTTTACTTTTTCCTTCAGTTGATCAGATGTCAACATTAATATCCTTCTACCCCCTTCTTTTTGATAACGCATTTCATGTAGATAATCAGAAAAATGACAGACTTCCAAATCTGTTTTGTAATTATTGATTTTATGTCTGGCAAGTTTTAATAACAAATCTTTGTTGCGTTGTTCACATACCAAATTGGGCTTTACAATGTTACGCCCGATAATATTTTTGACATACATAGAAAAATCTTCATTTGTCAAATTGATTTTATCAATAAGTTCCTGATCTATTTTTGCACCATATGCAACAGACAAAGGAATCAATTTCCACATCCAAATATCGTCCTGCTTATTACATAATGCAAGTAAATGTATTATCGGTTCGTATCCGTCGGAAAAAGGCTTTTGCAGATCAGCCCCGTTTTCCAATAAAAATATATACATTTTGATAAAATCATGCTTGTTCCGGTATGGAGTTCGCAGATGATATTCTAATAAAGAAATTTTTTTATTATCTTTTGAGAAATATGAGTAATTCGGATCCAAACAGTCGATATATGAGCCATTTATATCAAAACCAAGTTCAAGCAAATATTTTACTGAATATATATAACCATAATGCACAGCCTGTAACAAAACCATATTCCCCCAGCGTTCCAAACTCTGACATGAATAATATCTGCGTCTGCTTTGTCTAGCATTCGTTACGAACTCGGATAACTTAATTTTGTCTACAGGTTGTATCACTTGGGGAACACCAGAAACCATATCGTCTATATCATAAAGATTTTGCGAATATGTTTTAACAGCAAAAGAAGCATCCCGACCCCAATTTTTAATCTTTTCCCAAATATTCGGTAATATTAATTTAACCCTATAATAAACATCGCGAATCCACTGTTTTACTTGAAAAAAAACATTTTCCAACCATTCCTTATACTTGATTTTCTTTTCTTCAAAATCTTCATAATGGCAGTAATTATCTTTTTCTTCTACACTTCCATGTTTGCTGCAGTAATATTTATATTCCCTATTCCAGCCATTATCCATTGTAGGCGTAATTTTCATATAAAAATATTGCTTTTTATTACAATTATGGCATAATATTTTATTAGAATTGTTATGGGCTTCGACTCGATTTCCGGGGAAAATACTATTTTGTCCGTTGCTCTCTTTGACTATATCTGAACAAGTCTCACATTTAAATAACCTTTTTTCCCTCCTAAACAGACCATATCTATAAAATTTGCCGTGAACCATAACAGTGCCACATTCCAAACAAATGTGACTTCGCCAGCAATCATCATGTTGTACTCCTTTGTGGTGATAACATTCATTATCTATGCTACCGCCCCATTTTACGTAGTTTGCCTGCAAGCCGTGTTCTTCATAATACGTTTTGGGTTCTCCTGTTAGGGAATCCAAACTTATGCAATGACCATCAATTTCCCAATCAAGCAATCTTGGCGATCTATTACCTGTCGGATCTGTCGGATCATACCGATAACTGTAGTCATGATAGGTTTCATGATAATCACAATATATACGTCCTGACTCTGTCCTATGCATCTTCCAGTGCGGTATGACAGATCGTGCAAAAACATTGCTGTTTATACAGCAGCAAATCACACATAAAAATATAAGTTTTACCAACATAGTTCAAGACCTCCCCTTTATTACCAATAATAATTTTATGCTGTATGGGTTCATTCCTTTAACCGAAAAGCTCCTGTAAAAGACGTTTTTCTTCCAAACGCCGGACACAATAGGTATTGTCGCCCATGGTATCTGTTGAACTTATTGCCATAGCAGTACATCCGGCTTTGCATCTTTTGCCGAAAGTACATTTTGCACATTGTCCGCAGAGCAAATCTTCCTTTTGCCGGAAACGCTGAAAATATTTTCCGGAATTCCAGATTTCTGCCAGCGGAGTTTCAAGCAAATTAGCTTCTATGAAGTCATCTCCCAGCGAAAGACACCCTAATACATCTCCATTGCTGCGGATTCCAATCGTGCGGCGTCCGGCGCTACAGCCATCCCAGATCTGGTGCATAAAACGCAGTTTTGGCGTAATGGGGAAGTAACCGAAATCATCCATAGTCATAATTTTCAGCCGTCCCAGATATTCGTTCAGATAGTATGTTGCCTTTTCGGTAAAAAATTCAAACTGTTCCTGATTGAGAAGTAACTTTTCATCAAAACGGTGTCCGGCTTTGTGAACCATCTGCACCTGCCATACAATATCTGTATCAATGAAAAGTTTGGCAAAATCGTCAAATTCATGGATATTCAATGATGAAAACGTGGTAATCGCATTGACTTGCCGGAAAACATCGGCTGAAAACTGTTTCAACAAAGTCATGCATTTGTCAAAACCGTCCACGCCGCGCTGTTTTTTATAGGTTTCCGGTGTTGCACCATCCAGACTTACGCAAACGGTTTGCGGATCGAGAGTCAGAAATTTTTTCCGGACTTCATTATTGACCAGCAAACCATTGGTGATAAGCTGCAAATCCATTCCTGCATCACGGGCGTCCTGACAGACTTCATACCAGTCAGGACGCAACAGAATTTCCCCGCCAAGCATACTGATGGTATTACAGCCCAGTTCTGCCAGATCGTGAAAAACTTTCTGCAATTCAGTCCTGCTCATCTCATAACAGCGGCTTACTCCGGAATCTGAAGCACAATGCGGACACCGCAAATTACAGCGGTTGGTCAGCTCCAATACACATAACAGTGGGTTATACATAAAATTTACCACATATTCTTTCCATTTGCTTCCAGTTCCGGTCGTGACGGTCCAGCGTATTTGGCGTGCCTAAATTGCCATACCTCCCGCGGCCCGGCGTATTTGTTTTGCATACCTTGCCATTCCTCCTGCCATAACTTCGCTTCAAAGTGTTCCTCTATCGCTTTGCCGCATGAAGCTACTCCAACCAACACCAGCGCAGTGCCGACTAAGCCATAGAATATCAATTTCTTGTATTTATCCCAAAAAGATTTTTGTTCTGCCGGAATATCTTTTCCGGACTCAAAATATTTTTCGCCCTGCTGGTGAATAAGTTTTGCGGTTTCAGTATCTCCCTGCATCATCCGGCAGGTTCCGTAAAAGAGTTTAGCCTCCCAATCGTCCGGATTGTCTTTCATATACGGGACGAGCAACTTCTCTGCTTCGGCATATTCGCCGTTTTTCAGCAGACTTTCAAAGTTTTTCTTTAATTCGTCTTTCATAAAATAAATTCTTTCTGTTATCCTGTTATTTAATTGTAGAAACTTATAGATTTTTGCTGTTTTGCAGTGAAATCCGATATTCTCCTGGAGAAAGACCTTTAAATTCCAACAAACCTGTATCAGAGGATTTTATCTCTTTGCTGCAACCATCCAAAGATGAGATCTTATAGGTTGCAGATGCTTTTACAGAAATTACAAAATCAACTGTTTTATCAATAGGTGGCTCTATTTGAAAAGCAAAACAACTACCGTTTGCAATATCACTATTATCAAGTTTTATTTTGTTTTTTTCAGCAGGATGAAAAAATTCCGCAACTCTTTGACGACAACTGAAAAACATAAAATTTATTGATGCTTTTAATCCAGATGATACATTTTTCTTTACACCTTGGGGCAATTCAGTTCCTAACACAGCCGATTTGACAATCTCTTGAACTTCACTGTCAGAGTAATGCGGAAGAATTCTGTCTAAAACATTTATCAAAGCTTGTGGAGACTGATAACGTTTAGAGGGATTTTTCTGCAACATTTTCATCACAATTTTAGCTGTGATAGAAGATATTGCCGGATTTTTTAACCTCGGATCCGGAATAGATTCTGAAAGCATTTTATGAACAATGTCATAGGTGTTTTTTCCTGTATATGGAGGGCTTCCTGTCAGCATTTCATACAATGTGGCTCCCAAACTGTAAATATCAGATCTGATATCAACTTCCTTCGGATTTTCAATCTGTTCCGGAGATAAATACGCAGGTGTGCCAATCATTGCATCACTTTGCGTTATATTGGCATCATCATTATCGTTTTTAGCAATCCCCAAATCCGCAAGTTTTACTTCTCCGTGCCTTGTAAACATGATATTATCAGGTTTTATGTCCCTGTGTATAATATTATGTTCTGCAATTCCTTTCAAGGCTGCAGCTATACTTCTTGCAATCAGCAAGACTTGTATTTCCGGCAATTTTTTCTGTATTTTCAGAATTCTTCGCAGGTTTCCCCCGTCGATAAATTCCATGACAATATATGAGATGTCCTGTTCCACATCAGCTTCTGCATCCATAACGCCGACAATGTTGGGATGACGAATGTCAGAGGCAATACGTGCTTCCCGCATAAAACGTTCATAAAAGTCATAATTTTCTTCTTTGACAGAATGAGGCAAAACTTTTAATGCTCTATAGGAATTCAGAACTTTATGACGGGCCAGGAATACAATTCCCATGCCGCCTTTCCCTATTTTCTTTATGATTTTATATTTACCGAGTTCCTTTAAGTTTTCTAAAGAAAATTTTGATCCTACTGTTACATTTGTATTCTGAGGTGGGGCAAAGTTCTGCAATGCAGATACATTACCCGATTTCAAAGCGGCTTTGATTTCCGGCGAAGCAATGACAGTAACTGCCGTTGAAAATTCCTCTTCTGCTTCTTGAAACTCAGTTATATCGTACTCATCTGCTGAAAAAATCGAATTTTCCGGCTTTTCAGCAGTCATCGACCATAAATTGAACCCTGTATTGAACCGCAACTGAAGCAAACCTATTTGGACAACATCTCCGTCAGATAATTGTGTTTTTTCTGAGAGTAATTTTTGGTTGATGTACGTCCCATTAAGGCTTTGAAGATCCTCAATAAAAAGATAATCTCCTTCAGATGAAAGCCGCATATGCTTTCCGGAGATTCCTATCGCGTCAAGAACTATGAAATTATCAGCCACATAGCCGACAATTCCCCCTTCTTGCGGAAGTTCAACTTCTATAAAATTGTTTTGTATGTCCCGATAGAGAAGCAACATAATTTAATAAATTCTTTGTTTATTGTTCATAGTAAATTTTTCAAGTAGTAATCTTAAATCTTTTTTTTCTTTTTGCATTGAGCCTGTTGTTCCATAAAAACTGTTGCCCAAATCAAAAAGTTTGGCTGCACCGTTATTATCAGATCCAAGATTGCTATAACGTATATCTCCATGGCATAAGCCTATTTGATGTAAATAGTCCAAGCCACATATATATCCATTCGTATCACAAGAAGGAGATGAAAGTTGTTCCAGTAACATTCCTGCTCCCTCTGTTGACTCATAAAAATCATATGCGTTGACAATATTGTTGCATTTTATCCCGGAAATGCGGATATATTCCTGAAATAATTTATCCCTGCCGCTCGCAGAGACTACTTTTAATGCATAATGTTCATCTGTACAGTAAACTACTGACGAACTTCCTCTGCCAAGTATTTCTGTTATTTTATGCCCCCAAAGCGTAAAATTTCCGGCATCCGGTGTATATCCAAATACTTTTAACAAATGTTGTAATTCAGGATGACCTCCTGTTATTCTATGCAAAAATATTTTGTCGGTCAACAATTGGATTCTTTCTGGTTGCATCCCGGAAAGTAATATCTCATCCTGCAAAACCGACAAGTATTGATATGGTAAAAAACGTTGGGTACATAATGAATCCGGCTGAAACATCTTTTTTATGTCAGCCTGAGTTTTTTGCCATAAGTTTTCAATAGCAAGATTATTGGTTGTCTTTTGCCAAAGCTGCATCTATGATCTCGGTTTGCGGGGTTTCGGATAAATCCATCAGGTTTTGAGTTTGGGCATTGGCTTCTGACTCTGCTTCTTTTCGTGACGGAGAATACTCCTTCCAGAGTTTTTTTATTTTGAGAACAATCACAGAAACATTGTCACGCCCGCCATTATCCAAGGCAGTTTCAATCAACGTTTGACATATCTGCTTACTGGGGGCGTTGATCAAAGGGACGCATATCTGTTGAATTTCCTGATCTGTAACCATACGGGATAGTCCGTCAGAACATAAAATATAAAGGTCATCCCTTTGTACATTGATACTTGTTCTTTCCAGGAAAAATTCGACACCGGTACCGAGAGCATTGGTCAATACCCCACGGAACATTGGTGCCAACTTACTTTCGGAAACTTTTGAGGCTGTTGCAACGGTATGATCTTCAGTCAGGCACTCTAATTCATCATCACGTAATCTGTAAAGTCGACTGTCTCCAGCGTGAAGCACAGTAGCTACAGATGGATACCATGGATTTAACAAACAACTGACAAGAGTTGCCCCCATTGAAGAATAGTGCCGTTCTGCGGCAAAATCATTAATTTGATAATTTGCCTGATTTGCAGCTCTGATTACATTCCCTTCCCGTTCTCCCGGAATACCGGAAGAATTTTCAAGGGCATTTTTCAGATTGGACACAATCATCTGGCTGGCGATTTCGCCAGCATTACCGCCACCCATTCCATCAGAAACTGCAAAAAAACCACAGTTTTTCATTTCAAGAATGGAGTCTTCATTATTTTTTCTTACCTTTCCCACATGGGTAAAAGCAAACACGTCTATATAATTTTGCCATTCAACAAGCATGATTATTTTCTCCGCTTTTCAGAAGGACGCATACGCCACATTTTTCTTACAATAGGATCACCGGGAAAACCTACCGCAATAATTTCGTCCCGGAGTTTGATTTGTTCTTCCGGCATAGAACGGGAAAACTCCCGATCTTTTTTTTGTACCATTTTTGTGAGGCTCTGGAACTCAGTTGCAAGTTTTTCATTCGCATCCTTTGACGGAGTTTTTATACTGCTGAAATACAATGCAATTCCCTTCGCTAAAAGTTGAGCCCGTTTATTCTTTGCTGAAAATGCACTTTTGCTTTGAGCTATAATTTTATCTCTCAAAGGAGGTATTGTTCTGCAATGTTCAATGAAATGATTTAATTTTCCGTTGTGAAACCACAGATTTTCATCCCGATCAACATAGGTGAGAAATTTATCGACATCAGTAAAGATAGTCCGGGCAAGATAAATTTGCGGCTTGAACGGCAAATCTTCAATGTTCAGGGTCATCATATCGGTATGAATATTTTTCAAATAATCATACATAAATTCATATCCCAGTAATTTGTCGTATGTTCCAACAGGTTCTTTTCTGGAAATGCGTGGAACATCAAATTCAAACAAATCAAAAGAATAGACCTGTTTCATTGTATCAGGATCAAGGAAATGTTCTATAGCAACTACTTTTTGATTTGGAACAACACCTTGCTCTTTCAAATTACGATACAAAATAGAAATTTGAACAGATGAATCTTTGAGTTGCTTTACATTATCAATCAATCCTTGTTTCAAGGTTGCAATGTTTTTCTCAGATGAATAATCAACAGAATCCGGCAAATCTAATGAAAATGCTTCAACTGCTGCAAAATCAAGAGCACAAACTTTATTGACCATTTCAAGCATACGATTTGTTTCTCTGGCGAGATTTCGCACAGGGATCAGAATTCGTTTGGCTTTGATTTGTACTGCTTCCTGACCTGTTTCTGAAAGTTTTGTCAAATCCGCAACTATCCGTTGATAATCTGGCTTTTTATGGCTGAGCAAACTGATGATGTTATTCAGGTACTTATGTTCCTGCATCACACGATCAAGTTGTTGCAACTGTTTTGAACCTTCTTGCAGTAGAGATTTCATAAACTCTTCACTTTTATATTGTTCCCCGTTGCGCATTGCAAAAGACAAATCCATTTTTTGTTTTTCAATACGTGCAAAAGACTCGTTTTCCTGTTTCAGGAGAGAATCAACCCCGGAACAACTGTCAAGAATTAATTTGACTGCTTGAGCTTTGCTTTTTTCTACAAACGCAGCATCATTGTTCCAATTCCAAGTGTTTAAGTCGGAATGATTGATACTTGCCAATTTGCTGTTTGCGGTATTAAAATCCTTGTTGACAAGATCTTCTTTTACCATATTCCATATATATATAGTGTTTTTCCATGTAGTAATTTGGCGGGATAACGTTTCTCTTTCAGAAGCTGCGTCATCGGCATTTCGTGCCAATTTCGAGTCGCTCAACAATTTTTCTGCCGCAGTAAAATTCAAATTTGCTGACTCTTTTCTTGCGGCAGCAATAATTGCATCAGCAGAAGGAGTCAACTGCATGTAGCCAATATATCCGCCCAGAACGACAAGAATTGTTATTCCGGCAATCACGATGGAAGTAAGAAGTTTGGAACTTTCGTGCAATACTGCTGCATCAAGGAATTTCATTTCCAGATAGGCAATCGTGATGACATCCCCTTCTTGAAGCATTCGTTCGGAACCTTCAACTAACTCCTTGCCATTTACGCTGGTACCATTACGGCTTCCATTATCTTTCAACCAACAACTGCCATCGTTTCTCAAGGATATTATCGCATGAGAGGATGAAATCAACTGATCTTGAATTTTGATATCCGCATTCGGTCCGGAACCAATGACCGTTTCAGGTTTTGATATATCAAAAACAACTTTGCGTCCACTGCTGTTTACATATTCAATTTGATTCAGCTGAGAAAGTTTTTTCAGTTTTTTTGACTCATCATCAACAAAAACAATACACTCACCCAAACTGATTTTATCACCTGGAGTCAGTTTCTTTTCAGTAATTCGCTTTGCCTGGAAATACATTCCGTTACGGCTGCCGAGATCCGTAAGATAGAAATTTCCTTTACGCAATGAAATCAGAGCGTGTTTACCGCTCGCCGATTCATCAATATTACTCAAACTCCAATCGCATTGAGAACTTCTGCCAATAGAAATTTCTTTGGTAAACTCTTCTGTATATATTTCGTATAACAGAATTCCATTGTGTTCAATGCCAATGTGCAATTCCTTTTTATTATTCTCAGCAGTGCTGTTCAAATTCCCTAAAATGCTCATTTGTCGTACTCCCATATATCTTGCAATATCAGATTTCTGCGACGGTCTGTTTCTAAAGAAAACACACCTTCACTGACGTTTCT
>JAZSHD010000043.1:0-5951 GCA_045533055.1 Victivallaceae bacterium | reverse complement strand
CCTTTTTTCCAAACCTTTTCCCGGCATTTATCTATTTGCGTTGCAAAATAGATAAATGCCATTCAAGTTTTAAAAAAGTTCCAATACAAAAGTTAATCATATAACTTTTTATTGACCTACCCGTATTGGGAACAGAGCCTTTTTTTAAGCCCGCCGGGATTTTTCTGCCCCCGCAAGACTTATATTCCGCAATTTTCAGCGGAATGTTTCCGGCGACGACGGCTCGATCCACAAATGGAAATCCACCTTCTTTTCGCCGAAATTCAATGTTATAAGTGTATTGAGCCTGGTCAGCAAAAGGGCATACGGTATCTTCACTTCCTTTGCTCCTGCTACAGTAACTGCCACGGAACTGTCGCCTAAAATATCCTCCGCATCCCGGATCGCCGCTACCAGATTCATCATTCTGGTCAGTTTATCCCGCAAAGCTCCGTCCAGTTCGTATGCCCGGTGACACTTGGGGCAGACCGCCTGAAAATCTTCGTCACAAATCTCTGCCAGATTGAATTTTACCACACCGTCGCAATTTTCACTGTCCAAACAATGAAAATCGATTTGTGCTTTTGCACCAAGTTTACCGTTGCTGTTCATAGTTCTTTTGCTCCCTGATCAGTCCTGAAGCATCTTGAGGATCTGGGCGGGCTTGGAGGTGTTTTCCAGAATTTCAGCAATCAAATCAGCATTACGCATTTTGCTGGAAACACTGCTGAGCAGGCTCAAATAATCATCCTGTCTGGCATCGTCGGCAGCAATAAATACGATTACCCGCACCGGTTCGCCATCCTGAGTTTCATAGTCAGCGATCGGGTTGGCACACACGCCAATGATGATCACCGGGTTATCCATGCGTTCGACCCGGATATGGGGCAGACCCAACCCCTGACCAACACCGGTAGGCATCATATTTTCACGCTTCCAGACCAGACGGGAAACCACATCGCGGTCAAGGTGAGCCAAATCAGCAACTTTAGCCACCAGCTGATCGAAAGCAGTTTTCTTGTCTTCAGCATGAAGAATTACGATTGAATCTTTGGTCAAAAATTTGCCGAACGAAATCTTTTCCATTTTTATAAACTCTCTTTTTTATATGATTACACTTGTATAAGTACTTAATTTAACCGATTACAATGATTTTTCAAGCTCCAAAAGCCATTTTTTTCAAAGAAAATCACACCAAATTGCTTCCGCTTGCCATATCGCAATATATCGCCATGCGTTCAGGTTTCTCCGGCAGGGGTTGTTCAAGTTCTTCAAGTTTATTGCAAACTCCTGCAAGATAATCCTTTATGCGTCTGGCCGCTTCGGCAATGCGTTCTTTCTGTCCGCCCATGCGGTGCTGCATGGTTTCCAAACCGAAAACCTTGCCCACTGCCAGCCATTGAGCACGGAATTCCTGCATGACCTCTGTAAAATACGCTTCAAGCTCCGGCAAATCTTTTTCAGCCAAAACCTGCAGTGCGGCTTTGTCGTTGGCAAAGTAGGCTTCTTCCAGCTTTTTCCGGCAAAGCAGTTTATTAAGCATGTAACGGGTCAGCAGCCATGCGTAATTAAGGTTGCCGCCCTTGCGGTCGGCCCGATGGGGTTCCAGCGTTTTGAGGATTTTTTCATACTCATCAATGATTTCCGGAATCAATGCTTTATCCATAACTTGCAAATTACGGTAGCCCAAGCCCTGCAATATATCGTCCCAGAAGATCGCCATATCGCTGTTGTGATACCGTGGCATGGTATATTCTTTACCGGAAAGATTGGTTATATGGTGAAGTTTGGCGGGCAGCTTGTTGATAAAATAATCGCTCCCGGTCAAAGCATTATACCGGGCGGCGGTCGATTTTTCACAGTCGATACCATAAGCCAGATCGGAAGCCTCCACCAACCCTGTCCATGCCGAATCCCAGTGGCAGATGGCTCCATCGTCGCCCCACATGGTAAAGAAGATCTCTTTGAGCTTTTTATTGCGGCAGCCGTTGATACACGCCCGGTTGGCAATGGCACTGTGTTCGTGATCGTACCAGAGGCGGCTCCAGATCCACACCCCTGCCCCCATTAAGGGTTCGCCGTTAAGCTCCCGGTGCATATCGATAAACTTTTCATAAAAATCCTGATCCACCGTGTAGTAATCCCAATAGACCAGCTGGGTGTTTTTAGGTATGGCGGCCCGGACTTCGGCGGGAATGTTGCTGTTCAAATCGTAATATACCTGTTTGGGATTGCCCAGCCGGAAGAACATATCGCTCCAGATCATAGGCTTGAGCCCCCGCTTTACACAGGCATCGTTGACCAGATTGAGCTGTTGGGTAAAAAGTTCAAAACCTGATTTGTAACCGTTGTGATCAAGGTATCTGCCTCTGCCCAGATCGTGGGTTTCGTCCATACCTACATGGATACGGCGGCTGCGGAGATTTTCGCTCCAGAAATCCAACATCTTGCCGATCAGAGTGTGGGTGCGTTCCACATCCACCCGCATTACGCTGGCGGTATCTTTTATATCGCCGTAGGCCTGTTCCCACTGCAATATTTCGCCCATGTGCCCCAGAGTCTGGATACAGCCCATAAGTTCAATACCCACAGCGGCGGCGGCATCATCCATAGTGCGTATTTCTCCGGCAGAATATCTGCCCCGCATCATACCGAAAGCCACTTCGCCGGGGAGTTCGTAAGTATCTTCACAATAAAGCAAAACAGTGTTGAACCCCAGCAGAGCCAACCGCTTGAATATCTTTTTCATTGCCTCAACGGTAAAGACCAGATTCCGGGAGAGGTCAACCATGATCCCCAGCATGGTAAAGCTGGTACTCTGTTTGCCGGCAATATTTGCCATAACACTGCCCACACCGCGGGCGGCGGCACTTATGGTGTTGTAGCGGACAACGGCGTTGTTTGCATCAAGAAATTCCACCTCGCTGACCACGCCATCACCGGCAATGCGTTCAAAAGTTATATTTTTGGCTCCCGAACCTTCTGCCAAACCGAAAAGTTCGCCCAGTTCAGAGAGCATCGTGTGCAGTTCTGCCGGAACTTGAGCTGCCGACCAGTACCATTTATCCATAAATCTGCTCCCCCGCGTCTGTTTAAAGTTTTTCCCCGGCAGCCATCAAAGCCGCCCGTACGGTGTTACGCATGAGCATAGCAATAGTCATGGGCCCCACCCCGCCGGGAACCGGAGTAATGGCGGAACATTTGGGGGCAACTTCCCCGTAAGCCACATCGCCGGTCAGACGGCTGCCGGATTTTTTGGTAGCATCGGGTATACGGTTGATACCAACATCAATGACCACCGCACCATCTTTGACCATATCAGCTTTGACAAATTCGCTTTTGCCGATGGCGGCGATCAATATATCCGCCTGCCGGGTATAGGCGGCAAGATCCCGGGTGCCGGAGTGTACGCATGTAACGGTGGCGTTGGCACCTTTGGCTTTCTGCACCATCAACGCCATCAAAGGTTTGCCCACGATATTGCTGCGGCCGATGACCACCACATGCTTGCCCGCCGGATCGATATTGTAATACTCCAATATTTTAAGTACGCCGTAAGGTGTGCAGGGGAAAAACCCGTCGGTCTTGCCAATAAGCATCTTGCCCACATTCAAAGCGTGGAAGCAATCCACATCCTTTGCCGGATCAATAGCGGCAATGACTTTTTCTTCGTCGATTTGCGGCGGCGGCGGCGACTGCACGAGTATACCGTGGATGGTGGGGTCGTTGTTGAGTTTGTCGATCAACGACAAAACTTCTTCCATAGTGGCATCTTTATCCAGCAAAAATTTTTCGCTGCGTAAGCCCAGCTCCACACACTTTTGAGCCTTGCTGTTTACATAAACACAGCTTGCCGGATCATCGCCGATAAGGATAACTGCCAACGCCGGAGCAATGCCGTATTTGGCAATAAAATCTTGAGCCATAGCTTGAGTTTCGGCATTGACGCTGGCGGCACACTCTTTGCCGGAAAGGATTTTCGGTTCCATAATTCTATTCCTCGATAATTATTTATCAATATTCAAAAGTTCAAAGATTTTTTCCATTATTTCCAACGGTTCCACCATGCGGCCGGTACCGTCGGCACCGCATGCCACATGCCCGCAGACCGGTCCGGCAAAGTGTACGCCCCGCTGTTTGAGGATCGCCACATTGTTCTGCACCGCCGGATTGTTCCACATAGCCGGATTCATAGCCGGAGCCACCAGGAGCGGAGCCTGATTGGCGATCACACAAGTAGACAGTGCATCGTCGCCGATACCACAAGCGATCTTTGCCAGCGTATTGGCTGTGCAGGGAGCTATGACCATCAGATCCGCCCAGTTGCTCAACGCAACATGTTCAGGCTTCCAATCCGGCGTATCCCACAAAGAAGTAAGCACATTGTTCCGGGAAAGGGTCTGAAAAGTCCGGGGTGTGACCAGCTCGGTCGCCGCTTGAGTCATCACCACTCTGACTTCCACGCCTTTGCTGGTAAGTTTGCTTACCAGATCGGCTGCCTTATACGCCGCAATACCGCCGGTAACACCTAACACCACATGTTTAACTTCGCTCATTTCAGATAATCCTCCGGCAGGCGGTCGGTACGCAACCCGGCACAGCGGATGATAGCTGCCACATTTGCCGCCGCAGTTTCCAAATCATCGTTGACCACCAGATAGTTGTATTTACGGAAAAAGCTCAATTCGTGTCTGGCTTTGGCAAGCCGCATTTCGATTTGCTCAGCCGAATCGCTGGCACGGGAACGCAAACGGTTTTCCAATATCTCAAAACTGGGCGGAGCAAGAATGATAAACTCGCAGACCTTTTTCAAAAGCTCATTCTTTTCGGCGGCTTCCTGGATTTGGATGGCACCTTGAACATCTATATCCAGAAAAACATCCTGTCCTGCTGTCACCCGCTGGATGACTTCGCTGGCAAGCGTGCCGTAAATATTGTCAAAAACTCTGGCGTATTCGATAAAATCGCCGTTGGCAATGCGTTTTTCAAACTCTTCTTTGCTCAAATAGTAGTAATGCACCCCGTCAACTTCGCCGGGGCGGGGCTTGCGGGTGGTACAGGATATGGAAAATTGCAGATCCGGAAACATCTCCCGTACCCGGGAGCAAACCGTGGACTTACCTACCCCGCTGGGGCCGGAAATAATAATGGCACTGCCAAGTTTTTTTGCCGACATAAATTCTACCTCGATACATTATATTAAAAAAGTTTACTCTTCTTTGCCGCCTGCACACTCATTTTCCCAGCCCGGGAAGTTCCATTTCAAAGGAAAATCCTGACACTGCCGGGGCTTGACTTCCTGAATACGGCAAGCAGAACCTTCGCTGGTTTCCAGCAAATAGGGGCAGCTGCCGTCGGGATTTTCCAACAACGACAAACCGGTGCGGTCGCCGGTCAGCCGGGTGGAAGATGCTATGAAATCCTCGCTCTTCATCCCCAGAAAAGCAGCAATGGCGTCGATTTCACCGGCACTCAACCTTACATATCCCGGCCAGCGGCAGCAGTTGCCGCAGCGTTTACATTTAAAACTCTTTTCCATACTTGCCACAAAAAAAGGGAGCAACCGGGTTTTATCCCCGTTACTCCCCGGAATCGAACATCCTGTTCCGGAAAACTTACTGGAAGTTTTCAAAAGTCAAATCGTCATCCTTGATGTCAAGGAAGAAGAACCCAAGTGCAAAGTCCACCCACTCAATGGGGTTGATATAGAGTTCGCCGCACACCAGCAAGCCCAACGCTCCGCCGATCTGCCAGTAGTCGCGGGCACCCCGATAGTAGCCGTAAACCTGCTGACTGGGCAGCGGGGTACCGATAAAGCTTTCCCAATAGCTCTGCACCAGACGGCTGGTCTTGAGCCGTTCCATATCTTCCTGCATCAAGCCGGGGATCTGCCAGTGCCAGCCATTCTGCAAGCCCCAGCCGTACTGACGGTTGCAATCCTTGTACAGATTGGCACTCATGCCCACGCTTAC
>JAZSHD010000134.1:0-4923 GCA_045533055.1 Victivallaceae bacterium | reverse complement strand
TTACCGGCATTTATCTTTTTGCTCCGCAAAAAGATAAATGCCATTCAAATTTTGAAAAAATTCTCAATGCACAGGTATATCTGTCATTTTTATCTACCTACCCGCATTGGGAACAGAGCCTAAAAAAAAGACACCTACCCGGTGGGGGCAAGTGCCTGTAAAATTTACTTATTGTAAATTACTTGGTGGGGAGCTTGAACGCTTCAATAATATCTGCCACCTGCTGGTCGTTGATGGGCGAAAGTTCACCCAAACGGCTTGCCATAATGATACATTTGGCGGTAAATTCCGAAACTTCCAGCCGGTCAAAGGCTTCCAGAATCGTTTTACCGGTGGTCAGCACCCCGCAGTTTTCAATCAGCACCACCGGATTGGCGGGCGAAAGAACCTTCACCACGGCATCCGGATCGCTGAAATACTCTTTGCTGGGGATCATCGGCACATCACGCATCATAATATAGCTTTCCGGAATGGTACGGCTGTCGATGGGGTGATTGGTCACAGCAAACGCCATGATATAGGGCGGACGCATCATCAGAATACTGTTCACCCAGGGGCACTTGTTGAAAATATTCCGGCAAATGGGAGTGGCAGTAGATGGAGTCTTACCGGCTTCACGCATACCCATACGCATCCGGACAATGCCGGGTGCATCCAGATACATGGGGTCGAAGTTGGAGGGAGTGATCAGAAAATCATCCTTATCGCTCAAGCGGGCACTGAGGAATGCACTGCCGCTGAACAAAAGCCGCTGGTGATAAGCACGGGCACGGAAATTGGCAAGTTCGTCACGCAGTTCGCACTCGGCAGCACTGACCATATCGGGAATGAATTCCGGGAAAGAGCATTTGGGCAGCTTGCCTTCCAGGGGCTGGATATTGCCGCCGAAACTGGCAGCATTGATCTGGATCCTTGCCACATAGTCCAGAGCCTCAAAACGGGCAAAGGCTTCGGTAATGGTTTTGCCCGCCATAACCGCACCGTGATTTTCCATAATGACCGAGTCATTGCCTTTGGCAAACTCCTGGGCGATAATGCTGCCCAGAGCTTCCGAACCGGGGATCTCGTACTTGGCAAAAGCCACTTTGCCGCAAATGCGTGCAGCACTGGGGATCAAGGTGGGGTCAGGCATCCGCCGGGTAAGACTGAACGCCACCAGTGCGGGGCTGTGAGCGTGCAGAACTGCTTTGACATCGTCACGCAGCTGATAAACTGATTTGTGGAAAGGCAATTCACTGCTGGGCTTGTGCAAACCATGCACCGAACCATCGGGAGCCACCCGGACAATATCTTCCGGACGCAAAGACCCCTTGTCGATACCGCCGGGAGTGATCCAGATATTGCCGTCTTCATCTTTGATGGAAAGGTTGCCGCCGGAAGTGGTGGTCATACCATAATCATAAAGAGTTTTCAAGGTCTGCACAAGGATATTGCGCGGGTGAGTGTATTGCAGTTCCATAACAACAGCTCCATAAATGGTGTTAATAATTGAAATATGAGCTTATAATATAGCACTTACAAATAAAAAATCAAGGGATGAATATTTTTTTATCAATATTTTTTTATCTATATAGCAGTTTGTTATCCAACAAACAAAACTTGCAATGTTTTATCCAACGCAGTATATTAAAGCAGTTTAAAATTTACGGAGACTGAGTAGTTATGCATCTTATACAAATCCTCACAATAATTTCACTAGTTGTTTTATTTATTTGCTTCTTTATCATTTGGCTCTTCAAAAGACCATCTGTAAAAGGTAAATGCGGAGAAGCTGCCGTTAATCTTATGCTTAAAAGCCTGAACAGCGACGAGTACCACATTTTCAACGATATAATTTTACCGGATAAATCCGGTGGAACTACGCAAATAGACCACATAGTTTTTTCTCGCTATGGTATATTTGTTATAGAAACTAAAAATCTGAATATGAATGGGGATATTTATGGTGATTTGTACTCTGCCCAATGGTGCCAGAGTTTTCATAGTAAAAAATATCAGATAAAAAATCCTTTCCAACAAAACTTCAAACATATAAAATATTTGTCAGAAACGACCTGCCTACCCATAGAATGTTTTGAAAATATAGTAATTATTTTGGGAGCCAATGACATAAAAATTCGTGATCATCACCCCAAAAATTTAGTAAAGAACTATCACGAACTTATTGATTGCATAAAAAGCTTCACGGAAATAAGATTAAATGACAGCATACTTTCTAATGCTGAACAACTCTTGCAGGAAAATTTTTTGGAAAATACCAGAGCTAATCACCAAAAACATGTAGAACATGTAAAAAAAATGGTAACCGATAAATCAAAAAATCCTGTAATATGTCCACAATGCGGCAGTGAAATGATTTTGCGGGAAGCAAAAAACGGGTCGTTTGCCGGTAATAAGTTTTGGGGTTGCAGCCGCTATCCGGAGTGTAAATGTAAAATCAATACATATAGTAAAGACAACTTCAATGGCAACAATACTCCAGAAACACTCCCTCCTCCCCCCACTGGTGCAATACAATGTCCTAAATGCGGCAGTAAATTGATTATTCGCGAAGCAAAAAACGGCTCATGTGGCCGTAATAAGTTTTGGGGTTGCAGCCGCTATCCGGAGTGTAAATGCAAGATCAATATATATAAAGATACCTATACTGGTAATACTGCAAAAGAACCAGTTCTTACTTCATCCACCGGTGCAATACAATGTCCTGAATGCGGCAGTAGAATGATTATACGGAAAGCAAAAAAGGGGGCGTTTACCGGTAATAATTTTTGGGGTTGCAGCCGCTATCCGGACTGTAAGTGTAAAATCAATATCAGCAAAGAGCAACCATGAGATTTTGCTGGAATAACTTTACTGTTCCCGGTAATTACGAACTTTTTGAACGGTTGAATTATGGCAATATTGATCCGGCTTGCCAGTATATCAACCTTGCCATACCCCGGGGAAAAGTTGACTTCCCGACTTTGATCTGGTTCCATGGCGGCGGCATGAGCGAGGCTTTATGCGACAGCAATCCGGCAATGTGGGATGGAACATTTGCGGTTGCAGCCGTGCGTTACCGGCTGGCTCCCCGTGCCATGCCGCCGGCTCAATATCTTGATGCGGCTCAAGCCATAGCTTTTGTGCATAAAATCATTGGCAAATATTACGGCAACAACCGCAAACTTATAGTCGGCGGACTTTCTGCCGGAGCCAATATGGCGGCATTGAGCTGTTTTGATAAAAAATATCTTGAGCCATATAACTTGTCATACAAAGATTTTATGGCGTTTCTGCTGGTCAGCGGACAGATGACCACTCATTTTTACTTAAAAGAACTGCTGAAATATCCGACTGCCAATGCGATACCTGTTATAGACGAATATGCCCCGCTGTATCACCTGAAAGCCGACCTGCCGCCAATATTTCTGCTGGCAGGCGAAAATGACATACCCGGCAGAAAATACGAAAATCTTCTGATGCTTGATACCTTGAAAGCCATGGGACACAAAGATTGCTCGATTTATATTGTCCCCGGAGCAGCTCACGGCGAAAATCTGGTGGAAGCCGATCCGATATTGGAATTTATTCACCGTTTTACCTCATAATTATTTATCAAAAAACTTGCAATAATATTTTGCAATGCTAAATTAAATGCAAGCCAAGGTTGGGAAGCAACTTTCCATACTGCGGCAGGGGTGCTGCTGACAGCAAGTCAGCGGCTGAGATCATACCCTTAAAACCTGATCCGGATAATGCCGGCGTAGGAAGTTGCAGAATATTGGCTGAACTCTTTTGCGGAGCCGATACAAATCAAGCTTCTTTCTATTAAACAAACCAATTTTTTTCGCAAAAGAGAAGGTTTTCATTATGAGCAAGGCTGTTGAGAATGTTATTTCAAACGCCATCGTACAAAGTTTCAGCAAAAAATTCAGCGAATACCTTACTGTGGATGTCGCCATCGTCGGCGGCGGCCCGTCGGCAATGGTTGCCGCCCGCTATCTGGCAGAAAGCGGAGTCAAAGTAGCAGTTTTTGAGCGTAAACTTGCCCCCGGCGGCGGCACCTGGGGCGGCGGTATGCTCTTTAATGAAGTGGTAGTGCAGGATTCGGCACTGCATATATTGGATAAATTCAATATCCGCCATCAGGAAATCGACGGAGCCGCCGGATACCACACTCTTGACTCGGTGGAAATGGCATCGGCATTGATTTACGGGGCAGTCCACGCCGGAGCAAAGATCTTCAACAGTATAAGTGTGGAAGATATTGTATTCAAAGCCGGTAAAGTCAACGGTCTGGTCATCAACTGGACTCCCGTGGAGCGGCTGGGTATGCATGTAGACCCGCTGACCGTGATCGCCGATGCAGTGATCGACGGCACCGGTCACCCCAGCGAAATAGTCAAGATGGCTACCGATAAAGCCATGATAAATATCGACACCGAAACCGGCAAGATCATGGGTGAACGCCCGATGTGGGTGGAAAGCGGCGAAAACTCCACCGTGGAAAATACCAAAGAGTATTTCCCCGGCTTGTTCGCCTGCGGCATGAGTGCCAACAACTGTTCCGGCGGCTACCGCATGGGACCGATTTTCGGCGGAATGCTGCTCTCCGGAGAAAAAGCCGCCAAACTGGTGATCGAAAAACTTAAACAGAAGTAAAGTTTACAAATACTTTGTGGTCATAGCACCCGGCAGCTGCGGCATAACGCAGTAAAGCCGGGTGTTTTTTATTTATGCTTTGTTCCCGATAAAGGTTGATATGGGAGCCTTGGGGAAGAGGGAAAAACCTTTTGCTGGGTCGGTTCTTTCCCTCTTCCCCAACTTGTCACGGCGTAGCCCGCAGGGCGAAGACGGAACCCCATCACCCTTTTCCAAACCTTTTATTGGCATTTATCTATTTGTTACACAAATAGATAAATGCCCTTTAAGTTTTGAAAAGAT
>JAZSHD010000271.1:0-20225 GCA_045533055.1 Victivallaceae bacterium | reverse complement strand
CCTTTTCCCCCTCCTCAAACTCCACCCCCTTTTTCCAAACCTTTTCCCTGCATTTATCTATTTGCTCTGCAAATAGATAAATGCCCTTTAATTTTTGTAAAGATTTTATTCAACTTCTTTACTGTTAATTAACCGATATTGGGTACAGAGCTAAAAAAAAGGCTCTGTTCCCAATATCGGTTGATTAACAGTAAAGATGTTGAATAAAATCTTTTCAAAACTTAAAGGGCATTTATCTATTTGCAGAGCAAATAGATAAATGCCGGGAAAAGGTTTGGAAAAAGGGGGTGGAGTTTGAGGAGGGGGAAAAGGACCTTTCCTAAAAAGGTCTTTTCCCCCTCCTCAAGTACCGACCCTTATTGGGAACAGAACAAAAAAAAGCGGTCAGGAGTTTTTCTGCTCCCGACCGTTTTTTATTTGCTTACATCAGGCAAGAGATTTGAATTTTTTCATGCTTTCAGCAAAGACTTTCTGCAACTTTTCATCCGGCGGGAAATTCACCACCGGGAAGCTGTTGCGAACCACTTCTCTGGCGGCAGCCCAGTCGGCAACTGCCCCTACGGTGATCGCCTGTGCCAGAATATTGCCGATGGCGGTAGCTTCGATAGGGCCGGCAACTACCGATTTGCCGATGGCAGAAGCGGTTTCGCTCATCAAACGGCTGTCTTTGGTGCCGCCGCCAATGATGTTCAAAACTTTGTAATCTTTGCCGACACACTTTTCCAACTCGGCAAGTTTATCTGCCATGCAGAGTGCCAGCGAATCATAAACGGCACGCAAAATTTCCGCATCGCTCATATTTTCCGCCCCCGCCTGACCGGTGGCTATGCAATACTTTTTGATGCGTTCGGGCATATTATCCGGTGCCATAAAGTCTGCGGCATTGGGATTGAACAAAAATCCGCAGGGTTCGGCAGACTCCGCCATAGCTTCCAGCGTATCGAAACTTGCATCCATGCCCCGGCGTTTGAAATCCCGGCGGCACTCCTGCAAAAGCCAGCAGCCCATGATGTTGGTAAGGTAACGGATCTTGCCGTTAAGACCGCCTTCATTGGTAAAAGTCTGCTTATTTACATCGCAGCAGGGGTCATCCAGCTCGCAGCCCAGCAAAGCCCATGTCCCGCAGCTTACATAAGCTGCATCGGCACCCGCCGGAACCGGCACTGCACCAACGGCACTTGCAGTATCGTGAGAACCCACCTTCACAATGGGTACAGCGTTCAAACCATATTTGGCTTGCAGTTCGCCGGAGAGTTTTCCGCCAAAGGTGCAAGGCTGCACGATTTCCGGGAAAATATCTCTTGGCAAGCCCAGCATATCAATAAGCTCCCAATCCCAGGAGCGTTTTGCCGGATCCAGCAGATTGCCGGTTGATACATGAGTATATTCAGCAGTAAAATCACCGCCCAGAGCTAATGCCAAAGCATCCGGTATGGGCAAAAAGGTGCTGTTTTTCAGCTCGTCGGGATGTTCCATGCTGTGTGCTTTAAGCTGATATATGGTATTGAAAGACATCAACTGGATACCGGTGCGTTTATAAAGATCATCTTTACTGATGATTTTCTGCACGGCAGCTACGCCCCGATCGCCCCGGTCATCCCGGTAATGATAGGGCAGCCGCACCAGCTCTTTACTGCTGCGGTCAAAAAGCACATAGTCCACGCCCCAGGTATCAATACCGATGGCGGCAATATCTTTGGTTATTTCCGCAGCTTTGCCCAAACCGGTCTTCAACTCTTCAGCCAGCGTGGGAAAATCCCAGAAAAGCGAATCATCCACCCGCTTGTGACCATTTTCAAATCGGTGGACTTCCTGAAGATCCAGTTTACCGTTTTCCAATATACCCAATATGGCTCTGCCGCTGGAAGCTCCCAGGTCAAATGCCAGAAAGTATTTTTTATCAGCCATTTTTTACCTCAACAAAATTTATTTACCCCGGCAATCAAAAGCGGAAGATGCTTTTTCAATGCCGGATTTTCAAAATCATCCACCAGCAGCTGCCCAGGAGCGTTCATTTCCGTACCCGCCAGCAATGGCAGTCCATTTTCGGAGCAGGCGGCAATAAAGCGGTCAAGCTCACCTTGCAGTGCAGCGGTCTTTTCAGCGGTAGAACCTTCCACATTTCTAGCAGGGATCAAAGTTGCTGCCGCAGTACCGTATTTTTTATGCAGAGCAATAAGTTCGCTCAAAGCATTTTCTCCGGCGGAAAGTCCGTTGAGCCATGCCAGAGTGGGCACTGCCCCGCAGCCGGTGATGAATTTATTCATATCGCTTAAAGTGGGGAAGGATTCCGGAGAGGGCTTTACATACCCTACCCCGCCGGACTTCATGGTCTTGGAACGGATCACGCCTTCCAGTTTGACCGGGTTAGCCAGCAGCTTTTCAGCTTCAGCCACATCAACGCCCAGTTTTTCGCTCCAGAACGCTGCCAATTCGGCTTTATCGGCAAAAACCGCAGCCGCCGCATCCCGGTAAGCACTGCAGACATGCCGCTCGGTCACATTGCCGTAGGGCGTGTACTTTTTGGCTACTTCATCAAAGTCGATGACTGCCGGAGCCAGATAGCTGTTGACCAGTTCCACCACTTTGCGGGTACGGTTGTTGGCATTTTTGCGGAGCATATCGGCAAAAGCCTGCTGTTCGGCAGGGACTTTGCCGGATTTGAAACCGCAGCCCAGGTGATAAGCCACCCCGGGTTCGCCGGGGGAGTTGATCTCTTTGTCGGCAAGTTCCGGTATAAATGCCCGCGTTTCCATACCGCAAGTACCGCGAACACCCAGCAAATCCAACGCTTCAAGAAATTCATCCACTCCGTCAAGCACATCAAAATCCACCAAACCTACGGCGTAAAAGCCCATCTTCTTTGCCAGATAAACAATGTAACTGGGGCTGTAACCGTAACCGTTGTAGGAAAAAAAGCTGTGACAGTGCATGTTATGCGGTTCGGCAACCTTCGCCGCAGCGATCTCGCCGGAGGCGAAAGCCGCCTTGGCTTCCAGCAGTGCAGCTTTACGCACTGCGGGGTCAAAGTCGTTCAAACGCTTTTCCAATGCTTCGATATTCATAATACCAATCCTTTATTCAAATCAGTTCAACATCACCTGACCACCGGAAACAGGGATCGCCTGCCCGGTTTCGTAAAGCTGTTCCACTGCATAGATGATAGCCTTGGCTACATCCACCGGCAGACAGCCCCGGTGCATGGGGATCTGCTTTTCGTAAAACTCTTTGACATCGGCAACGGTTTTGGCACCGGGGACTTTACCGGCGTTAAGATACTGCACGAACAAACCTTTCTCCGGATCGCTCCACAGCGGCCCATCAAAGAAGTTGCCGGGGCAGACGCTGTTGACCTTGATGCGGTCGGCAACCAGTTCCAACGCAAAGCTCTGGGTAAGCCCGATAGTACCAAACTTACTGCCGGCATAAGCACCGTTGCGGTTGGAACCTACCAGACCGGACTTGCTGTTGACCTGCACGATATCGCACCAGTTGCCGGTTGCTGAATTCTGCAACGCCATTACCGGAGATATGTGTTTGACGCACAAAAAGTAACCGCTGTAATTGATGTTGGTAACAAAGTCCCAATCTTTTTTGCTCAATGTCTTAACCGAACCGGCACGCAAAACCCCGGCATTTGCTACAAACAAGTCAGCTCCGCCGTAGTTTTTGACCACATTCTGCACCATGGCGGCAACCGAATCTTCGTCGGCAATATTTACTGCTGCACCGGAAGCTCCGGCACCCAGCTTGGCGGCGGCGGCGTTGGCACCATCCACATTCATATCAGCAATGACTACATCAGCACCGGCAGCCGCCAGCACTTCAGCTATACCGTAACCGAAACCTTGAGCACCTCCCGTAACGATAGCCACCTTGCCGGTAAGTGCTTTGGCAGAACCGGCAGCAACTTTACTGCGATAGGATTCAACTTCCCAGTTTTCAATAAATTCCCGGTGTTCATCGGTAATATAATTTACTCCGCCGAATGCTGCGGTCAGCCGTTCAACTCTGGCTCCATCCATCGCCAATGCCAAAGTGGTTGCCGCACCGGCAGCATTGTTACCCGCAGCAAAAACCGCTTTGCCGGGAACGCAGACGACTTTGGGCTTGTAGCCTTTGCAATTTTCAAAAGCCGCAATCCCTTCGGCAGAAACTTCATTGCAAGTCAAAGCAAAGCTCTTGGCGTAAACGATGTGGTCAGGAGTAAGCGGGCCCGCTGCCGGAGCAAATGCAGCGGCACTCTTGACCGTTACAGTTGAACCTTTTGCCGCAAGATAACCACGCAGTAACGGAGCAATACTCATCACCGTTTCCATATCCGGCTCACCGGCAGTTACAGCGGCATAATCAACATTGTTTTGAGTGTAATATTCCTGAAGTTTACCCATGATGTCGCCATAAGTTTTGACTACATCCATTTCTTCATTGCCGCCGACAAATACGCCGTGATTCTGCAAAAAGATCACTTCCGGAGCTTTGCCGTTGGCTTTTTTGTACTCTGCCACCCGCTCAAAAACCACTTTGGCAAGGGTAAAACCGGGGTCAACATACTCTACCCACAACGCTTCCGGGAAAAGCTCTGCACACTTTGCCGCACCACTCTTACCGCAGGTCATACCATTGACCAGAGCCGGGTGCAAGTGCACAACATACTTGAAATCCATTATTTCGTGCAGCGGAGCTTCCACCGAAGGTCTGCCGCTGCTGCCGGGAGCTACGGCGTAAGCCATCAGGCTCTTGATCCTGGCTTCCCGTTCAGAGGCATCGGCAAATTCACTCCAGGAAAAGCACTCGCGAATGATGGCACGATCCATCTTGACAAAATCTTTTTCGGTGATCTTTGCCAAACTTACGCCGGAGGGTTTCACATACAAATATTTTTCATCTTTGCAAGAGGTGTTGCCGCCGCCGGCAAGCACGAATTCCGGATCGCCGCCCAGAATATTGGACAAACGGGTAATGGTTTTAAGCATAATAAAATCCTTTGTTATTGATTTTCAGCGTTTATTCAAAACAGTCTTTTCGTATTCTTTGACTTGATTAAGCCAACCGAACCCGGGCACTTTGCAGTATTCGCAATAGGCATCCCACACAGCTCCGAAAGGCAGACTCTTGAAATCTTCCATCAATGCCAGACGGCTGGTGTTATCGCCCTTTTCTTCGGCCTCACGCAACAGTTCCACCGGCTCCAAAGCGGCGGCGAGCAGAGCTTTCTGCATAGCTCTTGCCCCGATCGCCCATGCTCCGATACGATTGATGGAAGCGTCGAAGTAATCCAAACCGATGTGAACACGCTTATCGTAATTATGGCGGATTATTTCCTGGGCAATAGCGTAAAGTTCATCATTCAAAGTCACCACATGGTCACTGTCCCAGCGGACGCCCCGGCTTACATGCAGCAAAAGTTCGTCAGAGAACAAAAGCACGCTGGAAATTTTATCGGAAATAACTTCCGTGGGGTGGAAGTGCCCCGCATCCAGACAGACCAGTTTATTGTTTTTCATGCAATAGCCCATGTAAAACTCGTGACTGCCCACAGTGCAGGATTCTGCTCCGATACCGAAAAGTTTACATTCCACAGCATCGCGGTTGAATTTTTCATCTACCTCAACTGCAAAAATCTCATCCAGCGACTCTTTAAGTCTTGCCCGGGGTGCTTCCCGGTCAAAGGGTGTATCCTTAAAGCCGTCGGGAGTCCAGAAGTTGGTGATACATGCACTGCCTTGAGCCTTACCGAATTCGGCGGCGATCTTGCGGCAGGCTATACCGTGTTCGATCCAATATTTGCGGACAGCATCATCGGCATTGCTCAAAGTAAAGCCGTCAGAAGCCTTCGGGTGCCCGAAAAAGGTGGGATTAAAGTCCAAAGCCACATTGTTTGCCTTGCTCCATTCCAGCCAGTTGGCAAAGTTTTCAACGGTCAACTCGTTGCGTTCGACCTTGCCGGTTTTATCAAATTCAGCATAGATTGCGTGAACATTGAGCCGTTTGGTTCCGGGTACAAGACTCATGACTTTATCTATATCACTGCGGAGCTCTTCCGGAGTACGGGCACTGCCGGGGTAGTTGCCGGTAACAGCAATACCGCCATCCAGAGAACCGGCATTTTCAAAACCACGCACATCATCGCCCTGCCAGCAATGGATGGATACAGGTATTTCAGCAACCCGGCGGAAAGCGGCATCCACATCCACTCCCAAAGCCCGGTAGATTTTTTCTGCTTCACTGAACAAAGACATATTTTTCTCCCAAATTTTACTGTTGATTTTATGCACTATTTATAGTATATGTGATAATGTAGCTTTACTTTTACTCAAGGTCAAATCTTTTAACATACTTTTACACAAAAAAAGCACCGGAAAAGATTTTCCGATGCTTCAAAGGCAAGTACAAAAGTTATCAGGAGATGAATCTGGTTCCAATATTCAGTATCAAACCCGCCTGATAGACTATAACAGTAAGAATGTATGCCAGAGCAAACAAGCCCACCGCTTCAACTATCGCCATCTTCCACGAATTAAGTTCCCGCCTGATAATTGCCAGCGTTGCCAGACAGGGTATGCTCAACAGGCAGAAGAGCATTATGCAAAACGCCTGCAGCTGGGTGTAATTGCGGATCAGATGATTTCGCAGCGATTCAGATTCTTCATCGGTTTCGCCTTCGCTGTAAAGCACCCCAAGCTGGGCAACAAAGACCTCTTTTGCCGCCAGTGCCCCGATGGAAGCAGTGGTAAGTTTCCAGTCAAAACCCATGGGTTTGAAGAAGGGTTCCAGAGCTTTGCCGACTTTGCCGGAAATGGTGTACTCCATAAGTTCCGCCTGTCTGGCAAATTCGATTTTTTCTACCGCTGCTTTCTTATCTTCCTCATTGGCGATTTTTTCCGCAGCAGCGATTTTTGCATCGTAATCCTGACTGAAAACTTTCTTCTGCGGCAGGGTGTTGCAAATGTAAAGGATCACCGTGGAAGCCAGAATAATGGTACCGGCTTTATGCACATACATCTTGCCCCGATCCCACATGTGCAGCAGCAGACTCTTGAGCATGGGCATCCGGTAAGGCGGCAGTTCCATAAGATATACTTCACCATCGCCTTTGAATAAAGTTGACCGCATAAGTCTGGCAGCGATCAAAGCTATCACCACCCCGATAATGTAGACCAGCCACATAACAAATGCCTGATATTTGTCGACAAAAAATGCATGGATTATCAAGGCGTAAATGGGCAGCCGTGCTCCGCAGCTCATCAGCGGCAGCACCATGATCGTTACCGTGCGGTCACGCTCCGACTCAATAGTGCGGGTAGCCATGATCGCCGGAACGGTACAACCGAAGCCCAGCACCAGCGGCACAAAAGATTTGCCCTGCAAGCCGAACTTACGCATAATGCCATCCATAACAAAAGCCGCCCGGGACATGTAGCCGGAGTCTTCAAGTATGGCAATGGCAAAGAACAAAAACAATATGTTGGGCAGAAATACCAGCACACCGCCCACGCCGCCGATCAGACCATCGGTCACAAAATCCCGCAGATATGGCAGTTTATCTTCGCTCCACACATTCTTGACACTATCGCCGACCCAGCCGAAAAATTCTTCTATCCAGCCCATCAAAGGATCAGCACAGTTGAATGTGAAGTAAAAAGTCAAATACATTATCAAGAGAAATATCGGCAAACCCAAATATTTATTGGTCATTACCGAGTCGATTTTGTCAGATATTTCCCGCCGCCGTTCATTGGTCATGGTTATTGACCCGGAACAGGCTCCGGCAAGCATGGCGTAACGGCAGTCCGCCATAAAGGTTTCCGCTTCAATAGCGTGTTTTTTACGCAAGTGAGCGATTTCTTCATCCACCTTGGCATGAACACTTTTGAATTCCGGCAAACTCATTGCCGCTGTATCGTGTTCCAGAAGTTTTATGGCAAAGAATCGGGCAGGAATGTGGGCATATTTTTCTACATTCAGTTCTTCGATTTCATCGGATACAGCATTAATGGCATCGTCAATATCTTTACCGTAAGTGAGCATGGGTACGCCGTGATCTTCCAGCTTTTCCAGCGTTTCGGCAAGTTTGGTCAATAACGGTTTTACCCCATTGCTGCGGCAGCCTACGGTCTGCACAATGGGCGAACCGAAATATTTTTCCAGCTTGGGTATATTGTAACGCATACCCTTTTTTTCCGCATCGTCAGCCATATTAAATACCAGCAGCATAGGTATATGCAGTTCAGCAAGCTGGGTGGTCAGATAAAGACTGCGGCGGGGGATAGTAGAATCCACCACATTCAATATAAGGTCGATCCCCGGGTTGGTGATCTCTTTGAACACCACATCTTCTTCCGGCGAAGAGGAAGAGAGCGAATACACTCCCGGCAAGTCCACCAATTCTATGGATATATCGCCAAGTTTGAATTCGCCGCTTTTACTTTCCACCGTCACTCCGGGATAATTCCCCACATGCTGCCGGGCACCGGTCAGAGCGTTGAATATACAGGTTTTGCCGCAGTTGGGGTTGCCGGCCAGGGCTATTCTGAAATGCTTTTTCGTATCCATTTGATCAATATGCCCTCACCTGAATATTTTTTCCTTCGCTGCGGTGCAGTGCTATGGTACTGCCCAGCACCTTTACCCGCAGCAATCCGCCAAAAGGTGCATGGGACTGCATAACCAGTTTCATACCCGGAACCACGCCCACATCGGCAAATTTTTTGCGGCCCCGCAGCTCCTCGCCCAGAGCAACAACTTCTGCACTCATCCCCACCGGCAATTCAGCAAGGGCAAGCAGCATACCCGAAACTCCGTCTTTCATAAAACTTTACTCCATTATTGTTACATAATATATAAATATCTGAAAATCAATATCAAAAAAAGCCGGACTGAACACTTTTCCGAGCAAGTAAAAAATGTTTCAGAACCGGCGAAATCAATCTTTCTTAATAATTAGATAAAACTAACTATTCCGGCAAAAAAATATAATTTCAGCACCATCCAAGAAATTTTCGCCAATAATAATTTACAACCGATTAAAAAAAATGCAAGTTAGACACAACGAATTTTTTTATTTTTTTCTGTTTCAACTCAAATCTCAAACTTCCCGGAACCGGGTGATTTGCAAAAGGTACAGTTTAATGATATATTAACTTTATGACAAAAGTAAACTTATTATTGGAACATATACACTATGGCAGAACAAGTTATCTGGTCGGCGAAAGCGTTAGAGTTTTCCATCGGCACCCAGAATATTTTCAACAATGCAGAGTTTTCCATATCCGAAGGCGAAAAGGTCGCTTTGGTGGGGCGTAACGGCTGCGGCAAATCTACTCTTTTAAGCGTGATCAAAGGCGATTTGCTGCTGAATGATGCCGAAATAAATAAAATGCGTGATCTCCGGATCGCCTCACTGGATCAGGAATTCACCCTGCCCGGGGATTTAACTGTGCGGCAGATTGTAAAGAGCGGTCAGGATTTTATCTACCAACTCCTTGCCGAATACGAAAGCAGCACCACCACCCAAGCCCGGCACGAAGAGTTGGAGCATTATTTGAATTTGCACGACGCATGGCACCCGGAAGTGTTGTTGGACGAAGTCATGGGCAAATTGCAGCTCAATTTTCCGGAGAAAAAACTTGGCGATCTCTCCGGCGGGGAAAAACGGCGGGTCGCTCTTGCGAGGGCGATCGTATCCCAACCAGACTTGCTGCTGCTGGATGAACCCACCAACCATTTGGATATTGAAACAGTAGGGTGGATCGAAGACTTTCTTGCAGCTTACAAAGGCACCACTTTGCTGGTAACTCATGACCGCTTTTTCCTTGACCGGGTGGCGAACCGCATTGTGGAGCTGGATCACGGAAAATTTTACAGTGTGGAGGGTTCCTACGCCGATTTTCTGGCATACAAAGCGGAGCGGGAAGCCAACGAAGATGCTCTGGAAGCCAAACGCAAACACTTTTTACGCTCCGAAATCGAGTGGGTACGCCGTTCCCCCAAAGCCCGCTTGCGGCGGAATTTGGGGCGTTTGCGCCGTTACAACGAAATCGCCGCCCAATCGGGCCCCGAACGCACCGGCGAAGTGGAGCTGGTGATCCCTCCCGGCCCCCGGCTGGGCAACATGTGCCTTGAAATAAAAGATATATCCAAAACGCTGGGCGGCAAAACTCTTTTTGAACCCTTTACGCTGGAAATAACTCCCGGCAGAAAAATCGGCATCGTCGGAGCCAACGGCTGCGGCAAAACCACACTGTTGCGGGTGATAACCGGAGCGTTGGAGCCTGACTCCGGTTCAATAAAAATGGCACCGCAAGTGGAGTTCAACTATGTGGATCAAAACCGCATGGCACTGAACGAAGAACACACTGTCTATGAAGAAGTTGCCGAAGGCCGTGACTCGATCAGATTTGGCGGTGCAAGTTTGACCGTCCGCAGTTATTTAAGAAGATTTCTCTTTGAAGACGACCGGATCAATACTCATATAAAGTACCTTTCAGGCGGCGAAAAAGCCCGCATCATGCTGGCAAAAATTTTGAAACGGGGCGGCAATTTTCTGATTCTGGACGAGCCGACCAATGACCTTGACCTTTCCACGCTGCGATTGCTGGAAGAGGCTTTGGCGGAATATGATGGAACTATCTTGCTGGTAAGCCACGACCGCTATTTTCTCAACCGCATTTGCGACGGCATCATCGGTTTGGATGGCTCTGGCAAAGTATTTTACACGCCCGGCGACTACGACTACTATTTGCAGAAACGCCCTGCCCCGGCTGCCGAAGAAAAGAAGCCAGCCGCCAAACCGGCGGAAAGCAAAGCCGTGGAAGTTCCCGCCAGAGAAAAGCCCAAAAAGCTGACTTTCAAAGAGCAGACTGAATTCAAGAAGTTGGAAGAAGATATGCCCAAACTGGAAGAACGCATCGCCGAGATCGAAGGGATGTTTCAGGATGCAGACTTTTTCAATAAATACGGCAGTCAGACCAACGAACTCAATACAGAATTGGAAGATTTGAAACAAAAGCTCGATGCCGCCGCCGAACGCTGGCTGGAACTGGCAGAAAGAGCCTGATACCAAGGAGATAAACTTATGGAAAAGATCCCTGATACCCTGCCCGCTGATACCTGGTGCAATCCTTTGGTTTTAGCCAATTACCCTATTGGTTTTCTGGCACCATCCCGCCGTGGACTCTCGCCAGACCGTGCCGGAGATTTTGTCGGGCCTATGCGGGATTTCCGGGAAATGGCAGACCCGGAAGTGTTGTACGACAACGGAAAATGGTACATGTTCCCTTCGGTGGGGGAAGCGTATGTATCAAGTGATCTTGCCCATTGGGAATATCACAAGATAGAGTATGCCAACGGCGAAAAACTGGGCTATGCTCCGACCATTACCAAGTGCAAAAACCAATATCTTCTGACCAGCAGCTGGCCCTTTGCGGGCAAGGCGGAAATTCTGACAGCCCCCACACCGCTGGGGCCTTACCGCTCGCTGGGTACTCCGGTGGATGGCGACAATATCCCCCTGGGGCCCGAATGGCTCGACCCCATGCTTTTTACCGACGATGACGACCGCTTGTACGCCTATTGGTATTACGGCGGAACCGGCGAAGGGGTTTTCGGTATTGAGCTTGATTCCGACAACCCGGTGCAGGGTATCGGCAAACCGGTGAAGGTGGTGGATTTTTCGCCGGAAAATGTTTTTGAGCGTTACGGTGACTTCAACGAACACTCCGACATGGCGTGGATCGAAGGCGAATCCATGTTCAAACACAACAACGAGTATTATCTGCAATTTTCTGCTTGCGGCACCCAGTTCCGGGCATACACTGTGGGCGTGGTGCGGGGCAAATCGCCGCTGGGGCCTTTTACCAAGCAAAATACTCCGGTCGCCCGGGAAAAATACGGCAGGGTTTGCGGCACCGGTCACGGCGGCTGGGTCAAAGGCCCGGACAACACCGTCTGGCAGTTTTACACCACTTTGATCCGCCGGATACACATGTTTGAACGCCGGGTGGGCATGGATAGAGTTGAGTTCGATGCCAATGGCGATGCTCATGTAAAAATCACCGCCGTACCCCAATCAGTCAGCGGCGGCGATCTGGGGCTGGTGCCGGTTTCGGTCTTCAAAAAAGTGACAGGTTCCAGCAGTTACGGCTGCTGCTACCCGGCGTTTGCCTTTGACGACTGCACGCACACCTGGTGGATGCCGGATTCCGAAGACAAAGCTCCGTGGGTGGAAGTAAATTTGCAGCAGGAATTCGATATTTACGCTTTTCAGATAATGTGGGCGGAAGAAGGCATAGATCAGCAGAACAACATTATGCCGGAACCGGCAAAATACAAGCTGGAGTTTTTCAGCGGCAACGGGAAAAAACCTGTGGCAGTCTGGGATCACAGCAATAACGATCAGGATTTGCTCATAGATTTCCGCTGCGGAGAAAAAGTGCGTGCTCAGTATGTGAGATTGAGTTTTGAAATTGCAGAAAATCCGAAACTCCACCGTGGAGTAAGCAACTTGACACTTTTCGGGAGAAGATAAAAATGAATAAAGCTGTTGAACTTTTTACCGCTGTACCCAAACTGCACAACTGTGCTCAAGCCGTGGCTGACGGTGCGGGCAATCGTGAATTATCTTGCCAGATGGCACTTTGCGGCGGCGGCAAGGCTCCGCAGGGCCGCTGCGGAGCACTTCATGCGGCGTTGTGTCTGGTTCCGGCAGAAAAACACGCCGACTTGATCACTGAATTTACGGCCGCAGCAGGTTTTGAAACTTGCCGGGAGATCAAAGGTGCCGAAAAGCCCTTCCCGTGCGTTGAATGTGTTCGAGTTGCCGCCGAACTGGTGGAAAAATATCAATAAAAAATCCGGCAATATACATTATGAATAAATATGCCGCAACCCTGTTATTGAGTTTTCTGCCGCATCTGGTATGGGGTCAGAGTTTTTCGATTCCTTACAGCAAAAACAAAACTCTTGAATACACCGGTAAGGAGCTGCCGACTTATCTCTCTTTTGATGCCCGGATCGATACCGCCGGCAAATATAATGGCGGCGGAGCCAATGCTCTTTTGATCAAACTCAATGGCTACGCCCTGCAAGCAGAAGATCTGGCAAACAAAAAGAATGATTTTTTGTACGGCAAATATAAAATGCGGTATGTAACCAGTTCCGGTCAGCTCTTTCTGCCCTACGCTCCCTGGGCGAAAGCCGGTCAAAAGCAGCGGATAATCCAGCGGTATACATTTTATATAAAGCCGTTCGCCAAAAAATCCAACACGCTTGAGCTTGCCAACATCTATTCAGCAGTAAAAAACTCTTCCGTGGAGATCCGCAATCTGGTGTGGCACCATGCTCCGGAGCAAGGCAAATATGTCAACACGCCGCAAAGCATAAAACGCCTCGCTGCCAGCATCAATATACCTTTGGGCAAAAAACACCGATTGTCTTTTTACGGCAACAAACAGCGGTATCTTGCTTTTGCCGGAAAAATAACCACCAACAAATGGAAAAGCGGTGCCCAACCGGCATTGGTCATCACCGTCAACGGGGTGCCTTTACGCTCCCGGCATCTGGTAAACAAAGGTGCGTTCTTCCATTTTTCAAGCAAACATGAACTGCCGTGGGTCAACGGTACATCCATTGTTTTGGGCTATTACGATTGGCAGAGTACCCGCCGGACTATTGACAAAGAATTTATCCATAATTTTGTTTTTGACCTCAAAGATTTACTTTTGCCCAATCAAAACAACTGTATAGAATTCAACAATATATTTGCGGCATTTCCCAACAGCTCGCTGGATTTGCATGATATAAGATTGCTTGCCGGAAAAACTTTCCCGGTTGCCCAAAACATCAACGAAAAACCCGTTGCAAGTTATGGCAATGACGCTGCAAGGCAGCAAGCCGAAGGGCTCCACCGGGGCGTGGGACATAAGTTTCAAGCCATTTCCGAAGCAGAGCTTTGCCGCAAACCGGTAAACTTTATGCCGCAGGAGCCGCAAGTAGTGCAATATACTTTTGACAACTGCAACGGCTCTTTTGGGTTGAAATTCAACGATGCTTACTGGCAGCTGAATTCTTCCTACAAAGTTAAAGGTGAATGTTTTTATCTGGAAAACAACTCGCTTGACTCTAAATACCTGAAAGTCAGGCGGCAAATCAAACCAACGCCGCTGGGGGTTGAAATATCCGATACCATGACCAATCTGACTCAAGCTGATTTGCCGGTAGTATACGATCACTCTTTTAACTTGCCGTTGGAAAAAATCAACGAGTTCCGCATTGCCGGAGAAGCGATGAAGAATTTTTCCCTTTCAACCAATAATCTCAATGAGCGTAAATATTCGCAAACACCACTCTTTTATCTGGGCATGAAAGAGAGCGGGCTTGGCATATATATTCTTGACGATATCTTCCGCAACCACTATTCGGCAATGGCGATCAACCGCACTTTGCATCTGGCAGACGATATATTTTATCTGCCGCCGGGTAAAAGTTACACTGTAACAATCAAACTCTATCCGGTCAAAGGCAATTATTACGATTGTTTGAATACTTTGCGGAAAGATTTGAATTTGTATCAGACGATCCCGGCACTGCACGGCTTTATCTACAAGCACAAAAACAGTGACTTTTACGGCCGCTATTACCGCAAAGAGCTCAACACTCCGGATTTGATCAAACGATTTTTCCGGGATAGCGGCATCACCGCCCCCGCTCTTACCGGCGAACCAATGCTTTACGGCAGCGAACCCGACGATGTTTGGCAAAAGGCGTGGGAGATCCCCGGCAAATTCAAAAAAGCGATCCGCTCAACTGATCTTGCAGTCAAAACCATCAATCACTATTGCGATGTGCATCTGGTGGCAACCGACGGCAGTAAAGATAAAAACGCCAAGAGCTTGTGGCAGGAACGCCTTGCCGACAGTGTTTTGAAAAACTTTAAGGGCGAACCCGTACCTTATGTAACCAATAAGCTCTACCATGTGGTGCCAACGCTGGAAAACAGTGCAGGTAAACAGATCATCCGGAATTTGCAAACTATCTGGAACCAACACCCCAATAACGGTATATTCTTTGACGAGTTCAACCACTCCCGGGCACGCATTGCCTGGAATTTCAGCGATAACACCAGTGCTTTGCTGGATAAACAGGGCAGCATCGTCCGCAAATTCGCCATGGTGCCATTGTATTCGCAGGAGTTTTTACTGGCAATATCCGATATGGCGATCAAGCACAATCTTCATAACTACGCCAATCAGTTTGACTGCACATTGAAACTTATGCAGCAAAAACTTATACACTTTGCCGAACCGGTGGCTCAAGAGGAGTCTTACCTGATCCGGGCAGCACAAGCCTCACGCACGCCGCTGACCTTGACTTGCAAACGCAACACGACTGCCTGGAGCGATATAAAATACTTTCTGCAATACGGTGTAGCAGTTTGTTATTATGCCACAAGAAGTTATGGCGATCACCTATTGCAAAAGCTCTATCCCTTGCAAGTAGAGTCTATTCACCCGGGAATAATTTACAGCAAGGAAAAAACTTTGACCTTACGCAGCGGCAAATATACTTTTCCGGGAGCCAGATCGCTTACAGTATACATTTACAAAGACCCTGACGGCATGCTGGCTGAAACCAGAAAAGTAAAAGGCAATACAGTAAATTTGGAACTTGATCCGGCAAAAGAAGTTGCCTTGATAACAGTTCAAACCGACTGATTTGAGGATAAACAGCTTCTCAATACCGCTGCATATATCAGAAAATCTGAAAAAATCGAAAACTTTTCCGCAAACAAACAATATTTTGTATCCGACAGGCGTTAAATAGGTTGTACAGCTTTTAACCCGGGTAAACAATGTAAGCCAATCAAGAAAGGTCATAATATGAAAATCAAATCCTTAATGACAGCTCTTATGCTCTGCGGAGCATTTTTTGCCACCACTATTCAAGCCGATGATGCCCCTGCATCCACCCGCAAACCCAATGCACAAGGTAAACGCAATATGCGTCGCGGCGGTGGTCAGATGCGTTTTGACCCCATGATGATGTTGGCTTTTCAGGTAAAAGATGAACTTAAAGCCTACAATGACGATAAATCTGATGAAAACTACAAGAAGCTGGAAGCAGCCGTTAAAAAAGTTTCAGCAGAAATGACTGAAAAAATCCGTGAACAACTGAAAAAACAGCTGGAAAATCTGGATAAAAATCAGGAAAAAGTCACCGCAGAATTTTTGCAGAAAGCCAAAGATGGCGAACTGAAAATGCCGCAGAAAAATCAACGCAAACGCGGCGGCAGAGGCGGCAGAGGCGGTAAACGCCCCGCAAAAAATTAAAACTGACCCCTCCCAACAAACACCGGATCGCCAAGTTGCAAAACAAAGCGATCCGGTGTTTTCTTTTCGCCCGAACAATAACCGCTCAGCAAATTCTTGGTAAAAGTTCACCGGTTGGCTGGGGCAAGATGGTTTTGCCGCCAAAGGGTTGTTCGATGGTAATTTTGCCCGCATTCTCCGTTACTTCGCCAATAATGGCAGCGTTGGTGCTGTACGGCATGGAGTGGAGTGCTTTGACTATATCATTGGCAACTCCTTGCGGGGCAAAGATAACCAATCTGCCTTCGCATGCCAGATACAAGGGGTCAAGCCCCAACATACCGCACACACCTTTTACCGGATCAGCTACGGGTATATCGGCGGCTTTGATATTTATACCGATTTGGCTCTGATCGCAAATTTCGTACAATACCGTGCCCACGCCGCCCCGGGTGGCATCACGGATGACATGTATATCTTTGCTGACGCTCAAGATCGCCTCCACAGTTTTGCCCAGCGGAGCACAGTCGCTTGTTACATCAGCATCAATGCCGAACTCGTCACGCTCAAGTAAAATGGTGCAGCCGTGCCGCCCCACATCGCCGGAAACGATCACCGCATCGCCCACTTGAGCAATGGCTCCGGAAGTACGGACTCCGGGCAGCAGCTCCCCTACCCCGGCAGTGGTGATAAAGACTTTATCCACTTGCCCTTTGCCCACGACTTTGGTATCACCGGCAACGATTTTGACACCCGCTTCGGCGGCAGTTTTTGCCATAGCGGCGGCGATTTCCTCCAAGTCGGCGACCGGGAAACCTTCTTCAATAATAAATGCACAGGTTATATATTTGGGGATCGCCCCCATACATGCTATATCGTTGACCGTACCGCAAATACTCAATTTGCCGATGTTGCCGCCGGCAAAACGCCACGGCGAAACTACAAAGCCGTCAGTAGACATGGCGATACGGTCTGCTTTTACCGGCAGAACCGCCGCATCGTCGGGGGTAAAAAGCTCGTTGGCAAAATGTTTTTTGAATATAGACCCGATAAGTTCGGAAGTCTGCCGACCGCCGGAACCGTGAGCTAAAGTAATAAATTTTTCCATAATAACACCTGATTTATTGACCGTATTGATAAAAAGCCGAGCATGCTCCTTCGCCGGAAACCATACATGCCCCCACCGGATTCATGGGCGTACAGACTTTGCCGAAGAGCGGGCAGTCGCACGGTTTGCAAATACCCTTCAAGACTTCGCCGCAGCGGCAGCCGGGATTGCATTTGCCGTCATCGGGCGTCAGAGAGAACTTGCAAACGGCATCAAATTCGCTCCATTGGCTTTTGAGCTTCATACCCGAACCTTTGATTTCGCCCAGACCCCGCCAGACGCAATCGCAAGGCTCCATCATGCTGTTGACCAGTTGTTGAGCCGCCACATTGCCCCCGGCTTTGACTACCGAAGTATAAGCGTTATCGCAAAAAGGTTCGCCGCTTTGAGCATATTCTACGATCATACCCAATGCTTTTATCACCGCTTCGGCAGTAAATCCGGCAACCACACCGGATACACCGTAATCGTTTTTGAGTTCTTCACAAAGTTTGGTGCCGATAATGGCGTGAACATGCCCGGGATAAAGAAACGCATCCGCCGAACCTTGCAGAGCCTTATATGCCTGGGGCATGGTTTTGTTGGCAGTCAGGAGGGAAAAGTTTTTTATACCCAATGCCGCCGCCCGCTTTACAGCTATGCAAGCAGATGGGGTGGTGGTTTCAAACCCCACCGCCAGAAAAACCACCTCTTTTTCCGGATTATCTGCCGCAAAGTCCACCGCATCCAACGGCGAATAAACTGTTTTTAGTTCCGCCCCCAAACTTCGGGCCTGTGCCAAGCTCATTTCGGAACCGGGCACCCGGATCAGGTCACCAAAGGTGGCGATCACAGCGTGGTGCTTCAGAGCCAGCTCAACGGCACTGTCGATGTACCCGGGGGGAGTGACGCAAACCGGACAGCCGGGCCCGGAGATAAGCTCAATATTTTTGCTTAAAAGCGACCGGATCCCCAAGCGGAAAATCTCGTGAGTGTGAGTTCCGCAAACCTCCATTATCCGCAAGGGTCTGCCGGAGTAATTGCTTAATAAAGATTGGTAATCGCTCATAAACTTACTCCTCATCTTCCGGAGTTATTTTAGCTATTGCCACTCCGGCGTGAACCATCACATAGTCGCCGGGTTCCAAATCGTCCAGCAGTTCAGCAGAAACTTCCCGGCGGGCACCGGAAGCATCAACTAAAGCGGTATCTTTATTGACCGCCACAACTTTAGCAGAAAGACCTACACACATAACATAATTCCTTTATATTAAAACTGTTTTATATTATAAACTCCATAAAGAGCCTGCCCCAGCGATATACCGCCATCATTGGCGGGTACCAGCTTGTGGAGCAAGACCCTGAAACCATTCTTCAAGAGTTTTTCCCGGCACAAATCCAGCAAAAGCATATTCTGGAAACTCCCGCCGGATAATGCACACACATTCAAATTGCTTAAACTTCTTGCCTGCACACAGCTTGCTGTGATCATATCCGCCAAAAGTTTGTGGAAGCTGTATGCCAGAAACCCCACATCCACGCCTTTTATACGCTCATTTGCCAACCGGATAAAAAGTTCATCGGTTGCCATAATGCCTTTTTCTGCAAAAGAGCTATCAATTCCTGGCAGATCATCTTTGTTTGCTTCATACCACCTTTGGGCGGCAAACTCCAAGCTCATAGCTGCATCGCCTTCAAAGGTGGAGCTTCGGGCAATGCCCAACAGGGCACTTACGCCGTCAAACAATCTGCCGACACTGGTACTGATAACGGTATTGATGTTGTTTTTTATCATTGCCGAAAGCATCTTGTATTCCACAGGCGAACACAAATCAAGTTTCTCTGCATACTTGCCCGCTTGCTCCGGCAGATACTTTTCCAACAACCCCACCGCGATCCGCCACCCTTCCCGGCTGGCGGCATCGCCCCCGGCTTGGGGGAAAGGTGCTATATGCGTAAACCGCTCAAACTTATCTGGAGAAGCAAGTAATATTTCCCCTCCCCAGATCGTGCCGTCACAGCCGTAGCCGGTACCATCCATAGCAACCCCGATAACCGGTTCAAGGTAATTATTTTCTGCCATACAGCTCAATATATGAACATAGTGGTGCTGGATTTTCACCACATTACTGCTTAATTCTCCGGCGATGCGGGTGGTGTGATACCCCGGGTGCATATCCGATATGGTTCTATCCACCTTGCACTCCAACAACTCCGAAAAGAGCTTGACTGAATCTTTCAAAGCCTCGTTGCTGCGAATATCTTCCATATCTCCAATATGGGGGGCTATGTAAAAAAGTTGATCTTTGGCGATACAGAAAGCATTTTTCAGCTCGCCGCCGATCGCCAGCACTTCGCCTTTAAGCGGCAAATCAACCTTGATCGGCAGCGGAGCAAAACCCCGGGAGCGGCGGATCATGTAAGGCTCGTTATTATAAAGCCGCATCACTGAATCGTCGGCACGCAAGCGGATATCCCGGTTGTGAGAAAGTATAATATCGCAAAAACTGCTGATCTCCTGCAAAGCATCCTCTTCGGTTCGGCAGATGGGGGCACCGGATACATTGCCGCTGGTCATAACTAATGTATCAGTAAATTCCACACCATCGGGGTAATCAAAAAGCAGCATCTGCAATGGTGCATAAGGCAGCATCACTCCCAGCGTGGGATTGCCGGGAGCCAGAATATCCGGCAATGTGCAATCGCTTTTTTTTGCCAAAAGCAAGATCGGTTTTTCGCAGCCATCCAGCCATGAAAGAGCTTTTTCGCTTAAAATACACTCTTTTCTTACCGTATCAACATTGTTCATCATCACCGCAAAAGGCTTGCGG
>JAZSHD010000226.1:0-9785 GCA_045533055.1 Victivallaceae bacterium | reverse complement strand
CCTTGGCTCACAGAACGACATGGCTACGATCCGACTTCCCCCAGAAGAGAGAGAAAACAACTATCCCCAAAGCAACTTTCAAGAACATAATCTAACCCCATTTAAGCTGCAAACACCAATTAAGATACAAACCACCGACTACAATATACCATCTTTGACAGATAAAACCAATAAAAAAACTATTAAAAAAAACAAAAAAATGATTTTTTTGCGAAAAATCCTTGCTTTAAGGATTGCAAAAGCACAAATCAAGGTTATATTAAGAGGTATGTAAGTGTGTGCCCGTAGCTCAGCTGGATAGAGCGTCTGCCTCCGGAGTAGAAGGTCTCGCGTTCGAATCGCGACGGGCATACCATTTTTTTTGCCTTTTTCCGGTGTTTTGAGTTCCAAAGCAAAGCACCGGCTTTTTTTTGTCCATTCTTTCGGATTCTATCAAATTCATGCCTTCCCGAACAGGAAATACCACATTTCTGCCACACAAACTCATTCACCTGCCACATCAAAAAAAATTGAAAAATTTTTAATCGCACATTCCTGTTCATACGGTCAGCAAGAATATGAACATTCAAATCATCATCCTGTAAGTCGGTTAAATACTCATCTTTATTTTTTGCGGACTTGCTTTCTGTACCGCAACAGATGTCTTAATCTGGGCGAAAACAAGCCGAATAAATCAGGATTGCAGGCGGTTTTCATTATGTTGTAAACAATGAAAAACATTATTGAAAAGTTAATCAAACTGCCACTGACCAGATATTCAGAAAGAAAGCCAAAAATTTCTTCATTGAAAAATATGTTATCAGTAGATTTAACAAACAGCGTTGCAACCAGCATAAACGCCAGACAAATCTGATATGCCGTTTGCGAAAAATCAGCGTGAAACAGCAGCAGCAATCCCCACAAGATTAGCAGCAGAGGCAGCGAAATTATATTGCCAGTATATACAAACGCAGCTATCCCGCCGATCAAGCTGCTGCCGCCGGTGATCAACAGAAATATTTTCTGAAACAATAAATAGCGGGAGTTTAATTCTTTACATTTGCGGAAAACCAACATATTATTTTCAAATGCGTCTTTCATTTTTCTCTATAACCTTTACTTTACATTGTATTCAATTTTTGGATTGATTTTTCTGTATATTTTTCAGATGATCTGCCAACTCGGCTTTTAATTTTTCAAGAACAGCAGCCCGTTCTCCGGTAAATTCGGTTCCGAAAAAACTGTTATTCAGATACATTTCTACATACTCAGCTGTTGACGGAGTACTTATTTTAATGGCTCTTTTTACCCAATAAATACCCTTTTCCCAATCATAATTGGGATTCATTTCTATATTTTCATCCACCCTGCTCCACAAGTATTCATGCGATAACTCAACCATTGCCAGCAAATGATCTTTTTCCGCACTTTTCTTCAACAGCAGGAATCTGCGGGTATTGCAGACAGTATTGCGCAGCAAATATTTTTGTGCTTCTTCGTAAAGAACACTTCCGGAGGAAGTTTGCCAATAACAACTGTTTTTGATAATATGATAACCGCTGTATACCCAAACCGTACACACGCAGTAAAACAAAACCATAGTAACAGAGAACCAGCGTTTGCGGAACGATTGCTTGCCACGCTGCCAAAATTTTGCTTGCGTAACAGTTGCCAAATTCTGATAATGTGCCGCCAGCAGTTTGAGCTGCGATAAAGTACAAGTGTCAGCTCCCCAAAGTTCCCGGTTGCGGGAAGCATAAAAAATCCCGGCAAAAATCACACCGATTGCCCACAATATTTTACCAGGTGGAACAATCCTTGACCAGTAGGAAAACTCAACATCCTCTGGATGCCAATAAAAAGCCGCCGCACAGCAAGCGATGATTGCCAACAGGGAGTAGTTTCTTAAAAAAGTCCGCCAAAAACATTTCCTACCCCACATAATAACCAATGCAGGAATCAGGAAAAAAGCTGATGCCGCCCAATGAATGATTTCAATGTAATAAATATATTCACTCATCCAAATCCAATGAAAAACTGCTCCGGCATAACTGTATGGAGATCCCCACAGCGGCACTGCTCCCCACAAAGCCGATACCAACAGCAAAGCAGATGCACACCAGTTCAGCAGGACTTTTGCCCGGTACAGCTTTTCAGCCCGATGCGGTATAGTTCTCACTGCCAGCTGATAAGCCAGCTCCGGAGCAAGCGGAGTATCTTCGGTATTTTCTTTTTTTAACTCCGAAAGTTGTCTTTTACCCTTTTTTACCGTACTGACTTTCCCGGAGTTGATTATACCTGAATCGCAAACCGTTTCACTGCCGACGGGCATAATTTCAAAATAATATTGTCTCCCGTCAATCTCGTCGAACTTACAAGATAAATATATATTGTATTCATTAGGCAAGCCAGAAAATTTTTTCCGGTAATACTCCGAAAATGAAGCAACACGCCAGGGATAAAATTCTATGACAGCATCAGAACCCCACTTTTGCAAGTCTTCAATCTGCGAGCCGCCCCACCACGCCAGAATTATTTTATGCGTTTTAAAATATTGTTTTATTGGCATAGTTCCAATGAACATTCGCTCGGATTGAGTAAAGTCACAATAATACGATGGCAAGATACATTTGGCTTCATGGTATTTTTCAGAATTATTGATCTTATATGTTACCCAAACACCCGGCTCGATCGGCGGGGAGAATAATGAGTCAGTATGCTCATTAACATCACATTCCATAAATTATCACATCCTTTCAAATATAAAACAGGTTCTTGGCGGGACCTTTGAGCAATACGGTTTTTGCTTAAAACTTCAAACCTTTATAAACTTCTTGACTTTGATAAACTCTGTAATTAAACAGACCCTAAATACGCTTATGTTGCTTTTTACACAGCATTGGGTTGATAATAATGCAGGCATTGGCGGTAAACGCCGTTGGGCGAAACAACGCCAAAATCTTTTTCTGCCGGACATTTGAATGATGCGTCGGTCAAACATTTGCACTCAAACTCTTCGCCGAATACCACTTTTGAACTGCATGGCAGAGCTTTGACTTTTGCCTTAATCTGCTGCCACTGGTCTTTGCTGATTTGCAAACTGCTGTTATCTTTGCCACGCCCCGCATTCATAAAGACCGAAAGCTGAATTATGGCAGCTCCGGCAAAAGCGGCGGCACTTACAATATCTTCCACTTCAAACATATTTATTGCCGTAACCGTAATGCCGACCTGACAAGGGTATTCCAACTCCCGGCAACGGGCGATCAAATCAATGGTTTTGTAAAATTTCCGCCGGGTGCCGGTCATGGCACTGTAAGTACGCAGACCTTGCAAACTTGTGGAAATGCCAACCTTGCGTGCTTTGAAATACTGCAAAAGTTCTTCGGTCATCCGCGAACCGTTGGTGAAAATATCCACTTGGGTATCAGGCGTTTTTTGAGCGTACTCAATCAGCTCCGGCAAATCTTTACGCAATAATGGTTCGCCGCCGGTAAAAAGGAAATTTCTGCAGCCTTTTTCAATGGCTTCGCCAATAACCTTTTTCCACTGCCAAACCGACAGAACATGCCGGGCAAGTTCCGGGTATTCATGCCACAAACAATAGCAGAACGGACACTTGTAATTACATTTGTTTGATAACTCAAGCGCCAGCACCCACGGTAATTTTTCCGGAAGAGTTACCATCTTAATTTTTCAGTTCTGAAATTAAACTTTTTATTGATAGTATTATCTTTCTACCTAATACCCATGCGGGGGTGATGTGTACTCCCGCCGTAATCTTGCGATCAGAAGGACAGAATACTTCTAAAACAGTCCGAGCTTTTTTACGCTTGTTGGCATCACTTTCTCCGGCCTTGCCCCAAGTGAATTCCAGCTCTAATGTGGAACCATCCTTGCCCCGGGAATATAAAATTTCTGCATGTTTCCGGCTTATATTTTTAACAAACCTATTCAACTTTTTTTTGCCGGAAGCAGAAAGTTTGGAAAAATTCTTTGTAAAATCGCGGTCTTCAAACGCAAGTTTTTCAGTGTATTTTTTAACTTCTTTTTTAACAGGCAAATTATCTGCAGCAACCGGTGGCACGCTTGGCATTCCAGGATCAGGCATCTTTTCTGCGGGTTTGAGGGCCGGCGGTTTAACCTCTGCATTGTTATCGCCACAACCGCAAGTCAAACTGTCGATGCTGCCAACCAAAGCGGCAACCGGGATCCCGGACTTCAAACATTTTTTGATTTCATCTGCAATGCTTTTTTTCTGCATTTATTTTTCTCCTGAAGTTGCAATTTATTGCTTCATTCAATCATTTTTCGCTTTCTTGTTGCCATCTAATATACGGGCCCACTCCTGGAGAGCCACACCGTATCCCTCATTGTATCCCTCCTTGTACCCAGTTTCGAGGTACTTGATGTCTCCACGCATCTTTCCGACAAAAAAAGCCAGAACAATCAGAACAATAACAGCTACCACTTTTACTGCCACATAGAATTTAGCATTGATCACCATACAAATCTCCTTTTTTTTCAGGTTTAATTTCATTTACTGTTAACAATCACGATCTTTTTTTGATGTAAATCATTCATTCTTCCACTTAAAGTTTCTTGGCGGGACCTTTGAGCAATACGTTTGCTTAAAACTGAAACCCTTTGATTATCTCATTCATATTGACTTTTTCCACATTGGCGGTTTTGCCGTAAAGTTCAATTACCAATATCTTATTTTGCTTGCAAAACCAACCGGATTTGTAGAAAACAACTGCGACATAATAAGAATAATCACCAATACAGGCAGAAACAAGACAGCCGCGGCGATTGTCCGGCAAAGAGATATTTTTACAGGCAACATCTTTAAAGTCATAGTAGCCTGCTTTGAGTCGTTTGGCAATAAGTTTCTGATAAAACTCCGGTGTTGCTCCCGGCAAGTCGTCGTGAGTTTTTACTTGCAATACCGACATATTGCCGTCAACAGCATTGATCATATTTTTGTTACAGTAACAGGTTGCAAAACCTTCGGGCAAGTTTGCTTCAACAGTAAACTCCTCCTCGATAATAGCACCATAGTTTACAACATTAAGATCGTTAAGTCTGCCCAACCACGATATCCACGCTACGGGAAGCCGCTGGGGCTCGATCTTTCCGGTGGTCAATTTTACATTAACAGTAACCATATCGACCGAATTTTTCAAAACCTTGAACAATCCGGTCGCCTGTTCCAGCTCGGTAGTGATCCGGGCAAGTTCGGATTCGATTTTCAGAATATCATTCACCATTTCCGCCTTTTTCAAAAGTCCGGCAAGGCGGTCACGCAAAGACCGGAGATTTCTGCATTTAAGCTCCAAATCACGATATTCACTTGTAACATCCTGCGAAGTGATTTCCCGGAACATCACCGTGCCTAGCCGTTCGACTTCAGCTAAAAAAAACTTGCTGTTTTTTACCGGCACCTTGACTTTTACGCTGACCATGTTGGAGTAAACAGAGTATCCGGAAAACTTTTCAGCCAGTTCCGTAACCTTTTTGACCACAACATTTGATTCATCAGTTGTTTGCAGCTGCAATTCAGCCGTAAATTGCTGTTTGCGTCCGGATTCCGTTGGGGAAGAATTATCGGCAGAGCCGCTCCCCCATTGGACGGCGGGTTCCGGAGCAAAATTATAACCGGCAGCAGGAGGAGAAATAGCACCAGCACCACAAGCAACACCATAGGGAGCCATTCGCCAGCCAGCCCAAACGCCAAGAACCAACAAACCAACACTCAACAAACCAACGACAACAATTTTTCTGACGATCTTCATAAAACACTCCTTTTCATTTATAAATCAGAACTATTTATTTCATAATTTTATTCCATACAGACAATATCCTGATTTTAAGCAAATTCAGCTTGCCGTGACAAGTCTTTTTTACCATTGTCGGATGCTTTTGATACAAACAGCACCAGTTATCAGTGGAAAGCTTGCTCCAATTACATTTATCAGCAAACTGCGGGTGGCGTTTGAGTAAATCAGTCCAGTTATTGCCAGTTAACTTGTTCCAATCACATTTGTCAGCAAATCGAGGCTGATAAATCAATAAAAAACACCAATTATCACCTGTTAAAATATCCCAGTTGCACTTATCGGCAAATTGCGGCAACTCAATCATCATCAATACCCATCCGTGAGCAGAAAACTTTTTGAAACTGCATTTTTCAGCGAACTGCGGCTGTTTGGTTATAAGTTTCCGCCAGGCATTTTCATCAAGCTTGTTCCAATCACATTTGTCAGCAAACTGCGGAGCATCGGCAAGTAAAAGGGCCCAGTTGTGACCGGAAAACTTATTCCAATTACAATACTTTGCAAGTTGCGGCTGTTTGAGCAGAATTTCCCGCCAGATCCAAGGATCGATTCCGCCCCAGGGAACCGCCTGTAAATCAAGAGAATCAGGTTTATCGATAAGAGTTTTGAGCAATTCAGGTGCAACAGAACCTTTTTGATGTATTGCCCGATATTTGTTCCAATCACATTTGGCAGCCAGCTGCGGTTGTTTGGCAAAAAGTTCCTGCCAATCAGTTTCATCAAGTTTGCTCCAATCACATTTATCAGCAAACTGCGGAGCGTCGGCAAGTAAAAGAGCCCAGTTACAACCAGAGAATTTGCTCCAATTACAATACTTTGCCAGTTGCGGTTGTTTGAGCAGAATTTCCCGCCAGGTCCAAGGATCGATATTGTCCCACTCCACAGTATGCAGATCTAATGACTGTGGATTTTTCTGCAATTTTTCAACAATATCTGCCGTGGCAGCACCCGCGTCCGACACCAAACCAACACTCAACAAACCAACGGCAACAATTTTTCTAACGATCTTCATAAAACACTCCTTTATTAAAATTTCACACCCCACCAACAATCTACCACCAGGGGTAAGACATCTTGCGTCCAATCATAAAAAAAGTTGAAAATTTTTTTCAACAGCGGGTCAATGAATTTAGCAATACAACAATAATGATAAGAGCCAAACAACCACAACTGTTAGTGCGTCCGGTATTTTTTTCTTCAAACAACATAATCAATTCTCCCATTCAAAAACTCTCTTTTACCAAACATACTATCGAAAAAAAGCCAAATCTTACAGAAAAAATCCGCAACTTGGCAAAATTTCCAAATTGCGGACGAAAAATTTGATTTTTGATTATTTATCGCTTTTTTTGCTCATCCAGCAGTTTGCAATCATCACATTCAGCTGCGGCAATGTCAGAAACTTCTTTTGCTTCCACCAATGCGGTCGGGCGTTTGAAAAAATTTATCACTTTTTGTAATGGTTTGGTGAAAATTATCCGTCCCAAAGATTCATCTTCTTCCTTTTTGGCAATTTCTTCCAAACAATTCTGCCAGGCTTGAGCAAAACCGGGGGCTTTTTTAGTCATCATTGCACAAGCCTCGGCATACTGGCGCAGCTCCCGCAAATCCCGCTGGGAAGGTTTTTCCTTCAATATTTGAATAGTTACTTTCTGATTGTTTACCTGCTCTTCAAGAGCTTTGATTTTTTCGACATTGACCCGATGTTCATCCATCGAGGTTACAATATTATTTTTGAGGCTTTTGATCTCATTTTTAAGCTCTCTTTGCTTAATGACAGATTTTATATAAACAAACAATGCCCCGGCTATAAAACTCAAGATGCCGATAACAAATGGATTGGATAAAATTTCAAGCATGAAAAACTCCTTTTTTAAATTATGCTTTTGCTTTTTTATTTTTGAACGGAAAAATATTTTTAATACTCTTTACTGAGCGGTAAATCAAAAATCCTCCGCAGCCGAACAGTATCAAGCAGAGTAAATAAAAGTATCCGCCCAAGAGCTGCCGCAAGAATTGGGCAAGATGTTTTTTATGCAATATCTTGCCACCTCTGGTGATCAATTTTACGGAATCGGCACCTTTTTGAGCGATTTTTTTCATTAAAGCGGGAGAATCTTTGTGTTTATTTACCGCTTCTATAACTTCGCAAGTTTGCTTATCCGCCGCCCGGGCGACCAGATGGGTTGCGTGAGGCGATTTTTCTGCACTTTTTGCCAACACAGCGATTTCATCGGCATTTTTTGCATGCTTTACAATACTGCCGGAACGGATAAATCCTGCTTTATTAAGCAAAGTACTCAGATTTTTGAAAAAAGTTTTGCAGGCAGAGTTAAGTTTTTTGGTCTTAACAATATCAGCAGATAACTTTATGATATATTTGCCCATAGAATCAGTAATGGCTCCGATCTTGCGAAAAGCTTTCAAAGCCGCCGGAGCCCAATCGGCAACATCAAAAAATTCAGTTGCCAAGCCCAAAGCAGCCAAAGCGGCAACCACGGCATCAGTTTCTTTGCCAGTGATTTTATAGTAGCCCTGTTTGGCAAGGTCCCGAATATCACCATACATGAACATATCCGAAGCCACACTGCCGCCCAGTTCTTCCAAAGATTTGTCTGGCTCGCCGGTGATAAAACCTTTACCGACTTTATAAAGACGGTTGAAGATCTTTTTGGACTCGCTTTCGCTTTTTTCCTTCAGTGCGTTGGCATCTTTGGCACAAGGCAAATCCAAAGCAATAACATCTTCGCAAAGGGTTTTAGCTTCGCCCCAGCGCTGCTGTTTCATAAGCTCATTGATTTCAGCAATATAATCATGATCGGGCAAGCGGTCAAGCACCGAAATATCGCTGGTGGCCCGTCCCCCCAGCAAAAGCCAGAGAGCAGCCAAGATAAGAAGCACACCAATCAATAAATTTTTAATTTTCTTAAACATAGTTACCAATTTTTGTTGATTATATGATCTGCTATGCATATCTTTCCCACCCTCACACTGTGCTGGCGGCAGGTTTTATTTCGGTTAAATCTTTGTAGATTTGTATGCTGCTGCGGAGGTGTTCCAGCAGTTGATCGTCTTCTTTCAGCTCTTCCAATAATTTAGCACACTCTTTGCACTCTTTCAAGTGCGATGTGCAGCTTATCCGGCTTAAAACTGACATCTTGCCGTGGCGGTACAAATCCAATTCTTCTTTGGTGTAGTGTTTCATAAAATCATCTTTCGTCCAGAGTTTTGATTATTTCACGCAAAGTGCTTATACAGCGGCTTTTAGCGGTATATATGCTTGATACAGATATATTCAGAAACTTTGCCACTTCTTCGGCGTTCCGCTCATGCAATGCGTACATCTCAAACGCCGCATAAGTTTCCGGCTGAACCCGCTCTTTCAACTCCACTAATGCCATATTCAACAAATGTTTGTACCACTCTTCATCCCAGACCGCGTTCCACGCATCTTCACTGCCAAGTTCGATCGGATTGTTTTCATCGTTCAGCGAACTCGTATCCTTACGCTTCCGGACGATTTTTAACGCCTGATTACGGATAATTTTCCGCAAGAAATGCCGGAACCGCCCCTTCGCCGGATCGTAAACAAATGTGACCCCTTCCGGAATATTCTCCGGATCGTATTTTTCCACAATGTCTTTCTGGAAAAGCTCGCACATCACCTGCTGAACCAACTCTTCCTTCTCATCCGCCGTCAAACCGCAATCGCCCCCGCAAAGCAAAATCAACGGCTTGTACGCCGCATAAAACTCACTCCACGAAACCTCATCACCGCCGCGAACCCGAGCCAACAAAGATTTTCTAGTAGTAAATGCCATAATAATATTTTGTAAATGTGGTTGAATCTTGAGGAGGGGAAAAAGACCTTTTGGAGGAAAGGTCCTTTTTCCCCTCCTCAAACTCCACCCCTTTTTCCCAAACCTTTTATTGGCACTTTTCTTTTTGGCTTTGCAAAAAGAAAAGTGC